>JABFVM010000375.1 GCA_013362785.1 Streptomyces sp. | reverse complement strand
GGAGGACGGCTACGCCGCACTGCTCGCCGCCGACAGCGCACTCCACCACACCCGCACCCTCCGGAACGAGGTGGCCGACACATGACCAAGAAGCTCCGCATGACCAAGAAGCCCCGCATGACCGACAAGCTCCGCATGACCGACAAGCTCCGCCCTATCGCCGTCACCACGGCATCCGCCCTCACCGGCCTGGCCCTGCTGGCACTCGCCGCCTGCGGAGGCGGCGGCCGTACCGATACCGGCGGCGACGAGCCGACGCCGCTGCCCAGTCCGACGTCCACGAAGCAGGTGATCACCGAGAAGAACCTCGGCTTCATGTGGCCGCTGACCGTCGACCGCGCCACCGCCGAGTGCCGCAAGGGCGACCAGGCCGTCATCACCGTCCCCGACGGCACCACCTACGCGCTCAACGACCGGGCCCGCAAGGCCGGTTTCGACGACATCGGGCCGGTCCGCGCGACCGGCGAGGGCGGTGACAAGGTGAGCCTGGGAGTTCTTCTCAGCCGGACCATGAAGCTCTGCGGCACGACCTGACGACAAGACCTGACGACAAGACCTGACGACACGACCTGACGGCAGGGCCCCCGACGATCCGTCCCGGTCGGCACGCACTGACCATGCGCGGCCGGCCGCCCGGTCCGACGGCGGCACCCGCCGGCACCGACGACCAAAGGGATTCACCACACACGGGGGAAAGATTCGCTGTGCACGAGTCTCAGCATGCTTCTCAGCACTCTCACGTACTGGTCCACTCCGGCCTCAAGAGCCACTTCGACCCGACCCACCCGACCCATTCGACGCATCCGTCCGACGCACCGCTCGACATGCTCCGGCGCAGCCTCGACCGCGTCGACTTCATCGACGACGAGGACCTGGCGGCCACCGACGCCGCCGCTCTCGATCTTCCGGTGCTGCTCCCGGTCAACAGTGAGTTCCAGGCCGAGCAACTGCGCGCCATACGCGTACGGCATCCGCTCGCCCTGCTCATCGCCGTGACCAACGACGTCTCGGGCCACCACACCTATTACGCCATCCGGTCCGGGGCGAACTTCGTGTTCAACCTGGCCATCTCGGGCGAGAGCCAGATCGGCATGGTGCACGCACAGCTGTCCGCCCATGCCGCCGCGCACGCCGAGGAGGCCGATGCGGAGGAGCCCCGGCGGCAGCCGCGGCCCGCGCGCCCCGCGCTCCCGGATGTCCCCGAACTGCGCAGGGACGAGCGGGAGCTGGTGCGGGAGCTGTGTACGTCCATGACGGTCAACGAGATCGCGCGCCGCCACTACTGTTCCGAGCGGTCCATGTACCGCCGCATCCGCAGGCTCTACGACGAACTCGGGGTGCGGGGCCGCTCCGAGCTGGTGTCACTCGCCTCGGCCCCGGCAGGCGCGGCCCCCGTCGGCACGACCCCCTTCCGCTTCCGGACCCACGCCGACCGGACCGACACCGACCGCGCCCGGCCGAAACGGGCCTCCTGACCCACGCCTCCTGATCCCGGGTCGCCCTCAGCGCACGCCCGCCTCGGCGGTCTCCAGCAGCCGGAAGAACCCGGCCTCCAGGTCACCGTCGACGGCGAGCCCGGCCAGCGCGCCCTCGTACCGGGTCCGCCCGGCCACCAGCACGTGCACCCGGTCGCAGACCTGGGCGACCTCCGCGAGCTGGTGGCTGGCGATCAGCACCGCCACGCCCTCGTCGGCCAGCGAGCGGATGATCCCGCGCATCTCCCGGATGCCGACGGGGTCGAGCCCGTTGGTGGGTTCGTCGAGGACGATCAGCCTCGGCCGGGCCAGCAGCGCGACGGCGATGCCCAGCCGCCAGCGCATGCCGAGGGAGTAGGCGCCGACCCGCCGGTCGCGTGCCTCGGTCATCTTGACCAGCTCCAGCGCCGGTTCGATCCACTCCTCCGGCACACAGCGCAGCGCGGCGTGCACCTTCAGCGTCTCCTGCCCGGTCAGCGTCGGCCACAGCCCGGGGACCTCGATCAGGGCGCCGACCTCGGCCAGCGACTCCCGTCCGACCGGGCCGCCGAACAGCTCGATACGGCCCGACGTGGGCCGTTGCAGCCCCAGCAGCGCCTTCATCAGGGTCGTCTTGCCGGCGCCGTTCGGCCCGAGCAGTCCGTAGACCTCGCCCTGCCGCACGGTGAGATCCACGCCGTCGAGGGCGCGATGGGCGCCGTAGTGCTTGTGCAGCTGATGGATGGCCAGCGCGGGGACCGCCGTGGCCGGGTTCGCGGTCATGCTCAGATCTCCTTACGGCTCATGTGCGCACTGCCGGCGAGCAGCAGCAGCCCGGTCAGGACGACGGCGAGGCCCACGGCGAGCGGGATCGCCGACGGATCGGTCACGGGGCTGTCGTCGGGCAGGGGCACCCCGTTGGGCCCGATCCCGGCCAGCGGCAGCACGACCCGCATGGGCCAGGAGAACGGCACGAGGAACCAGAAGACCTTGTCCGAGACCAGCGCCCCGCACAGCAGCCCCGCGACGCCCACGCCGATGCTGGGCCCGGTGCCCCACATCACGGCGACGAGCACGGCCATCGCGGTCATGGACAACCCCACCAGCCAGGGCAGATAGACCGCCGCGGCCACCGTCCCCATCGCCCCGGGGAACTTCCCGCTGATCACCGCGCCCAGCGAGAGCATCACCAGCAGCACGGTGGACGACACGAACCCGAGGACCCCCAGGGCGGCCACCTTGCCGATGAAATAGCGCCGGCGCGGAACGCCGTACGACAGCAGGAGCCGCCAGGCGTCCTGGTCGGCGCGTACCGTCAGCGCCGCCGCGAGCCCCGCCGTCATCGGCACCAGCACGCCCCAGAACTCCAGCGTCACATTGCGGAACACCTCGAAGGTCTGGCCGGCCTTCGCCTCGGAGGAGCCGAGGGCGCCGAGGAAGAGCGGGACCGTGATGACGACGGGCGCGAGCAGGTGGTACCAGGGGACGAACCCCCGCTTGTTGCGGGCCAGTTCGGTGCCCACCACCGTCGCCAGCGAGGGGTTGTCGCGCCGCCCCACGCGGGGTGGACGGGCCGTGTCGTACGCCATGTGTTCTCCTCCATGACCGCTGTCGGTACGCCTTGTACGTAGCGGCGGGAGCCGGGACGGTTCAGGACCGGTTCCCCATGGCAGCCTCCGGACTGCCCCGACTGACACCGGACTGCCAACTCCCCCGCGGGGCGCTGCGTGGGGCGGGCGGCGGGTGCGAGGGTCGTAGACGCCGCGGCACGCACTCGCAACCCGACATCCACGACGAAGCGAGGAAAGTCCATGAGGAAGCTCCGTACCGCGCTCACCGTCGGCGCGCTGGCCATCGTGCTCGGCGGCGGCCTCGCGGCGCCGGTCGCGTCCGCCGACAGCACCCGTCCCGTCGCTCCGGAGAGCGGCGTCACCATCCAGCGGACCTGGCACGCCACGGTCCAGTGCCACATCGTCCGCATCACCGACAACAACGTCGTCGGTGTCGACCGGGGCACCGGCAGCGGCAACAGCAAGGAGGCAGCCATCCACGACGCCGAGCGCAACGTCCCCGTCCCGCAGGGCCACTACAAGCGCCACTGCGACCCCAAGCGCATCTGGTAGCGAGCGGACGAGAGGTGAGGGGGCGCCGACGGCGCCCCCTTCTTCTTTCCGTGCAGAGCCCTTGTGCAATTCCTGTGGAGGCCTCAATCTTTCGGCTGGCGCACAGGTGCGACACAGACAGTTGACATGTTCCTGTCCACTCCCTGGATCCGTCCGCACCCGTGCACCCCCCACCAGCGCACCACCGATTGAGGAGGACCCCTCAGATGGCAGTGACGCGCGACTCCCGAAGAGACACCCGGCGAAGACTCGCCACGCTCAGTGCGACGGCCACCGCGACGCTGGTCGCGGGCCTGATCACCGCTCTCCCCGCCGCGGCCGCACCCGAGGGCCGTATCCAGTACGAGGGCGCGGCCGGCGCCGTGGCCGACAGCTACCTCGTGACCCTGAGGGCGGACCACGCCCGTTCGGGCTCCAAGGCGGGCCGGGCCCTGGTCGAGAAGTACGGCGCCGGTATCGAGCGGACGTACCGGAAGGCCCTGAACGGCTACGCGATCGAGGCCTCGGCGACCGAGGCGAAGCGGCTCGCCGCCGACCCGGCGGTCGCCTCGGTCGTCCAGAACCGCACCTTCACCATCAACGGCACCCAGACCAACCCGCCCTCCTGGGGCCTGGACCGCATCGACCAGAAGGCCCTCCCGCTCAACAGCTCCTACACCTACCCGGATTCGGCCGGGCAGGGCGTGACGGCGTACGTCATCGACACCGGCGTCCGCATCACCCACAGCGACTTCGGCGGCCGTGCCTCCTACGGCTACGACGCCATCGACAACGACAACACCGCCCAGGACGGCCACGGCCACGGCACCCATGTCGCGGGCACGGTCGCGGGCAACGCGTACGGCGTCGCCAAGAAGGCCAAGGTCGTCGGCGTCCGGGTGCTGGACAACTCCGGCTCCGGTACGACCGCGCAGGTGGTCGCCGGTATCGACTGGGTCGCCCAGAACGCGGTCAAGCCGGCCGTCGCCAACATGTCCCTCGGCGGCGGCGCCGACTCCGCCCTCGACACGGCCGTACGCAACGCCATCGCCTCCGGCGTCACCTTCGCGGTCGCGGCCGGCAACGAGTCGACCAACGCCTCCACCAGGTCCCCCGCCCGCGTGACGGAGGCGATCACGGTCGGCGCCACGACCTCGTCGGACGCCAAGGCCAGCTACTCCAACTACGGCTCGGTGCTGGACCTCTTCGCCCCGGGTTCCTCCATCACCTCGGCCTGGAACTCCTCCGACTCGGCGACCAACACCATCTCCGGTACGTCGATGGCGACCCCGCACGTGACGGGCGCGGCCGCGCTCTACCTCGCCGACCACCCCACGTCCACCCCGGCCCAGGTCTCCTCGGCCCTGACGTCCGCCGCCACGACCGGCGTCGTCACCAGCCCCGGCTCCGGCTCGCCCAACCGCCTGCTCTACGTCGGCGGCGGCACGACGACCCCGCCCGGCCCGCGCTTCGAGAACACCGCCGACTACCCGATCAGCGACAACTCCACGGTCGAGTCCCCGGTGACGGTCTCCGGCGTCTCCGGCAACGCCCCCTCGGCCCTCGCCGTCGAGGTCCACATCGTCCACACGTACATCGGCGACCTCCAGGTCCAGCTGATCGCCCCCGACGGCACCGCCTACACCCTCAAGTCGTACGGCACGGGCGGCAGCTCGGACAACATCAACACCACGTACTCGGTCAACGCCTCCTCGGAGGCCGCCAACGGCACGTGGAAACTCCGGGTGAGCGACAACGCGAACCTGGACACCGGCCGGATCGACGCCTGGGCGCTCCAGTTCTAGCCCCGAGTCAGTAGCCCGACCTCAGTCCCCCTCGTCCTCGCGGTACGGCTCCGGGTCCGTGACCCAGCCCGCCGCGAGGACGAGCCGCGAGTGGCGATGCAGGGCGAGGAAGCCGAAGGGCCGGTCGAAGGAGGCCTTGACGGAGGTGGTCACCCACCGGAGCTGCGGTACGCCGCCGCCCGGCGCGAAGGCGACGGCCGTCACCGCCCCCGCCCGAAAACCGAGCCGCCCGAACCTCGCCATCGCCGCCTGCCGGGCCGACCCGATGGCCAGTGGGAAGTCGCTGATGCCGGGGAAGTGCCCGCGGGTCCTGTCCAGCGCGGTGGTGAGGCCGAAGACGCGGTGGAGCTCCAGCAGGTCGTGGTGCGAGTGCATGTCGAACGCCACGGTCCGGACGTCCAGCGTCGGCGGTACGGGCTGGGCGGAGCGCTGCTTCACGACCCGCAGGCCCGGTCCCACCTCCCCGTAAGGAAGGTGCGGCCCCGGCACCACGGGACACCTGCGCGCCAGGATGTCCACCCCGGCCCCCAGCACCTGCCCCGCCGACATCCCCTCCTCGCCCAGCAGCAGATGGACGTCGATGGCGTTGTCGCCCAGCACCTTCAGCTCGGTGACATGACCGGCCGATGTGTCGGCGACCCCGACCCGGTCCAGCAGCGTGCTTTGCCGGTGGAGTCCGAGCAGCCTCCGGTCGCTCCACGGCCCGGCCTCCGGCGAGACCGGCCAGTCCCGGAAAGGCCGCAGCCACTCCGTCCGCAACGCCAGCGCACTCGCCAGCACCATCGCGGTGTCCTCGTCCAGTTGGACGGGCATCTCCTCGATCAACCCACCCGTCCGCTTGACCGCCCAGGCGTCCAGCGCGGCCTTGTCGGCCGGCCCGTCCCCGGTGAGCACCCCATGGGCCGCCACCGGCAACCCCGCCTCCCACCGCTCCCGCAGCTCCAGCGTCCGCCTGGTCCACAGCCCGAGCGCCGAGTCCAGCCCAGGCATCGCGCTCATCGCGCCCAGCAGCTCCCGCGCCGCGCTCGCCGCCTCGTCCGCCGGCAGGCCCACCGCGGCGGCCAGCTCCTCCCGTGCCGCACCACCCGCCCCGTCGGCCAGAAACGCCAGCAGCGGCCAGACCCCCGCCGCCGAGAAGACCGTCCCGCCTTCAGCGGCTCCCGAGGCCCCCGCCCACCGGGCGGTCAACCCGTTCACCGCCCGGATCGTCGCGTTCGTAACCCGCATGGCATCCCCCTCGCCCCCTGCGTACCATTCCGCCATTCGTACGCCCGTTCCCAGCCCCGGCCCCGCCGCCCGAACCAGGAGCACGGTACCCGTGTCCATACCTCCGCCTCCCGGACCCCCGCAGCCCCAGGGGCAGTACCCCCATGGCGGACCCGGCACCCCGGCGCCGTACGCCTACAACCCCTATGCGCCGTACGGCCCTTATGGCCCCCATGGCCGCCAGACGCCCGTCAACGGCGTGGCCATCGGGGCCCTGGTCCTCGGCATCCTGTGCTTCCTGCCCGCCGTGGGTCTGCTGCTGGGAGTCATCGCGCTGGTGCAGATCAAGAGGCGGGGGGAGCGGGGCAAGGGGATGGCGGTCGCCGGTTCCGTGCTGTCCTCCGTCGGGCTCGCGCTGTGGGTGCTGGCGCTGTCCACGGGCGCCGCCTCCGATGCCTGGGGCGGCTTCAAGGACGCCGCGAGCGGCGAGGGCACCCCCTACGCGCTCACCAAGGGCGACTGCTTCGACTCGCCGACCGGCAACCTGGAGGGGGAGGCGTACGACATCGACGAGGTGCCCTGCTCCGGAAGGCATGACGGCGAGGTCTTCGCGGTCGTCAAACTGCCCGGCGGCGCCTTCCCGGGCGACGACGAGGTCACCCGCATCGCCGACGACAAGTGCTACGCCCTCCAGGACGCCTACGCCATGGACACCTGGGCCGTACCGGACGACGCGGACGTGTACTACTTCATCCCGTCCCGGCGGAGCTGGCGCTTCGGCGACCGCGAGATCACCTGCCTGTTCGGCAGCGCCGAGGAGAACGGCGGGCTGACCGGTTCGCTGCGCAACGACGCGACGACCCTCGACGCGGACCAGGTCGCCTTCCTGAAGGCGATGCGGGCGGTCGACGACGCGCTCGACGGGGAGCCCGACGACTACGCCGAGGACGCCCTGCTCGCCAACCAGACGTGGGCCGGCGAGGTCGCGGACGTGACCGGCGCACAGGCGAAGGCGCTGAGCGGACACACCTGGCCCGCCAAGGCCGAGGAGCAGGTCGCCGATCTGGTCGAGGACCTGCGGGACGCGAGCAAGGAGTGGACGGCGGCGGCCAAGTCGCCCTACGTGGACGACTACTACGAGCACTACGACGAGGCGTACGAGTACGTCGACGGCCCCACGACCGTCACCGCACGCAAGGCTTTGGGCCTGGACACCACCTATCCGACGTACGAGGACGACTCCGAGGGCGCGGACGGCGGCGGCAGCGCGGCGGCCTGAATGCGTGAACCGATGTGTGGGCGCGGCCATAGCGGGGAGAAAGTGCCTGCGTAAAGCCCTCCGGGGCCGTATGTCATCACATCGAGTGATTCTCTGGCCTTTGCTTGCATGGGACAACCCAGGGTTGCCACGCTGTTGCTGTCTGTACAACCTGATGGGAGCGGCCAGTGACTTTCGGTGAGCAGCCGGCGTACCTGCGCGTCGCGGGTGATCTCCGCAAGAAGATCGTCAACGGTTCGCTGCCACCGCACACCCGGCTCCCGTCCCAGGCCAGGATCCGCGAGGAGTACGGCGTCTCGGACACCGTCGCGCTGGAGGCGCGCAAGGTCCTGATGGCCGAGGGCCTGGTCGAGGGCCGCTCCGGTTCCGGGACGTACGTCCGCGAGCGCCCCGTACCCCGCCGTATCTCCCGCTCCGGCTTCCGCCCGCCGAGCGGCGCCACGCCCTTCCGGCAGGAGCAGGCCGAGGGCGAGACCCGCGGCACCTGGGAGTCCAGCAGCGAGCAGGCCGAGGCCGGCGTCGCGATCGCCGAGCGGCTCGCCATCCGGCCCGGCGACCGCGTCATGTGCACGCGGTACGTCTTCCGGGACGCCGGCGAGACGATGATGCTGTCCACCTCCTGGGAGCCCCTCGCCGTCACCGGCCGTACGCCCGTGATGCTGCCCGAGGAGGGCCCGCTCGGCGGCATGGGCGTCGTCGAGCGCATGGCGGCCATCGACGTCGTCGTGGACAACATGACGGAGGAGGTCGGCGCACGCCCCGGCCTGGCGGAGGAGTTGCTCTCACTCGGCGGCGTCCCCGGCCATGTCGTCCTCGTCATCCAGCGCACCTACTTCGCGTCCGGCCGCCCCGTGGAGACGGCGGACGTGGTGGTCCCGGCCGACCGATACCGCATCGCGTACCACCTCCCCGTGAAGTAGCGCACACCTTTGGTGAAGTAGCGCACACGTCCCCGGCGGTTGCCCCCGCCGGAACCCCAACTCCCGCCTCTTCCCCGGCCGTTGGAATCTGGCCGTTCTCGCAGGTCGTAGCGCGCGTCCCCGGTATGCCCGTGACCGGATGCATCGACGTCCCCGCACGGCGCATTCGATGCCGTGCGCCCCCTGCGACTTGGCTGGTTGCGTACCTCTTTGTGAAAAGCCGTATTCGCTCCGTAAAGGTTAGGCGTAGGCTCGGGCATATGCGGATTGCGGTTTCCTTAGCGGGCGGGGCACGGCACAGGCCGCGGGCGGGAAGGAGCGGTGGGGCGCGATGAACGACAGCACGATCACTCTTCCTTGGCTCGTCGTCCGGCAGGACGACAACGGCAATCGCTACCGCGTGGGCCGGTACGCGACACGGGCGGAGGCCCAGAAGATCGCGGACAGCCTGGATAGCCGGGGCCACAAGCAGCTGTACTGGGTCGAGCGGATCGCGCAGAACGGGAACAGCCCCGACCACTGACTCCCGTAGGCTCCGGCGCATGACGGAACGGATCGTGGTCGGTGCCGCGCTGCTGGACGAGGGCCGCCTGCTCGCGGCACGCCGCAGCGCCCCCGAGGAGCTGGCCGGGCGCTGGGAGTTGCCCGGGGGAAAGGTCGAGCCCGGGGAGACACCCGAGGCGGCGCTCGTGCGCGAACTGCGGGAGGAACTCGGCGTGGACGCCGAGGTCGTCGAGCGGGTGCCGGGGGAGTGGCCGCTGCGCCCCCCTTATGTCCTCCAGGTGTGGACCGCCCGTCTCCTCCCCGGCGCCGGGGAGCCCAAGCCGCTCCAGGACCATGACGCGCTGCGCTGGCTGAACCCCGGGGAACTGTGGGACGTGGACTGGCTGGACCAGGACGTGCCGGCGGTGCGGGAGGCGGCGCGGTGGCTGTGAGGCCCGTCGGCCGGCGTTGAAACATCCCTGTGGGCCGCCCCTTCTGTGCGGTACCGCCCTCTGAATATCGGGTATGTGGCTATTAACCCCACGAAACCGGACATGGGCGGACCTGCTGGCCTGGGAAGTGATCGGCGTGATCGACACCGAAGGCGACTGCGCCGAGTGGAGCTTTCCCGCAGAGCCCGGCGCGGTGCGCGCCGCGCGCAGCGCCGTCCGTGAACGCCTGCGCGCCTGGGGCCTCGACAGTCTCGCCGACATCGCGGCGCTGCTGGTCAGTGAACTGGTGACCAACTCCCTCCGGCACGCCACCGGCCCCATCGGCGTACGCCTGGTCCGTCCCGGCGACCTCGAGGACGTCCTCCTGGTCGAGGTCTCCGACCCGCTCCCCGACCCGCCCCGTGAACGCACCGCCCACCCCGAGGACGAGAGCGGTCGCGGACTTCAGCTCGTGGCGCATTCCTCGCGCCGATGGGGAACCCGGCCGGGCCGGAACACGGGCAAGACGGTGTGGTTCGAGCTCGCGGTGCCGGAGTGACCTCGGCGGCTCCCGGTTCCTGTACAACCCGTCAGTAGGCGTCCACGGCGCTGTACGTCCCACTCCACCCTGTCGAGCGAATGGTTCAGGCCAGTGGCAGGTGTCCAATCGCGTGATTCGACTGCGTGTCCGCTGGTTAGAAGACTGGAAGTGTTTCCGCGTCCCGGACCGAAAACCATCGGGAACGTGCTGTGATCGTGAACACCGTGTTGTGCGGGGCCGTAGTGCTGGATACTGCGGGCAGCCGCCGCCGGTGACCGGTGCCGGACGCGGTGAGCTGGAGGGGACGGTTCGCGTGAGCGAGATACCAGCGAAGGCCACGGAGTCCGAGGACCCGTCGGATGGCGCGAGGACCAGGGCCGCGGGAGAGCGGGCGGCCCACGACACACAGGCCTCCCGCGACACACGGGCCGCGCAGGCCTCTCAGGACACCCGGGCATCCCGCGCCGCACAGGCCACCGGCAACACCGGCGTCCCCGCCCAGGGCACACCCGCTCCCTCCGCCGCCGGCGTCGGCAACCCCGGCTTCGGTCCCGACCACGACATCCGCCCCGGTGACCCCATCTGGCAGAGCAGCCCGCCCGGCTCGATCTACGACTACATCAAGGTCGCCTCCTTCTCCATCGGCCCCGACGGCCTGGTCGACCAGTGGAGCCTGCGCGCCGAGCAGGTCTTCGGCATCCCGGCCGAGCGGGCCGTCGGCATGGACCCGATAGCGGCGTTCATCGACCCCGACCTGCGCGAGCAGGGCCAGCGCAAGATGGCCGAGATCCTGGACGGGCGGGAGTGGACCGGTGTGGTGCCGTTCCGGATGCCGGACGACGGTGACGGAGGGCGCGGCAGGGACGGGCTCGCCGAGGTGTACGTCATGCCGACGCGGACGGAGGACGGCGAGAGCGCCGCCGTCTGCATCGTCGTGGACGTCCGCACACTGCGCCGGATGGAGACCGACCTCGCCGCCTCTCAGGCGATTTTCGGTCAATCTCCCTTCGGATTCGTGCTGATCGACCCCGAACTGAAGGTCCGTCGGGTCAACAACCGGTTCGCCTCCCTCTTCGGCGGAGCTCCGGACGACCACCGCGGCCGCGAGGTCCACGACTATCTGCCCCGGCCCGAGGCCGACCGGGTCGCGGCCACCCTGCGCCGGGTCCTGGAGAGCGGCGACTCCATCACGGACATGCACGTCACAGGCTTTCTGCCGGGCTCCGACGAGCGTCGGCACTGGTCCGTCAACCTCTACCGGGTGCACAGCGGCAGCGGCCGGCCCATCGGCATCGCCTGGCTCGGAACCGACATCACCGCACGTCGCGCCGCCGCCCGCGAGGCCGCCGCCGCCCGGCGCAATCTCGCCCTGCTGAACGAGGCCGGTGCCCGCATAGGCAACTCCCTCGACCTGGAGACGACGGCCCGCGAACTCCTCGACGTCGTCGTCCCCGGCTTCTGCGACCTGGCCACGGTCGACCTCTACCAGGGCCTGCTGGCCGGCGACGAGACCCCGCCCGGCCTCGCCGACGGCAGCGCCGAACTGCGCCGCGTCGCCTTCTCCAGTGCCGTATCCGACGTGCCGTTCATCGGTGGCGGCGCGCCGGTCGCCCCCGTCGCGGTCGGCGCCGTCCACCACTACCCCTTCAACTCGCCCGGCGCGGACGCCCTGCGCACCGCCAAGCCGCAGCATGTGCCCGGCGAGGACGGCGGCCTCGTGCAGTCCACGCTCGCCGTGCCGATGGTCGCCCACGACACCGTCGTAGGACTGGCGCAGTTCGCGCGGACGAAGGGCAGTGAGCCGTTCGGGGACCGGGACCGGGATCTGGCGGTGGAGTTGGCGGCGCGGGCGGCGGTCTGCATCGACAACGCCCGGCTGTACCGCCGTGAGCACGAGCGCGCGCTGATACTGCAGCGGTCCCTGCTGCCGCCCGGCGACCCGGTCGCGTCCGGCCTGGACATCGCGTGCCGCTATCTGCCCGGCAACTCCTCGTCGGACCGGCCGAGCGAGGTCGGCGGCGACTGGTTCGACGTCATCGAACTTCCGGGGCACCGCACGGCGTTGGTCGTGGGCGATGTGATGGGCCGGGGTCTGCGTGCGGCCGTCGCGATGGGCGAACTGCGCTCCGCCGTACGCACGCTGGCGCTGCTGGACCTCGAACCGGCCGAGGTCCTCTCGGCGCTGGACGAGATCGCGCGCGGCCTCGGCGCCCCCGGCGGCGTCCAGCAGGCCACCCGCGCGGCCCGCCGCCCCCGCGAGGCGGACCTGTCCGAGGTGTACCTCGCGACCTGCGTGTACGCGGTCTACGACTCCGTCACGCGCCGTTGCACCTTCGCGAATGCCGGGCACCTCCCCCCGGTCCTGGTCGAACCCGGCGAGGCGGCACTGATGCTGGACGTGCCGCCCGGCATGCCGCTCGGTGTCGGCGGGGAGCCGTTCGAGGAGGTGGAGGTCGAGCTTCCGGAGGGTGCGCTGCTGGCGCTCTACACGGATGGACTGGTCGAGTCCCGCGACCACCCCCTGGACGAGGGCCTCCAGGCCTTCGTGGGCGCGCTCACCGACCCCACGCGCCCCCTGGAGGACGTCTGCGACCACGTCCTCCACACGCTCGACAGCCACCACGGCGAGGACGACATCGCCCTGCTCATGGCCCGCGTCCAGGGCCTGCCCGCGGACTCGGTCGGCGACTGGACGCTGCCGCGCGAGCCGCGCAGTGTGGGCCGGGCCCGTGAGTACGCCCGTGGACAGCTGCTGTCCTGGGACCTGGAGCCGCTCGTCGACACGACGGAACTCCTGGTCAGCGAACTGGTCACCAACGCCCTGCGCTACGGCGAGGGCGACATCAGACTCCGGCTGCTGCTGGACCGCACCCTCGTGTGCGAGGTCTGGGACTCCGGCCTGGTCCAGCCGCGACGGAGGCGCGCCCGTGACACGGACGAGGGCGGGCGCGGGCTCCAACTGGTCGGCCTCCTGAGCGCGGCGTGGGGCTCCCGCCGGACGCCGCGCGGCAAGACGGTGTGGTTCGAACTGCCGTTGCCGGACGGGGAGAACGGGGTGGCGGATCCGGCGGAGGCGTTGCTGAGCCTGTTCTGAGGGGGCGGGTCTGGTGCCGGCCCGCTCCGCCTGTGCGGGTTTCGTTGTTGGCTGAGGGGTGCCCACCCGCACCGCCCGTGCGAGTTTCGTTGTCCGGTGCGGGTGGCCCTTGTGGGGCGGGTTCGCCGTTGACGGCTGCGGGTTCGTTGGCGGGTGGGTGGTCCGTCCGCGCCGTTCGTGCGGCCATCGCCGGCGGCTGCGGGTGGTCCTGCGACCGGCACCCGGTCGTACCGGACCTGCGCCGGGCCAAGGCGGCGGCCAGCAGCATGCCGGAGTTCATGGGGAAGCCTCCCGGGGACGGGCCGTCGGGTCGGCTGGCCGTTGGCGTCTGCTGACTTATCCGGTGGTGTCTGGTGTGGCGTTCGTCGGGTGGGGGCGGGGAGTTCGTTCATGCCGCGGTTGTGGCGCCGCGTCGGTCTCGGGTGTGTGGGCCTCCGAAGCTGGGTGGTGGGCCTCCGTCCGGGGTGCCGCCGAGCAGGATGCCGCCCAGGATTGCTCCGGCGAGGCCGTCCGTGTCCGTGCCGGGGCCGTCGATGGGGTGGCCGTGTACGCGGATGTCCTGTTCGGCCAGCTCACGGGCCTGTTCGGCCAGGGTGTCGGCTGCCACGAGTTCGGTCGACTCCTCGCGCGGGCCCCGCCCGGACGGTGCCGGTGCCGGGGGAGCGAGCAGGCGCTGGGCCTCGGCCAGCCGGGTGCGGGCCTCGGCGCCCACCGCCGCCCGGTGTGTCGCGACGACGTCGTCCGCGTCGGCGACCGCACTGCGCGCGCACACCAGCGCGGCGGCCGAGAGGACGCCGGTCCGCCCCGTGACGACGGGCACCACACCCCGCACGATCCGACGCAGCACGTCGAGGGGGTCGTACGGCCCCGAAATCAGCTCTTCCCGTACGACGGCCAGCACGAAGTCGGCATGGGTGACACGGGCGCGCAGCTCGCCGGGAGGGATGTCCACGTACGCCTCGTCGCCCAGCGTCCCTGTTCCCGTTCCCGTCCCCGTTCCCATTCCCGCCAGGGACTCCCGCGCCCCGGCGATCTCCACCTCCCCGCCGGTCAACGCGGCCGGAACCATCGCCGCGGCCCTCGCGAGCTCGGCGGCGAGGCGGTCGACGCCGGTGATGAAGACGGCGGCCTGGGCGATGGCACCCTCGGCGGCACGCAACTGGCCCGCGGCGCGTTCCGGCTCACCCAAGTCGGCGCTCTGACGGGCGTGGTTGAGCCGGGTCGTGGCGAACACCAGCCGGTCCTTGGCCTGCTCGACATGCCCCGCCACGACCGCGGTCGCCGACGGGGCGTACCGCAGGCCGAGCTCGCGCAGAGTCTCGCCCGCGACGCCGGTACGTGCCGTCAGCTCCCGGAACCGGCCCTCCGCGACGGCCAACGCCTCGCCCAGCCCTCCGCCGAGCCCCTCCTCCAGCCCCCGCACCTGGTCGAACGCGGCGGCCTGCGCATCCAGCAACCGCCCTGCCTCCGTACCCCGCCCGACGATCCCCGCGAGCACATGCCGCCGAGCCGCCGCCTCTCCGGGAACCCCGCGCTCGTACTGCCACCGCATCCGAAAGGCGACCGCCAGCTCGCCCTCGGCGTCCCGCAGAGCCCGCCCGAACGGTTCGACGTCCCCCGCCCCGACCGAGGCGTCCGGCCGATCGGCGAGGAGTGCGACCCGCCCCTCGACGAACCCGAGCTCCTCCCGGCCGACCCGTACCCAGTCATCGGCCTCGACCAGCAGGGCTCGCGCCTGCTCGTCGAGTTCTCCGACCGCCGGTTCGGCGGCCTGCACCGGCGTCCCACCCGGCGTCGTACGCCCCCGCGCCCGGCGCCTCCGCCGCAGGAACCCGTACCCGGCGAGCACCAGCACGGCGACGACGGCCACCATCGGCATCACCAGATCGGCAGCGGACGTCTCCCCGACCTCCCCCTGCCCCTCCGCCCCGGCGACGGGCCGCTCCGCCCCGGCGACGGGACGCTCCGACCCGCCCACGATCGCACCGCTGATCGTCAGGCCGGGCAACACCAGCCACACCACCCCGACCAGCCCACCCACCAGGGCATGCACCACCCGCACCGATATGTGCGAGCGCCCACGCCGCGGCCGGCCCCGGATCAAGGATGACGTCACATTTCGGAGCGTATGAGCAGGAATGCCCGTGCGCGAGCGGGGTGCGTCCAGGGTGGGGCGGGGTGACGGGGGAGGACGCCGGGACCACAGCAGGCCGCATGCAGAGGGGCCACAGGCCGGATGCGGGTGAGCGGCACTGCCACGGGAGGGCGTGTCGCAAGCTGTGTGTGGGCGGGCCGCGAACCCACGTGGGGGCGGGTCGCAAGCTGGATGCGGGTGAGCGGCACAGCCCCGGGAGGGTGTGTCGCAAGCTGTGTGCGGGTGAGCCGCACCGCCAAGGGAGGGTGTGTCGCAAGCCGTGTGTGGGCGGGCCGTAAACCCACGTGCGGGCGGGCCACAAGCCGGATGCCGGTGTCCCGCAAATCCACATGCGGCCGACCCGACCGTCCTGCGACGATCCGCCAGGTGACCGTCCCCCGCAAGCACCTCAGCCGCACCGACCTCGCCCCCCTCGCCCACGCCGCCCTCGGCCCCACCCGCACCCTCACCGCCGTTGCCCGTCTACGCGGCGGCACCAGGAAGGGCGTCTACCGGCTGGCCTTCGAGGACGGCACGACGGCCGTCGCCTACGTCTGGTCGGCCGAGGAGGACTACTGGGACACCACCGCCACCGCCACCGCCACCGACCCCGCCGACCCGGGCGGACCCGGCGATCCCCATGACCCTCACGACCCCGCCGACCCCCGCGACCCCTTCTCCCACGCCACCGGCCTCGACCTGTTCACGGCAGCGCACGACCGCCTGGCCGCCGCGGGCGTCCGCACGCCCCGCCTCCTCTACGCCGACGCCAGCCACACCCACCTGCCGGCCGATGCGGCGATCGTGGAGGATCTGGCCGGTGACAGCCTGGAGGCGCTGCTGAGCCGCGATCCGCAGGCGGCGCCCAGGGCGATGGAGCGGTTCGCCGAGCTGCTCGGCACCCTGCACGCCGTCACCGGGCCCCGCTTCGGCAAGGTCGGTCTCGTCGACAGCGGTGGTTCCTCCCACGACAGTGCGTGTGCTCGGCGCGTCGCCGACGGTGCCCTGCGTTCGATCGAGACGGTGGCCGTGCGGGACCCGCGGATCGGGGCCGTGCGGGAGGAACTGGCCGACCTGGTGCGGGAGTTGGCTGCCGAGGTTCGCCCCCGGAGTCGCCACACCCTCATCCATGGCGAACTCGGGCCGGACCACGTCCTGCTGACCCCCGACGGGCAACCGGCGCTGATCGACATCGAAGGCCTGCTGTACGCCGACGTGGAGCACGAGCACGTCTTTCTCCGGCTCCGCTTCGGGCGTCACTACGACGCCCTCCGCGTTCCCGACCGAGACGGCCTCGACGATCATCGTCTGCGGCTGTACCGCCTGGCCATGCACCTCGGGCTCGTCGCCGGTCCCCTCCGTCTTCTCGACGGCGACTACCCGGACCCGGCGCCGATGCGGGCCATCGCGGAGCACAACCTCCGGGAAGTG
>JABFVM010000135.1 GCA_013362785.1 Streptomyces sp. | reverse complement strand
TGCGCCGCTTACGGATGTCGGCCGGGTTCACGCTGACGCAGTTCGCCTCCTCGGTGCACTACAGCAAGGGGCAGATCAGCAAGATCGGGACACGGGAAGTGCCGTCGTCTGGTGGCTGGCCAAGAACGACGACCAGGTGGCGAAGACCGTAGGGGACATCGGGCTGCTCGCCCAGCTGACGTCAGCGGCCAACAACGAGCAGGTCGCCGAGCCCTTCCGGCATCTCGTGCCGGACGCCTTCCCCGAGGCTCCTGCCGCCGAGACGCCGCACGGCCCGGCCGATCTGTTCACCGACTTCATGCGGGGACTGGGCTTCAAGCCCGGTGCCGACGACTGCCTGATGGTCGCCGATCAGGTGTCGATGGCCATTAAGGACCGGAGCACCGAGGAGTAGACCCGCACCGGGAAACGCGAACGAGGTCCGGTTCCCGTAGGAACCGGACCTCGCACAAGCCTGGGATCAGGTCTTACAGGCCCACGGCCTTCCGCAGGGCCTCCACCCGGTCCGCCCGCTCCCACGTGAACTCCGGCAGCTCACGGCCGAAGTGGCCGTAGGCCGCCGTCTGGGCGTAGATCGGGCGGAGCAGGTCCAGGTCGCGGATGATCGCGGCCGGGCGGAGGTCGAAGACCTCGTCGATGGCCTTCTCGATCTTCTCGGTGTCGACCTTGGCCGTGCCGAACGTCTCCACGAACAGGCCGACCGGCTCGGCCTTGCCGATCGCGTACGCCACCTGCACCTCGCAGCGCGAGGCCAGGCCGGCCGCGACGACGTTCTTGGCGACCCAGCGCATCGCGTACGCCGCCGAACGGTCCACCTTGGACGGGTCCTTGCCGGAGAAGGCGCCGCCGCCGTGGCGGGCCATGCCGCCGTAGGTGTCGATGATGATCTTCCGGCCGGTCAGACCCGCGTCACCCATCGGGCCGCCGATCTCGAAGCGGCCGGTGGGGTTGACCAGCAGGCGGTAGCCGTCGGTGTCCAGCTTGATGCCGTCGTCGAGCAGCGCCTTCAGCTCCGGCTCGACCACGAACTCCCGGATGTCGGGCGCGAGAAGCGACTCCAGGTCGATGTCGCTCGCGTGCTGCGAGGAGACGACCACGGTGTCCAGGCGGACCGCCTTGTCGCCGTCGTACTCGATGGTGACCTGCGTCTTGCCGTCCGGGCGCAGGTAGGGGATGGTGCCGTTCTTGCGGACCTCGGAGAGGCGCTTGGACAGGCGGTGCGCCAGGAAGATCGGCAGCGGCATCAGCGTCGGCGTCTCGTCCGTCGCGTAGCCGAACATCAGGCCCTGGTCACCGGCGCCCTGGCGGTCCAGCTCGTCCTCATCGCCCTCGACCCGGGACTCGTACGCCGTGTCGACGCCCTGTGCGATGTCCGGCGACTGTGCGCCGATCGAGACGGAGACGCCGCAGGAGGCGCCGTCGAAGCCCTTCTTCGAGGAGTCGTAGCCGATCTCAAGGATCTTGTTGCGGACCAGCGTCGCGATGTCCGCGTACGTCTTGGTCGTGACCTCGCCGGCCACGTGCACCAGGCCGGTCGTGATGAGGGTTTCGACGGCGACCCGGGAAGTCGGGTCCTCACGCAGAAGCGCGTCGAGAATGGTGTCGCTGATCTGGTCAGCGATCTTGTCGGGGTGACCTTCGGTCACGGACTCCGAGGTGAACAGGCGACGGGACACAACGCTCCCTGGGGTTGCAGCGGCTGCTGGCTGATCATTGGCGGACGGGACGGGGGCTGCGCCCGGCGTCGTCCGAGGACAGTTTATCTGTCGTGCTCGGTCACGGACCCCCTGTCTCGCCTCTCGGGAGCGCTGTGACCTGCGGCACGGGCATTCTGCCCAATGTCACGCGCCCTTGACCAGGGGCGCCACACCCGAATCGAGCGAGGGTCTAGGGAGAACCCCAGCGCATCAAACATTCACACCAGTCGCCCCGCCACCAGGTCCCATACGATTTCGGCCAGGGCCTCCTTGGGCCCGTGCGGTACGGGTTTCTCACTGCCGTCGGCGCCCAGGACGACCGCCTCGTTCTCCTCCGAGCCGAAGGTCTTGCGCTCCCCCACCTCGTTCACCACGAGGAGGTCGCACCCCTTGCGCTCCAGCTTTCTGCGGCCGTTCGCCAGGACGTCGTCCGTCTCGGCGGCGAAGCCGACGACGACCTGGCCGGAGCGGGCGCGGTCGGCCGAGATCTCCGCGAGGATGTCCGGATTCCGCACCAGAACGATGGGTTCCGGGTCCTCGCCGTCCTTCTTCTTGATCTTTCCGGCGGCGTACGTGGCCGGTCGGAAGTCCGCGACGGCCGCCGCCATCACCACCGCGTCGGCGTCCGAGGCCGCCTTCAGGACCGCCTCCCGCAGTTGCACGGCCGTGCCGACCTGCACGACGTCCACGCCCGCCGGGTCGGGCAGCCCGGTGTTGGCCGCGATCAGCGTGACCCGGGCGCCCCGGGCGGCGGCGGTGCGGGCGAGGGCGTAGCCCTGCTTGCCGGAGGAGCGGTTGCCGAGGAAGCGGACCGGGTCGAGGGGCTCGCGCGTGCCGCCGGCGCTGACGACGACGTGCCGCCCCCTGAGGTCCGGCTCGGTCACGCCCCGGGCCAGCACCCGGCGGCAGACCTCGAAGATCTCGGCCGGATCGGGCAGCCGGCCCTTGCCGGTGTCGACGCCGGTGAGGCGGCCGACGGCGGGCTCGATGACGACCGCGCCGCGTCGGCGCAGCGTCGCCACGTTCTCCTGGGTGGCCGGGTGCTCCCACATCTCGGTGTGCATGGCGGGGGCGAAGACCACCGGGCAGCGGGCGGTGAGCAGGGTGTTGGTCAGCAGGTCGTCGGCGAGGCCGTGGGCGGCCTTGGCGAGGGTGTCGGCGGTGGCCGGGGCGACGACCACCAGGTCGGCCTGCTGGCCGATACGGACGTGCGGGACCTCGTGGACGTCGTCCCAGACCTCCGTCGAGACGGGGTGGCCGGACAGTGCGGACCAGGTGGCGGCGCCGACGAAGTGCAGGGCGGAGGCGGTGGGCACGACCCGGACGTCATGACCGGACTCCGTCAGCCTGCGCAGCAGCTCACAGGCCTTGTACGCGGCGATGCCACCGCTGACCCCCAGAACGACCTTCGGCTTGTCCACCGGGCCTCCCACTCGTTGCACCGACGACTCCATGCTGCATCACAGCGGGGGACGACCCCGCCCCCCCGAGCAGACCACAGGCCCGACAGTCGCGCTGCCGGGCCTGTGGATAAGCCAGCTCAAAGCTGAAAATACTACTTACTGCGCCGGGCCCTCGACGGCCTCGGACGTCAGCAGACCCGCGTTGATCTCGCGCAGGGCGATCGAGAGCGGCTTCTCGTGCACGTGGGTGTCTACCAGCGGACCGACGTACTCAAGGAGGCCCTCACCGAGCTGCGAGTAGTACGCGTTGATCTGGCGGGCACGCTTGGCCGCGTAGATCACGAGGCTGTACTTCGAGTCCGTGGCCTCGAGAAGCTCGTCGATCGGCGGGTTGATGATGCCCTCGGGCGCGGAGATGGAAGAGGACACGCTCTACCTTCCGATGGATGGGAAAGATTCGGGGTGAATGATCAAGCCTCGAAACGATCAGGCACGATCACACAACGTCCATCAAGGCTAGCAGCTCGCGCGCCACGTCCTCGACGGAGGTGTTGACCAAGGTCATGTCGAACTCGGGCTCGGCCGCCAGCTCGACCTTCGCCGCGTCCAGGCGGCGCTCGATCACTTCGGGCGGCTCGGTGCCACGTCCGGTGAGTCTGCGCACGAGCTCCTCCCAGGAGGGAGGAGCCAGGAACACCAGCTGAGCCTCGGCCATGGACTCGCGGACCTGCCGCGCACCCTGGAGGTCGATCTCCAGGAGGACGGGCTCACCCGCCTCCAGCCGCTCGATCACGGCCGCACGCGGCGTGCCGTAGCGGTTGCCGGCGAACTCCGCCCACTCCAGCAGCTCGCCGTTGGCGATCAGCTTGTCCATCTCTTCGTCGGTGACGAAGAAGTAGTGGACTCCGTGCTTCTCGCCGGGGCGGGGCTTGCGGGTCGTCGCCGACACCGAGAGCCAGACCTCGGGGTGTTCCTTGCGCATATGGGCGACG
>JABFVM010000426.1 GCA_013362785.1 Streptomyces sp. | reverse complement strand
CCTGGAACGCCAACGTCGTCCACGGCACCCCCGACGAGGTCCGCGCCGGCCTCGACGACCTCCAGAAGCGCACCGGCGCCGACGAGTTGATGATCACGAGCAACGCCCCCGGCATGGACGTACGCCTGCGCTCCTACGAACTCATAGCGGACGCCTACGACTTGCCGACCGCCCCCTGACCGGCGCCGTCGCTCGTCAGACCCGCACACCCAGCAACTCGGAGATACGATCCGGCGGCACCGGCCGTGAGTACAGCCACCCCTGGCCGGTGTCGCACCCGATGCTCCGCAGCCGCGACGCCTGCGCGAGCGTCTCCACGCACTCCGCGGTGACCGTCAGGCCCAGCCGGTGGGCGAGCTGGATCATCGCCTCGACCACCACCTCGTCGGCCGGGTTCGGCGGGACGGCCGCGCTGTTGTCGCTCTCGTACTGGAAGCCCCGTACGAAGGAACCGTCCAGCTTCAGCACCGAGACCGGCAGCCGGCTGAGGTAGGCCAGGTTCGAGTACCCCGTGCCGAAGTCGTCGATCGCGATGCGTACGCCCATGTCGCTGAGCGCCTGGAGAGCCTGCAGCGGTCTTCCCGCCGAGCCCATAACAGCCGACTCGGTGAGCTCCAACTGGAGCAGATGCGGCGCGAGTTCCGTCTCGTCGAGGATGCGGGCGACGTCCGCGACCAGGTCCGAGTCCCAGACCTGACGTACCGCCACGTTCACGCTGACGAAGATCGGCGGCTCGTCGGGGTGCGCCACCTGCCAGGCGCGGGCCTGGCGGCAGGCCGTCGCGAGGATCCAGCGGCCGAGCGGCACGATCGAACCGTCCTCCTCGGCCAGTCCGATGAACCGATTCGGCGCCAGTACGCCGAACTGAGGATGTTTCCAGCGGACAAGCGCCTCGACGCCGCGCAGCAGGCCGTCCTCCATGCACACCAGCGGCTGGTACTCCAGGGCGAACTCACCGCGCTCGATCGCCGGGCGGAGCGTGGCGGCGAGGGCCTGACGGGTGATCAGGTGGGCGTTGCGCTCGGGGTCGAAGAGGGTCCAGCGGTCCTTGCCGTCGGCCTTCGCCCAGTACAGCGTCGTGTCGGCGGCCTGCATCAGGGCGGTGGGCGTGGTGCCGCTCGCCTGGCGCTCGACCACGCCGATCGACGCCGACACCGACAGGCGCCGGCCGGACAGGTCGAAGGGGGCCCGCAGCGCTTCGAGCACCGACTCGGCGAGATCGGCCAGTTGCTCGGTGCCCGTCGAGTCCTCCACGAGCATGGCGAACTCGTCACCGCCGAGCCGCGCCACCAGGGGCGGGCTCGACCGGGCGTAGCCGGCCTCCTCGGCGCAGTGCGTGAGCCGTTCGGCCACGGCGGCCAGCAGACCGTCGCCGACCCGGTGGCCGAGGGTGTCGTTGATCGCCTTGAATCCGTCAAGGTCCAGATAGCAGAGGCCGATTCGGCCCGTCGTGCCGCTCTCCTCGTACGACTCCGCCTCCAGCGCCGTCGACAGCCGCTCGAAGAACAGGGTGCGGTTGGGCAGCCGGGTCACCGGGTCGTGCATCTGCAAGTGCCGCAGCCGGGCCTGGAGTTCACGGTGGGCGCTGATGTCGGCGACGGAGAGCAGGACGCCGCCGCGCTCCTCGCCGGGCAGGGGCGCGACCGTGACCCGGGCCCACAGGGAGTGCCCGTCCGGGTGTTTGAGGCGCCGGGTGCAGCGCAGTCTGGCCTCGCGGCCGCGCAGCACCTCCAGGTACGTGTGCCAGGTACGGGCGTCGGAGGCGAGGTCCACCAGATCGGCGGCGACGGATCCGGCCAACTCCCCGGGTGGCGTGCCGAGCAGGTCGGCGAGCGCGGCGTTGGCGCCGGTGACCAGGCCCTCTCGGTCGACCACGGCCATCGCCAGGGGCGCGGCACAGAAGACGGATGAGTAGGGCGGAGACCCGGTACCGGGGGCTGGCTCCACGTTACTCTCTGTGACGGCCGGCCCGATGAGGTCTGCCGCGGGCGTCGGCCCTTCGGACGTTCCGCTCACCGCTCGCTCCCGCAGTGCACTCGTTCTTCGGATGGGTCTCATCGGAATGGCCGGCCGGGGGGCGGTCGGCCGCCGGGCCGTGTCCGTGCAGGAAAGTGTCTGGAAAGTGTGCCGATCATAGAGGCTGGTCCCGGGGCCTTCCACCTACTGTTCAGTGTTCCCACCTGACCCGACCTTCTGACAGATCGTTTCTGCCCGCACCTGGACGCCTTCTTCGGGCCATCGACCAGTTGTGACGTTCCGTGAGCGATTCGGGGGTGTTGATTCTGACGTTTCCCCGGACCTCTCACCCGTCCGGTGCAGGCAGACAGGACGTAGTACGACAATATGACCCAGGCTGGATGCGGTGTCCCGCGAACCGCATCCGGAGGTCCACGTGCCGCGTCAGTTCCCCCTGCTCCCTGCAATGGGTCGGCTGCGGGAATGGCCCCGACTGCGCAGTGTCGCAGCGGTGTTCACCACGATGTCGGCGCTCGCCGCGACCTCCCTGGTCGCGGGCCCCTCCGCCGCCAAGCCGTTCGACACGGCGGCCTGCGCGCTCGAACGCACCGAGGCCCATCACTCCGAGGGGCTGAACACCTGGAACGCCGCCTATCCCCGTCCGGCCCGCAAGCTCGACGCGGTCATGGTGTTCCTGTCCTTCCCGGACGCGGCCCCCCACACGACACCCGCCGAACTGACGGCCGACCACTTCCCGCTCACCACCCACTTCTTCGAACGCGCCTCCTACGGCAGATTCACCCTGCGCCCGCATCCACTGCGGCACTGGCTGCGGATGCCGCGGCCGTCGACGGCGTACGCCATACAGCGCGACTGGAACACGGCCCACCGGGCCGCCTATCTGCGCGACGCGATCGCCGTGGCGGACCGGGAGGTGGACTTCTCCCGCTACGACGTCGTCTATTTCGTCGCCGACCCCGACGCGCCCGGCGTCGACTCGGACGCCACGAAGGTCGTCAACCTGGACACCCCGCTGCGGGCCGACGGCACCGACATCCGGCGCGTCGTCACGGTGTTCGAGAACCATCCGCCGGACCGCCTGGTCCTCGCGCACGAGACGGGCCACATCTTCGACCTGCCCGACCTGTACCACCGTCCGGTGGACGGCAAGGGCGACTGGGACACCTATGTCGGCGACTGGGACCTGATGGGCAGCCAGTTCGGGATGGCACCGGACCTGTTCGGCTGGCACAAGTGGAAGCTGGGCTGGCTGGAGCCGCGACAGGTGGTCTGCGTCCAGGGCACGGGAGCCGCGGGCACCCGACTGACACTGGAGCCGCTGGCGGTGGGCCCCGGAGGCATGGGCCAGGCGGTGGCGGCGGGACCGACGGGGGTGTCGCGGGCGGCGGGAGAGTTCGGTGCGTCTGGCGGATCTGGCGGATCTGACGGGTCCGCTACGAGTGGTGGGTCCGGTGGGTCCGCTACGGGCGGTGGATCCGGTGAGTCCGGCACGGGCGGGGCGTCCGGTGGGTCCGGCACGGGCGGCGTGTCCGGTGGCGCCGGCGCAGGTGGTTCGTCGGGTGGCGCCGGCACGGATGGCTCGTCGGGTGGCGTCGGCGCGGGTGGTACGTCGGGTGCGCGCGGTTCGGTCGGGGCCGTGCCGGGCTTCGGGCTGGGCAACGGCATCAAGCTCGCCGTCGTCCGCACCGGCCGCGAGAGCGCCCTCGCCTTCGAGGCGCGTGGTCCCGTGGGCAACGACATGCAGGCCTGCCGGCAGGGCGTCCTGGTGTATCGGGTGCGCAGCCAGACCGAGTCCGGCGGTGGTCCGGTCGAGGTGATCGACGCCCACCCGCACACCGAGGCCTGCTGGGAGGAGTCGGTCTATCCCCCGCTCGCGGACGCACCGGTCGGTCTGGGGGAGAGCTTCACCGTGCCGGGTGAGGGCGTCCGGGTGGAGGTGGAGGGGCGCACGGCTTCGGGGGCGTGGACCGTGAAGATCGCGACTGGGGGGTAGCGCCCGCGCCGGGCGGGGGGTCGCGTGCCGGGTGGGGGATGCGCCGGGGGGTGGCGGTACGCCTGGTGGCGGGGCGGGGTGGGGGGTGGTAGGGGCGCGGGGGTTGGGGAGGGGGAGTGGCGG
>JABFVM010000409.1 GCA_013362785.1 Streptomyces sp. | reverse complement strand
GTACGTGCAGGAGCTGTCCCAGGCAAGGCAGGAGAGACCACACGATGGCGACGACCAGTAGCGGCGGCGAGCCTGACGACACGACCGCGGACCGCGAGATCGTGATCTCCCGGGTGATCGGCGCCCCGCGGGAGCTGGTGTTCGAGGCGTTCACGCGAGTCCGGCACCTGTCGCGGTGGTGGGGACCGACAGGGTTCACCACCACGACGCGGTCCTTCGAGTTCCGCGTCGGCGGGGAGTGGGACTTCGTGATGCACGGGCCTGACGGGACCGACTACCAGGAGTGGATCACCTGGACCGAGATCGTCCCGCCGGAGCGGATCGCGCTGCTGCACGGCGAGTCCCGCGACGACCCCAACACCTTCCAGTCGGTCCTGACCTTCGAGCCGGCCGGCAGACCCGGATCGTGATGCGCACAGTGTTCCCCACCAAAGAACTCCGCGAGGAGGCGGTGGAGAAGTACCACGCGATCGAGGGCGGCGAGCAGACGCTGCGCAACCTGGCGGCCTACCTCGCCGAACTCACCGGGAACGGGACCGCCCGGAGCGAGACCACACCGAAGGGAGCGCAGGGCTAATGGCCGGGAAGGTGTTCTTCAGCGTGACGGTGTCCCTCGACGGCTTCATGGCACCCGAGTCCGTGCCTGCCGAGGACGCCTTCTCGCCCGAGAAGCGGGACGACCCGGGTGTCCGGCGCTGGACTTCGAAGTGGTCCGAGCTGCAGGCGTGGGCGTTCCCGCAGCGGTTCTTCCGGGAGAACCTCAAGCTCGGCGAGGGCGGCGAGGAAGGCATCGACAACGACATCGCTCGGGCGACATACGAGCGCACTGGCGCGAGCGTCATGGGCAAGCGCATGTTCGACCTCGGCGAGCTGGCATGGCCGGAGGAGGCGCCGTTCCACACCCCGGTCTTCGTCGTCACCCACGAGAAGCGTGACCCGTGGGAGCGGCCGGGCGGCACCACCTTCCACTTCGTCAACGACGGCATCGAGAGCGCGCTGCTCCAGGCCCGTGAGGCCGACGGCGGCCGCGACGTACGCATCGCGGGCGGCGCCGAGACGATCCAGGAGTACCTGGACAACGGCCTGATCGACGAGTTCTCGATCACCCTCGCGCCCGTGCTGTTCGGCACCGGCATCCGCCTGTTCGACCGCGTGGACCCCGCCCGCCTCACCCTCGACCAGACCCGCACGGACGCATCATCCCGGGTGACCCACCTGACCTACACCGTCGGGAAGCGGTAGCCAGGCACACCCGCTGGGTGCCACGCGCTGTCTTCGACGGACGCCGCCTCCCATCAGAGACATGACCAGGCCGTGAACGTGGCCGCGCGGCACGGGCCGACGAAGTCGAGGTCGGCCAGGGCCCGAGCCCGGCCTGCGAGAACCAGCAGGCCATGGCCTTGTGCTTGGCGGCACTTCGTACTCGCGCGTCGCGTTGTCGCTGGACGAGAGTTCGGGGCTGACGGCTCCTCATCTCCCGGCCTGTTCCCGGCCCTTCAGTTTGCGTCGGTGCCGATCGCTCTGACGGTGATCCGCGCGTAGTCGTATCCACCGGGCTCGGGCGACGGGTTGTAGGTGATCGTGAACGTTCGCCGTACGTCGCCGAAGCGGTCGGCGTACGTCACCTTGGACGGGCTGGTGCGCTTCGGCTTGGCGGTGATGTCGTACGTACGAAGGAAGTCCTTGACGCTTGAGTCCTGGCCGTTGCCCACCTCGTACCGGAGCACCGCGGTGCCGTCCTTCTCCACCCTGGCGTACGTGGGTACGTAGTAGCGCCCCGCGGGTTGATGCTGATCGTGGTGCATCCCCGCCTTGCGCTCCACCGCCTCCTCCGAACTGTCACCGGCCGGCGTGAGCAGCGCGACGGCCGCCCAAGCGATCACGCCGAGCGTCCACACCACGCACAGGGCCAGGAACCACACCAGCCACCTGCGCCGGCGCGGCCTCGGGGGGCCCGTACGCGTACTCACCCGTTCCATGTGCGCACTTCGCTCTGCCCGCCCATGTCGTACTCCTTGGCCTGACCCGACTGGTGGAGCCTGGCCATCTGGGCGTCCGACACGTTGCCCATGGCGGGTACCGGAGTCGCCTTGTTCGCGTCCCAGTTGTAGCGGTCGTACACGTGGGTCTGGTAGCGGATCGTGGTCTTGGGCTCGCCGTCCGGGCCCGGGACGACCTCGACCTGGGCGACCGTGTTGTAGTGGAAGGAGCCGACCGCGTGATACCAGTCGGGGTCCTTCTCGGCGGTCCAGCCCTGCCAGCCGGTCTGCTGGACATACTTGACGGGCTTGCCGGTGCGCTCGTACTCGGCGAGGGCCTGCGCCTCCCAGTTGGGGGCGTTCTCCGCCATCTGGGCTTCTACGTTGCGATTCATGTCCGGGAGGTCGCCCATCAACGCGTCCACGTCGATGTCGAGCGGTTCCCCGGTGTTGGAGAGGTAGTGCAGCATGTGCTTGGCCGACTGCGGGCCGCCGAGCACCGCGGGGGAACCCATGGCGAAGAAGCCCATCTTGTTCTTGATGGCACGGTCCTCGTCGGTGGCTTCGCGGGTGTTGTAGTCGCCGGAGCCCTTGTCGGGTAGGGGCGGTGGGAGCAGCACTCCGCCCGCACCGGAGAAGACGCGGTTCAGATCGTTGGCGCCCTTGGTGTCGGCCTTTACGGCGGCCTCGGTCTGGTCGTCCAGGACGGTGTACGCCACCGCCTTCTTGATGCGTTCGAGTTCGTAGCCGGTGTGTTCGTTGACGTCGGCGGCGTAGCTGAGGGCGGCGGTCACGCGTGTGAGGAGGCTGTCCGCGTTCTCCTGATCCTGCCGGGCCGCCCCCGCGCTGTCCGGGTCGTTGGGCGGGTAGTCCCGCTCGGGAATGGTGACGCCGCCGCTGTCGTGCAGGGTCAGGTCCTTCGACCGGGCCATCGCCTGGGCCTCGCCGAGCCAGGTGCGGGCGAGCTCGAAGCCGCTCTTCGCCGCTTCGAGGGTGGCTGCGGCAGCCTTCGACTCGCGGTGTGCGATGGTCAATTCGTCATGGAGTACGGACAGTTGGATGCGGGCCATCATGGCGGTCGGGCCCGCCCAGACGAAGGGGAGCTTGAGCAGGACGTTCTGGACGTGGTCCCGGGCCTCGGTGGCCGCCGCGGCCAGGTCGGCCCACTCGCCGCCCGCCCGTGACCAGGCCTGCGGACGTACGTCTTCCAGTTCCCCGACCGTGATGTCCTGCCGCTCGACCGCATCGGGGTGCGCATGGTCCTGCCCCTCCGGCCGGTCAGTGAGCGTTGCCATTACGCATCCCCCTCAAGCGAAGCCAGGATCGCCTGGAAATCCTGCGCCGTCCGCTCTTCTTGAGTCGTGTAATTCGTGTGCGTCTGACGCATCTTGTCGGCCAATGAGCGGCATTGCTTGGCGAGGCGGGTGATTTCGTCGTCCCAGTCGCCCGTTGTCGATTTGAGCATGTGTCCGCTGGTGAGCATGTTGTGGATACGCGCTGTGGTGTCGGATTCCGCCAAGCCCTTGTCCGCCTTCTCCAGGATCTGGGCGGCCAGGTCCAACTCGTCGGCCATTGCGCCGAGTTCGGCGTTGCTCACGCCGTAACCGTTGTCGTCTGCGCCGACGGACTGGGGAGCGGGGGTGCCGCCGGTGGCGCCTCCCGGGCCGGTCCCGGCCGACATGGCCTGGATGCCGTTGGAGTTGAAGCCGGGGTCAGGATTCGTCCCGGGCGCGGGATTCCGGTCGCGGACGTCGGTGGGGCCGCCCGGGGCGGGCATCTGGTGTGTCTGGTCCGCCGGTTGGGAGTTGCCGGGATCGGGGCCGGTGTGGACGGCCGGGCGAGCGTCGGGTGCCGGCATGTCCAGGCCGTAGCTGGTCCGGGGATCCGGGCCGGTGTTCGGTGCGGATATGGGTGCCACGGAATCGGGCTCTGTACTCACAACTTCCCCCCGTGTCGACGCGGGTCCGCTGTGGGGCGGCACGCTTCGACGACTGTGCGATCACTCGTGGTTGGACCCTAGCCGCCCGGGATCACGCCGGGCAATGAGGCCACGTCATCCTGATTCCCTGCTGGTCAGCGGTGCTGGCGTGCCGTCTCGACGGATTCTCGTGTTGGTCGGAGCGAGCGGAGATTGGTAGCGCGTGATCGTCCGTCAGGGGGCTTTTGCGCTTCCGGGTGCGGGCTGAAGTGCTGCGCAGGCAACGACAGCCATACGGCATCATCGAGCCGGAGCCGGTGGTGGCTGGTCCGGGCGCGGGTGGGGTGCGGGTACGGGTGGGATGCGGCTGATGCCGGACCCTGTCGAGGGCATTGGGGTCGAGGTCCTCACCGTCGCGTACCGGCCGATCATGGGGATCGTGGAGCGCGCGCGCTGGGCAGGGAGACGCCGGTCCGCCAGATCCAGCCCCGCCCTGGCTGAGAGCGACCCGGATCGGCCGCGGCGGCGGTTCGGCGTGCAAACTCGGCGCGGTTGCCCCTCATCTGGCCGTCTCGACGTTGGGACCCTTTCCTGTTCAGGCCAGGCCGAACTTCTCGGCGTGCACCTGTCGCGAGGGGACCCGCAGGTCTCGCAGGCCGGCGAGCACGGCCCTGGTCATGGCTGGCGGGCCACAGACGTACACGTCGCGTCCGGTGATGTCCGGGACCAGCTGATGCAGGCTGCTCGCGCCGAACGGCGGAGCGCCGCCCTCGCCGGTTCTGCCGGTGAGCAGGTGCAACCGTCCGCCCCGTAGCGCGACCAGGTGGCGTACCTCGTCCAGCAGCACGGCGTCGGCCTCGCTGCGCACCCGGTACAGCACGACGGCGTCGCCGGTCGACTGTTCCTCAAGCATGGCCCGTATGGGCGTGATCCCCACGCCGCCGGCGATCAGCAGGACGCCGCGCCGGGTCCGGTGCAACGAGGTGAACGCCCCGTACGGCCCCTCGACGAAGGCACGGCTGCCGACCGGAACGTGGCGCAGGCCGGCGCTCGCGCTGCCCACCGCTTTCGCCGTCAGGCGCAGCCCCTGCCCGTCGGGCGCCGCCGACAGTGAGAAGGGATTGGCCAGCCACCAGTGGTGGTGCCCGGGAAACCGCCAGATACAGAACTGACCCGCCCGGGCAGGGAGTTTGTCGAGGTGCCGGCCGGTGACGTACACAGAGACCACGTTGTCCGACTCCGGCACCACGGCCGCGACGCTGAACTGGTGGTAGGTGTTGCGCCACAGCGGCATGACGACACGACCGGTCATCAGCGCGCCGAAGGCGAACAGCCACAGGATCCACCAATAGGCCGTGGCGAACGCGGAGGACGTGAACGTCGTCGTCTCCTGCAATTGGTGGACGAATGCCAGGCCCAGGGCCACGTAGAGCAGCAGGTGCAGGCCGTGCCAGACCTCGTACCGCAGTCGGCGCCGCAGGGGCCGGGTGGAGATCACCGCGATCACGGCGATGACGGCCGCGGCGAGCATGCCCAGCAGGGAAGCCGGCACCCCGCTCAGTGCGACGAACGTCTTCCTCATGGACGTGTCGTCGAGCCTCGCGTAGCCGAGCACCACCAGCGTGGCGTGGGTCAGGACGGTCCACAGCAGGGTGAAGCCGACCCAGCGGTGCCACACCGTGAGCCGGTCCATGCCGATGCGGCGGTCGAGCCACGGCATCCTGGCCACCAGCAGCAGTTGGAACAGCAGCAACAGGGCCGCGTTGAGTCCGAAGAACTTGGCGACTGTGAGCACGCCGTTCTTGCCTGAACCGGCGCCGAGGAACAGCGCCTCCACGATCACCACGTTGACGAGGACGAAGGTCCACATCGCCCAGCGCGCCGCGTCCACCGGAAGCACGGTGCCTGTCCGCACCGTGTTACTCGCCGTCACCATGCTTGCCCCTCATCCCCCGCGGCCGCAGTACTCACGACCCGTAAGCACGAACCCCACAAGACCGATGAATTCGGCCAGATGCCCACCTCGATCGGGTAGGAATACGGCCCGCAGACCCGGTCCGTTCATGCCGGAACCACCCAATCTGAGGTCTATTTGACGCCTTGGGGCCCTGGCAGCGCCATAGTGGTACGGCACTGCACGGGAGTCGCGCTGCAGAGTTGCCGGACGAAGCGTCGGGCTGCCGGGAAGCAGCCGGGTACCTCGCAGCAGGATGCGATGGCTGTGGCCAGGCTGGCCAGTGCCGCGCTGCGTCTGCACAGCGCTGTCTCGCCGCCTTCACGGATCTCGCCGGTGATGCGCAGTTCCGACGCCGGCTTCCCGAGACGCGCGACCCCGGTGGCGTCGAGAGATCGCGCGACCGAGATTTCCGCTGCCGCGACCGAGGCACGCAAGCGAATCAGGACCGACCAGCCACACACGGCCCGAATCTGGAACTACTGGCTGGGCGGCAAGGACAACTTCAAGGTCGACCAGGCCGCCGGAGACCAGATCCGCGCATTGCATCCGGGCATCGGCGACTACGCCCTCGCCGATCGGCAGGTCCTCGGGCGCGCCGTTCAGCACCTCGCCGGCGTCGGAGCCGGCCGGAACCCGTCCAGCCCCGTTCCCCAGCCGCACGTCATCGGCTTGGAACCGCCGCGGAGCCGCTGGTCTCATGCCAGGCAGGTCAGCGCCTGCATGGCCTCGCGCTCCAAGCGTGAAAGATCGCAGAGGATGGTGCCTGCCTGTTGGAGGCACTGTTCATTGCCTGATTCGCCGGCTTCTGTGATCAGCGCTGCCACTTCCGTCCACAGGGTGCCTGCCTCGGTGTACAGCCCGTGGCCGGTGCGCAGGTGGCTCCTGTCGAAGAGGTGCGTGCATTCGGCGAGGAAGTCGCGGTAGAAGTTACGGAACAGGGCGCCACCCGTGCCGGCCTTCTCCATCAAGAGGGCGGCCTGCGGTAGGTCCCGCTGTGGGTTGTCCGTCCGCTGGAGCCATGTGCGTACTAGTTTGCCGGCCTTCTCGATGCCTCGGTGGCCGAGGTTGGCGATGGGCGGGTTGAGGAAGGCGTCGGCGCAGGCGGTGATGGCCGGAATGATCTGGCTCTGGGGGGAGGGCAGGTTCCTCGGAGCGGTGAGGGTGAAGGTCCGGTGCCTGGCGGTCATGGGGCCGCGCGCAGCCCTGGCCTGGGCGAGGCTGGTCAGGCTGGTGGATACCGTTCCGCCTTGCTGCTCGGTGTCCACCAGGTAGGCGTTGTGGTCGCCGTAGCCATACATGGCGACGACATGACCGCCGAAATGCACCCTTGAGCCGAAGTAGTCCAGGTAGTAGCTGTCGAGCTGCAGTCCGACGGGGTGACCGGCGTCGATGAGGGTCACCACGTTCTCCCAAGCCCTGCGGGGTGAGGTGGTCTCCTGGACCAGGAGTTCCAGCCCGAGTCTGGCAGCCAGGTTTCTGGTGAGGTGGAAAGGCTTGACCCGTCCTCCGAGGAAGGGGAAACCCATGTTCTTGCTGTCCCAGTAGATGAAGGACAGACCGGCTCCGAGGCCGAAGAGCATGGGCTCGGACAGATCGAGTCCCCGGTGCCGCAGCAGCACCCCCAGAGCTGTCGTCTCGCAGTGCTGCGTGCTGCGCGCCTCAATGCCTAGGACCGTGGCCATGCCATGCCATGCTTTCTGGACGGAGATGATCAGGGGGTCAGCGGTTTACTTGCGGCCTGAGTGGGCTCCAAGGCGTTCTACACCGTCCATATGCCGCGCCATACCTGCACATCACCGCCTCGTCAGTCCGGCACGGCAGGTCCAACGGATCGCCGCGTACAGCTCGACCTTGGACTTCAGCGCCATCGAGGCCTCACTGCAGCACGAGTACGTCCATGCTCTCACCGCAAGCCCTCGTTCCCGGGGGCACGGCCATCGGCATGATGACCAGTACACGTACTCCCCGTACTCCCCGTACTACAAGGCCACGACCGCCCACCCCGCGGTGGCAGCCACCGGGTACCCCCTCACTGGCAGTCGTACGTGAAGCGGGAGACGGCCGCCGGGTGGGTCGGGGAGAGGATGCGCAGTTCGGCACTTGCCGTGTGGCGGCCCTTGCCCTGGAAGGTCCAGCGCAGGTGCAGCCGCGCCTGATTCTGGTCCCGGGCCACCTCTTCGCGCAGGACCCCCGAGGCGGTGCCGTCGCTGCGGATCCAGCGGTAGGAGAGGGTGCCCGGCCGGCCGTTCGTGGTGACGTCGGCGACGATGTCCGCGGTGGCATCGCACGTCAGCACCGCCGGGCGGGCCGCGACCGTCACCGAGCGCACGTCGACGGACGGGCCGAGTCGCTGCCAGGCGAGGAACGCGAGCACACAGATCAGCACCAGAGCGGGCAGCGCGTGTCGGCGCAGCCGCCGGTGCGCGGCCGGGCGCGCGGCGGGTGGCGGTACGGCGGGCAGCGTCCGGTCGGTGCGGTACGTGACGGCGGCGGTCACCCCCGGGCCGAACCGCAGCACGGTGCCCTCGACGCGATCCGGCACCGTCGTCGGCGTCGGCACCGTCGTCGGCGGCTCAAGGAGGGTCGCGTCCGGGTCCGGGCGCTGGATCCAGTGGCTGGCCAGGACGGTGGCGCTGTATTCGCCGTCCTCGTGCCCGATGTCGTCGTTCCGGGTGGTCATCCGATCTCACACTGCCTGGTCAAGAGTTGCTGTGAGGCGCCGCCGTCCGAGGAGGCCGGCGTGGTCGTGATCTGCACCGCCCAGTAGCAGCCGCGGCTGAGGAAGGTGTGGTCGACGGTCAGGGCGTACTGGGTGGCGCCGCTGCGTTCGAACGTCTGGGAGGCGCCGTCCGGTGTGCCGAGCTGACCCGCGGTGTTGCTCGTGAACCACGTCACCGTGATGGTGACCGGCCCGGTGCCGTCCGTGGTGACACCCAGGCCCGCCGTGGCCGTGGCCGGTCCCGTCTGACGGAAGCCGGACACGGCTACGTCCTTGACCGCGGTGGGAGCCGGGGCGTCGGTCGTCGGCGGCGCCTCGGCGGTCGGGGCCGTCGAGGTCGTCGAGGTCGTCCCGCCGGGCGGTGTCGTCTCCGGGGCCGGGTCCGGGTCCGTGGTCCCGGGCTCCGCAGTCTCGTCTGCGGTGGTGCTCGCGGAGGGCGAGGACGACTCGTCGGGTGACGCGGTGGACGTCGTGGACGGGGACGGTGACGCGGAAACCGCAGCGGTGGCGGTGGGTCCCGTCGGTGCTTCGCCGGGCCGGGCACTGGTGGTGGCAAGGGCCTGTGCCGCCTGCTGTGGGTCCGCTTGCGGGGTGTGCCCGATGCCGTATGTCAGGAGAATGCCCAGGAGTACGGCCGCTGCGGACACGACCGCCCCCGCCGTGCTGGGCCTCCACGATCCCGCCCAGCCGTGGTCCGGGTCATGGCCTCCCCCACCGCCGGGATCCCAGACCGTGTCCGGCCGCAGAACCGTACGGGCCGTGTCCACGGTGGTGTGCGGAGCGCTCCGCGCCGATGGCAGCAGCAGCGGCAGCAGGGCCACCAGCGCGGCGAGCCGGCCACGGCCGCGTTCCTCCCAGTCGGGCCCGTGGGCGGCACCGGCGGCCGCCTCCAGCTCCGCGACGAACTCCTCGGCGTGCGCGGGCCGTTCCTCCGGGTCCTTCGCCAGACCGCGCCGCACCAGTTCACGCACCGCCTCGGGGACTTCCTCGGGGACTTCCTCGGCGGGGACGGGCGCCTCGACGTGCTGCAGCGCGAGTTCGGCGAGATGGTCACCCGTGTACGGCTTGCGGCCGGTCAGGCACTCGAAGAACGTGGCCGTGGCCGCGTACACATCGGCGGCGGGCGAGGCGGGGGCGCCGGTCCACTGCTCCGGGGCCATGTAGGCAGGGGTTCCGGCCACACCGACGCTGGTGCCGGCGTCAACCGCGATCCCGAAGTCGACGAGCTTGGACGCTCCGTCCGGCTCGACCAGGACGTTCTCCGGCTTGTAGTCCCGGTGGACGACACCGACCCGGTGCGCGTCCGCGAGGCCGAGCAGCGACCCCTTGAGGATCACCAGCGCCGACTCCGATTCCAACGGCCCCTCCCTGGCCAGCAGGGCCCGCAGCGAGACACCGTCCACCAGCTCCATCACGATGGCGGCACCGTCCGGGCTCTCGACGTACTCGTAGAACACGGCGACGTACGGGCTCTCCAGGCCGCCGAGCAGTCGCGCCTCCGCCCTGAAGTCATGCACGAAGCCGGGCCGGTCGCGCAGTGTCTCGCTGAGGTACTTCACCGCGACCGGCACACCGGTCTCCTCGTGCACGGCCAGCACGACCCGTCCGCTGGCCCCCGAGCCAAGCTCCAGTGTCTCGGTGTACCCGGGCACCGCCCATGTGTTCATGCGTCCCCCCAAGGCCGCCCTGCCCCGCGCTCCCCCCGGAGCCCGGGCCACGCGCTGAGAGACACATTTTCGGCCATCGCGGTTGCAGGGGAAGAGGCTCCGCCGAATTTCCGTGGACACGCGTGCCCTCAACGACGCACCCCAGGTCGGACACCTGGACTGCGTCGCTACGCCGGTTGATCAGCTGTCGGTCATGTGGGGGCGCGTCGGTCACCTTCCAGCGCCGGCTGGAGCCGGAGTTCGGCCATCACGAGGCCGTGACCGCACGTCACACAAAAGACGGCCACCGATTGGCGGCCCACTCGGGCCAACCTGGCCAGTCAGGAGGCGGGCTGCCAATCTCACGCCCATCGAGTTCCACGGCGTCCGGCTCCTCGAACAGCGTCCTCCAGTGCAAGAGGTCCGCCTCGCTCATCGGGAAGGTCTGATCCGGAGTGATCGACTGACGGCGGGCGATCCTGGCTCGCTGGGTCTCAAGATCCACCGGCACATACACAAGGCGGAAGGACGCCCCCACGGAATCCGCCAGCCAGCGGATCGCGGACCTCTCGTCACGAGACCAGCATCCGAAGTCCAGGATCACGTTGGTTCCGAGCCTCAGCGCCTCCAGGGCGAGCGAGAGGAGCCGTCCTTCGAGGACGTCACGCTTCCCGTTCGCCTCCGAATCACCGAACAGCGGAATCATCCACTCATCGGGCGTCAGCCGAAGCGCGTTGTGCTCCTTGGCCAGCTTCCGAGCCCTTGTGGTCTTCCCGGCCCCCGGCAGGCCGACTGTCAGAAACAACGTGGTCACACCCGGATCGTTCATGGAAACCGCCTGAAGGACAACTGCTTTCCTTGCCCAGATCGCTGGGACGGCATCGTGGCGCCTGCCAGCAACCGCGGTTCGGCATTCCCACGCTCCGGCCCGACCAGTTCAGGAACGGGCACTCAGCCGGTGCCGAGCGCCATGAGGAGGCGGGTGCAACGGGCCGTCATCTCGGACGTGTTCTGGTCCGGGTGCTCGAACCACCAGCGCATGACGGCTGAGACAGTGTGCTGCCAGACGTGGTTGAGCAGGTCGTGGTCGAGTGGGTCGTCGTGTCCGGCGCGGGCCAGCAACTGCGCGGCGCCGGCGGCCCCCATGGCGGCGAGGCGCTCGCGGTACAGGTTGACGGCGTCGCGCATCTCCCCCGCCGGCGGCACAGCCGGGTCGTAGAGGACCGACCAGGCGTACCGGCAGTGCTCGACCGCGGTGAAGATCGCTGTGAGTGTGTCGACGGCGTGACCGGTCGATCCGCTGCGGGACCGGGCGGCGGCGACCGAGTCCACCAGGAGTGCGCCGACGTGGTGGACGCAGGCGAGATACAGGCCGTCCTTGGAGTTGAAGTAGCTGTAGATCAGCGGCTTGGAGATCCCCGCGCGTCGGGCGACGGCGGCGACGGACACGCTTGCGTACCCGTCCCTGCCGAACTCCTCCACAGCCACGCCGATGATCTGCCGCTCCCGATCGACGCGGGAGACACCCTTGGTTCCGGCCTTGCCCATGAGCTCATCCTAGCCAACGATATGACTGGACGGTAATTTACCCGAGGGTCAATTTGATCTCGGGGCAGTTCGGGCAGTTCGGGCAGTTCGAGGAAAGGGAGAGCGGGAGACATGACGCGATCATGGTGGGGCTGGGGCAACGTCGAGGACGCGGTGGGTGGTGCGGAACTCGATGCGCTGCTGGGGCGCGTACGGGCCCTGATGCCTGGCGAGCTGACAGATCACGAACCGCCGAGCATCGCCTCGCTCGATCTGCCCGGGCCGCGGGTGACCCCACCGGCCTCGCTCGCCGAGCTGTGCTCCTCCGACCCGGCCGACCGGGCGGCGCACGCGCACGGCAAGGCGTTCCGGGACGTGGTGCGCAATCTGCACGGTGATCTGGGCCATGTACCGGATCTCGTCGCCCGGCCCCGCGATGAACGCGATGTCACCGACTTGCTCGATTGGTGCACACGCGAGGGCCTCGCGGCCGTTCCGTTCGGAGGCGGCAGTTCGGTGGTCGGCGGTGTCGAGCCGCGGTGCGACGATCACCCCGCCGCCGTCACCATCGACCTTGAGCGGCTGAGCAGGGTCCTGGAGATCGACACCATGAGCCGGGCCGCGAGGATCCAGGCGGGCGTGTTCGGCCCGCGGCTGGAGGACCAGCTGAGGCCACACGGTCTGACCCTGCGTCACTTCCCGCAGTCCTTCGAGTTCTCCACGCTGGGCGGCTGGCTCGCCACCCGTGCGGGCGGACACTACGCGACGCTGTACACGCATATCGACGACCTCCTCGAATCGATGCGCGTGGTGACACCGGTCGGGATCAGCGAGTCGCGGCGGCTGCCGGGCTCGGGCGCGGGACCGTCGCCGGACCGGCTGTTCCTGGGCAGCGAGGGAACGCTGGGGATCATCACCGAGGCGTGGATGCGCCTGCAGGAGCGCCCGCGTTGGCGCGCCGGTGCCTCCGTGCGCTTCAGCGACTACGACTCGGCCGTTGCGGCGACTCGGGCCGTCGCGCAGAGCGGGCTGAACCCGGCGAACTGCCGCCTGCTCGACGCGACCGAGGCGCTGATCAACGCGGGCGTGAGCGTCGGCGGCGGCGTACTCGTCCTCGCCTTCGAGTCGGCGGACCACCCGGTGCGCGCCGGCTTGGAGCGAGCGGTGGAACTGTGCCGGGACCACGGAGGAGAGCCGTCCCCCGACACCTCGGAAGGGCCCGCCGGCAGCGCGCGAGGGGACTCCGGCAGCGGCGCGGCAGGTGAGTCACCCGCCAACGCACGCAGCGAGTCGGGCGGCAACGCTCGCGGCGGGGCCGCAGCCGAGACATGGCGCTCGTCGTTCCTGCGCATGCCCTACCAGCGGGACGCGTTGGTCCGCCACTCGGTGATCGCCGAGACGTTCGAGACCGCCTGCACCTGGGACCGGTTCGGCGCCCTGCATGAGGCGGTCACCGAGGCAGCCCGGCGGGCCATCGCCGAGGTCGCCGGGACGGGAGTGATCACCTGCCGATTCACCCATGTGTACCCGGACGGCCCGGCGCCGTATTTCAGCGTGTACGCGCCCGGACGCTGGGGCAGCATGGTCAGCCAGTGGGACCACGTCAAGGCAGCGGTGTGCGAGGCGATCGCGGGAAGTGGCGGCACGATCACCCATCACCATGCGGTCGGCCGCGACCACCGGCCCTGGTACGACCGCGAGCGCCCCGACCCCTTCGCCGCCGCGCTCACCTCCGCCAAGTCCGCCTTGGACCCGGCCGGCGTCCTCAACCCCGGGGTGCTGCTGCCGGCCCGGTGAACACCGGGCTCACCGGTCTGTCGAGTCCCCCCTTCCCTCCGCCCCGGTTCACCTCGAAGATCGGGCGCCTTCCGCCGAACCCCTGGACCACGGTGATCCTCGTTCAGGTACGCAGGCCACGGCTCGGAGCAAGCCGCCCACCCTCGATGGTCAGTCGGTGTCGTCGGGCTCCTCCACAGGCGGCATGAACGCGCGCAGCCACCGCTCCGTCTGGGCGACGTGCGCCTGTGCCGCACCGGCCGCGGCGACGGGGTCGCGGTCGGCGATGGCGGTGGCCAGGACGCGGTGGTCGTCGTCGCTCTTCCTGCGCAGGTCAGGGCCTTCGGGCAGGGTGAAGACCTGATACTTCCGGGAGCGGGCGCGGAAGACCGCCAGGAGGGAAGCGAGGGTGGGGTTGCCTCCTACGCGCGCGATTTCAGCGTGGAAGCGGTGGTCCAGTTCGGAGGCCTTGGTGGGGTCGCTCGTGGCCTCCATGTCCTCGATGAGGGAGAAGAGCGTGCGCACGGTCTCCGGTGTGCAGCGCGCCGCCGCCTGGGCGGCCACATGGGCCTCCAGGACGCGCCGGATCTCGTAGACCTCCAACAGGCCCGAGAGCGGCAGGAGTTCGAGGGTCAGGGAGAGGCTGCCGATCACGTCCTCGGGCCTCAGCTGTGAGACGTAGGTGCCCGAGCCGTGCCGCGGCTCGATGACGCCCAGGGCGGCGAGCATCCGTACGGCCTCGCGCAGCGACCCGCGCGACACGCCCAGTTCCTCACAGAGCTCGCCCTCGGGCGGAATGCGCTCGCCCGGACCGAGACGTCCCGTACCGATCATGTGCCGTAGGCCGTGGAACGCCTTCTCGACTGCGGACATCCGTCCCCTCTTCCTCCCCTGACGGGCCGGCGAATCATGCCGCCGCCCTCGGAGCACTGTAGCGAGTCTCAGATGTGTCGGATGCGTGTCACCGGAAAGTCATCTGATGACTTTCACTGTACGACCCTTGTTTCCGCCGAGAAAGGTGGTGCAGGATGCCGAGTCATCAAACGTGTCCGGCGGAGTCCGGCCTTCCGTTAACCCGCCCTGCCCAGATGTGGAGTCCTGTGAGCGAGACCGAGGTGACCACCGCACCGCGCCCTCTGCTGCTGGCGGACGGCCGGCCCGCCGACCGGGCGTGGTCGCTGGATCCTGCCCTCAAGCACCTGAACCACGGCTCGTTCGGGGCCGTTCCGCTGGTGGCTCAGGAGCGGCAGGAGCTGCTGCGCGTGGAGATGGAACGCTCACCCGTGGTGTGGTTCCCGGCGCTCCCCCAGCGGCTCGCCGCGGCCCGTGTCGAGCTCGCCGACTTCTTGCGCGTCAGCGCCGACGACCTCGCCCTGGTGCCGAACGCCAGCGCCGGCGCGAGTGTCGTCTACGCCGCCCTCACCCTGCGTCCCGGCGGGGAGATCGTTGTCACCGACCACGGCTACGGTGCCGTGACGATGGGTGCCGAGCGGCTGGCGCGGCGCTGGGGCGGCCGGGTCCGTACCGCCCGCGTACCGCTGAACGCGGACGCGGACGCGGCGTACGAGGCCGTCGTCGCCGAACTCGGCGACGCCACCGAACTCGTCGTCGTCGACCAGATCACCTCGGCGACCGCACGCCGGCTGCCGGTGGAACGCATCGGGGCGGAGGCCCGCCGACGCGGCATCCCCGTCCTCGTCGACGGCGCGCACGCGCCCGGTCTGCTCGACGCACCGCTCGCCGACGCGACCTACGACGTCTGGACCGGCAACCTGCACAAGTGGGGCTGCGCCCCGCGCGGCACGGCCGCCCTGGTCGCCCGCGGCCCGCTGCGCGAGCGACTGTATCCCCTCATCGACTCCTGGGCCGCGGCCGATCCCTACCCGGACCGCTTCGACCAGCAGGGCACGATCGACGCCACGTCCTACCTGGCCGCCGCGACGTCCCTCGGCTTCATCGAGCGCACCTGGGGCTGGCCCGCCGCCCGCCGCTACATGGACGACCTGGCCGACTACGGCGCCTCGGTCATCGGCACCGCCGTCACCGGACTGACCGCCGCGGACAGCGCGGTCGACGTCGGCATGCCCGTCCCCGGCATGCGCCTGGTGCGCCTCCCGGACGGACTCGCCTCCGACCGCGTCGAGGCCGACGCCCTGCGCGACCGGGTGGCTCTCGAACTGGGCGTGGAGGCGGCCTTCACCAGCTTCGACGGCATCGGCTACATGCGTCTGTCCGCCCACGTCTACAACACCGCCGCCGACTACGAGTACTTCGCCGAGGAATGCGTCCCCGCCCTCGGCAAGTGGGCACGAGGAAACTGAAGGAAGAGGTCAGCACAATGAGAAGAAGGACGGCAGCTCTCGCGCTCGGCACCGCCGCCGCGATGGTTCTGACCGGCTGTTCCACCATGAGCCCCGGGGCGAGCGGAACAGTCACCCTCAACATGGTCGAGAGCCTGACGAACCCGACCCGCACCGACCTGCTCAAGGACCTCATAGCCGACTTCGAGCAGCAGAACCCCAAGGTCAAGGTCAACCTGGTCTCCCCGCCCACCGAGCAGGCCGACCAGAAGCTCCAGCAGATGCTCCAGTCCGGCAGCGGGGTGGACGTCCTGGAGGTCCGCGACATCACCGTCGGACCCTGGTCGAACAACGGCTGGCTCTACGACATGAAGAAGGACCTCGCCGGCTGGAAGGGCTGGGAGGCGATGACGGAGAACGCCGTCAACGCCTCGAAGGACGCCAAGGGCAAGACGTACTTCGTCCCGTACGGCTTCTACGGTCTGAGCCTCTTCTACCGCACCGACCTGATCAAGGAGGCGGGCTTCAGCAAGCCGCCGGCCACCTGGGCGGAACTGGTGGAGCAGGCGTCCGCCATCCACGACCCGGCGAAGCGGCGCTACGGCTACGCCTTCCGCGGCGGCGCCAACTCCAACAGCAACGCCACCGCCGCCATCGAGGCCTACCTCGCCGACCAGGTCGACCCGGCGAACGGCTTCAAGCTCAAGGACGGCCGTACGATCTTCGCCGCCCCCGAGGCGGAGGCCGCCATGGAGAACTACCTCAAGCTCTTCAAGCAGGCCTCCCCCAAGTCGTCTGTCGCCTGGGGCTACCCGGAGATGGTCGAGGCGTTCTCCAACGGCTCCACGGCGTTCCTGCTCCAGGACCCCGAGGTGATCGCCACGGTCTCGGAGTCCAAGTCCATCTCCAAGGGCCAGTGGGGCACCGCGCCGCTCGTGGCCGGGCCCGGCGGCAAGACCGTGCAGCCGCTGGCCACCGCCGGGTGGGGTGTCGCCAAGGGCAGCGAGCACAAGGCCGAGGCGGTCAAGCTGGTCGAGTTCCTCTCCCAGGGCGAGGCATCGACGACGTTCACCAAGAAGAACAGCCTGGTGCCCATCCTCAAGTCGGCGACCAGCGACCCCTTCTACAAGACCGGCCCCTGGTCG
>JABFVM010000402.1 GCA_013362785.1 Streptomyces sp. | reverse complement strand
CCTGGAACGGGACTCGGGGGTCGGGAGGTCAGATGATGCCGAACAGCATTCCTGCCCCGAGGATGACGAGGCATGTGAGCGCGGCCCACTTCACGACGAACCGGGTGTGGTCGCCGAACTCCACCTTGGCCATGCCGACCAGGACGTAGACGGCCGGGACGAGCGGGCTCGACATGTGCAGCGGCTGGCCGACCAGGGAGGCGCGGGCCATCTCCAGCGGGGTGACGCCGTGCGCGGCGCCGGCCTCGGCGAGCACCGGCAGAACACCGAAGTAGAAGCCGTCGTTGGACATGAAGTAGGTGAGCGGGAGGCTCAGCAGACCGGTGACCAGGGCCATGTGCGGGCCCATGCCCTCGGGGATGACGTCCACCATCCACTTGGCCATGTGGTCGACCATGCCGGTGCCCTGCAGCACGCCGGTGAAGACGGCGGCGGCGAAGACCATGCCGGAGACGTTGAGGACGTTGTCGGCGTGGGCGGCGAGGCGGGCCTTCTGGTCCGGGATGTGCGGGAAGTTCACGGTGAGCACGAGCGCGGCGCCGAGCAGGAACAGCACCGGGATCGGCAGCCACTCCATGATCATGGCGGTGAGCAGCGTGACGGTGAGCAGCGCGTTGAACCAGTAGAGCTTGGGGCGCAGGGTGGGCCGGTTCGGGTCGAGGGCCTGGAAGCGGTCGTCGTCATCGTCCGCGTCGGTGCCGGAGCCGGCGCCGCCGGTGACCGCCTTGCCCGTGCCGGAGGAGCCGGAGCCGGCGCCCACGAGGACCGTCTCGGTCTCCTTCTCCTCGACCTTCTCGTCGACCAGGACCTCGTCCAGGGTCAGCACACCGAGCCGCTTGCGCTCGCGCAGACCGAGGAAGTACGAGAGGACGAAGACGAAGGCCAGGCCCACCAGGAGGGCCGGGATCATCGGGACGAAGATGTCGCTGGCGTCGAGCTTGAGCGCGGTGGCGGCGCGGGCGGTCGGGCCGCCCCACGGCAGGGTGTTCATCACGCCGTTGGCCATGGCGGCGACACCGGTCATCACGACCAGGCTCATCTTCAGGCGCTTGTACAGCGGGTACATCGCCGAGACGGTGATCATGAAGGTGGTCGAGCCGTCGCCGTCGAGCGAGACGATCGCGGCGAGGATCGCCGTGCCGACGACGATCCGCATCGGGTCGGCCTTGGCGAACTTCAGGATCCCGCGCACGATCGGGTCGAAGAGACCGACATCGATCATCACACCGAAGTAGACGATCGCGAACATCAGCATCGCCGCGGTGGGGGCGAGGCTGGTGACGCCGTCGATGACGTAGTCACCGAGCTTGGCGCCCTTCCCGACGAAGACGCAGAACAGTGCCGGGATCAGCACGAGCGCCGCGATCGGCGACATCTTCTTCATCATGATCAGGACCAGGAAGGTCGCGATCATGGCGAAGCCAAGGATGGTCAGCATGAGTGGATACCTAACGTTCGCCTTTGAACGACCCCACCAGGGTCGGCGGTGCGTTGACGTTAGGTCCCGCTCTGCGGCGTTAACAAGACGTTGACGTGCGAGCAATAAGCGCAAAACTGCTGGTCACAGCTTTGCACTGCTCACAGCGTCGCCACGGGTGGCCGGTTTACTCGTGTTTGCTTCGCCGATGTCCGCGCCGGTCGCCCCAGCCGACCTGCCTTTCTGCTGGGGGTCCGGGGGTCATCCCCCGGGGAAAAGCAGCACGGGTACGCCGTTGAGGACCGCGTTGCCCGACAGCGGGTCGAGCAGGCTGCCGTCGAGGAGCTGGTTGACGTTGACGCCGGGTTCTTTCAGCGCATGGTTCAGCCGGGTGCCGGGCCGGTCGTGTCCCCAGCCGTGCGGCAGGCTGACCACGCCCGGACGCACGCCGTCGGTGACCTCCGCGGGGGCGGTGACCTCTCCCCCGGCGCCCTTGACCCGCACGGGCGCCCCGTCGGTGACACCGAGCCGTTCGGCGTCCTCGGGGTGGATGTGCAGGGTGCAGCGGTTGGTGCCGCCGGTGAGGGCGGGGACGTTGTGCATCCAGCTGTTGTTGGACCGCAGATGGCGGCGGCCGACGAGGACGAGCCCCTCTGGGCGCTCGTGCAGGGCCTGGCGCAGCCGGGGCAGATCGTCCGCGATCGGCTGCGGCAGCAGCTCCACCTTGCCGCTCACGGTCTTCAGCGGCTGCGGCAGCCGGGCCGTGAGCGGCCCGAGGTCGATGCCGTGCGGATGCGCCAGCAGTTGCTCCAGGGTCAGTCCGTCCGGCCGTACGCCGAAGCCGTCGCCGTAGGGGCCGAGGCGCAGCATCATGTCGAGCCGGCGCTCGGGGCCGGTGTCGCCGGTGAGCTGGGCGGCGAGCTGCTGGGGGTCACGGCCGTGCACCGGGGAGTGCGCTTCCGTCACCGCCTTGCCGAGGGTCTGCCCGATGACCAGGTCGTCGACGGCCGACGGGTCGGCGCCGTGCATCCCGGTCGCGGCCAGGATCAGCCGGGCCAGGATCTCCGTCTCGGCCATCCGGCCGGGCTCCAGCGGGACGGCGGGCCGGGTGAAGCGGACCTGGTTGCGTACGGCGAGGGTGTTGAACGCGAAGTCGTGGTGCGGGCTCTGCGAGGGCGGGGGCGGCGGCAGCACGACGTGGGCGTGGCGTGAGGTCTCGTTGAGGTAGGGGTCGACGCTGACCATGAAGTCGAGCGCGCCGAGGGCCTTGTCGAGCCGGTCGCCGTCGGGCACCGACAGCACGGGGTTGGCGGCGACGGCGATGACGGCCCGAATCGGCTCGCCCTCCTCGGTCGCGGTGTCGATCTCCTCGGCGAGCGCGGAGATCGGCAGCTCGCCCTTGGCCTCGGGGTGCCGGCTGACCCTGGAGTGCCAGCGCCCCAGCGCGAAGCCGTGGCCGGGCCGCGCGGGGCGGGGTGTCCGGTCGGTGGCGGCCTGCGGGAAGAGGGCGCCGCCGGGGCGGTCGAGGTTGCCGGTCAGGCTGTTCAGTACGTCGACCAGCCAGCTGGCGAGGGTGCCGTGCGGGACGGTGCAGCTGCCGATGCGGGCGTAGACGGCGGCGGTGGGCGCGGCGGCGAGCTCACGGGCGAGGGTACGGATCAGGACGGCCTCGACGTCACAGGCCTCGGCGACGGCTTCGGGGGTGAAGTCCCGTACGGCGTCCCGGAGTTCGGCGATCCCCTGGAGGTGCGGGGTCAGCTCGCCCGGGTCGACGAGGTCTTCCTCGAACAGGGTGTACGCCATCGCCGCCAGTAGCAGCGCGTCGGTGCCGGGGCGGATCGCGAGGTGCCGGTCGGCGAGCTTGGCGGTGCGGGTGCGGCGCGGGTCGATGACGGTGAGGGTGCCGCCGCGGGCCTTGAGCGCCTTCAGCTTGCCGGGGAAGTCGGGCGCGGTGCACAGGCTTCCGTTGGACTCCAGCGGGTTGGCGCCGATCAGCAGCAGATGGTCCGTGTGGTCGAGGTCGGGCACCGGGATCGCGTTGGCGTCGCCGAAGAGCAGTCCGCTGGAGACGTGCTTGGGCATCTGGTCGACCGTGGAGGCGGTGAAGATGCTGCGGGTGCGCAGTCCGGCGAGCAGCACCTGCGGGTAGAGCGCGCCCGCCATGGTGTGCACGTTGGGGTTGCCGAGCACGACACCCACCGCGTTCGGCCCGTACCGCTCGACGACCGGGCGGATCCCTGCGGCGACCGCGTCGAAGGCCTCCTCCCAGGTGGCTTCGCGCAGCTCCCCGTCCTTGCGTACCAGCGGGGTGCGCAGCCGGTCCGGGTCGCCGTCCACGGCGCCGAAGGAGGCGCCCTTGGGGCAGATGAACCCCTGGCTGAACACGTCGTCGCGGTCGCCGCGGGCCCCGGTGACCTTGGTTCCCTCGATGGTGAGGGTGAGGCCGCAGGTGGCCTCGCACAGGGGGCAGATACGCAGTGCGGTGCGGGACACGGGGTCCTCCCGGGGTGGCGGCGGCGATGACGCGCGGACTCACAGGCGAGCATACCGACCGGTATGCACGGTGGGGAGGCCTCGGAGAGGTGAGGTCGGAAATTCGCCTGCCGTCAGTCGGGCATCCCTGCCAGTCGGGCATGCCAGTCCGACATCCGCGCCAGTCGGGCATCCCCGTCAGTCGGGCATCCC
>JABFVM010000101.1 GCA_013362785.1 Streptomyces sp. | reverse complement strand
CGGACCGGGACGGTTAGCCGGCGGGGGCGCTCAGCGCTCCAACTCGTCGGCGGACGGCTCCCGTTCCTCCTCGACGCGATACCCGTAGCTCCTCAGCACATATCGCTGTTCCTCGTCGACGGGCTCGTGGCCTCCCTCGAACCCGCCCGCGAGGGTCTGCCGCACCTCGCCGGTCTCCTCACCCTGCGTCAGCCGCTTCTGGTCCGCCTCCTGCAACGCCCCGCAGACACGCCTCGTCACCATGAACGCGAGCGGCGGCAGTACCAGGAACGCGATCCGGAACACCCAGGTCAGCGCGTTCACGGAGATCGCGAAGGTGTCGGCGATGATGTCGTTGCCGCCCGCCGCCAGCAGGACGCCGTAGCAGCTGAGCGCCGCGACCCCGAGTCCCGTGCGCACGGGGTGGTCACGGGGCCGGTCGCACAGATGGCGCTCCGCCCGGGCGCCGGTCACCCGGCGCTCGACGAACGGGTAGGCGTACAGCACCGCGAACAGGATGCCCGGCAGCACGACCGCGGGCAGCAGCACGTTCCACATCACGGTGTGCCCGGCCACCGTCGTCTCCCAGGGCGGCACCAGACGCAGCGAGCCCTCCAGGAAGCCGACGTACCAGTCCGGCTGCGACCCCGTCGACACGATGTCCGCGCGGTAGGGGCCGTACGCCCAGATGGGGTTGATCTGCGCCACCCCCGACAGCAGTGTCAGGACGCCGAAGACCATGAAGAACAGACCGCCCGAAGCGGCCGTGAACTGCGGAAACATCGGCTTGCCCACCGCGTTGCGCTGCGAGCGGCCGCGGCCCGCCCACTGGGTGTGCTTCAGATGGAACACGAGGATCAGATGCACGGTGATCAGCGCCAGCAGCAGGCCGGGGATCAGCAGGATGTGCAGGCTGTACAGCCGGGGGATCAGCTCCTCACCGGGGAACTCGCCGCCGAAGGCGAACATGCTCACATACGTCCCCACCAGCGGGATCGACAGCATGATGCCCTGGGCGATCCGCAGGCCCGTCCCCGACAGCAGGTCGTCCGGCAGCGAGTAGCCGGCGAATCCCTCCGCCAGCGCCAGCAGGAACAGGGTCACGCCGATCAGCCAGTTGACCTCGCGGGGCCGGCGGAACGCGCCCGTGAAGAAGACCCGCAGCAGATGCAGCCCGATGGCGGCGAGGAACACCAGGGCCGCCCAGTGGTGCAGTTGACGGAGCAGCAGACCGCCGCGCACGTCGAAGCTGATGTCCAGCGTCGACTCGTACGCGGCCGACATGCGCACCCCGTTGAGCGGGGTGTACGAGCCGTGGTAGACGACCTCTGTCATCGAGGGGTGGAAGAACAGCGTGAGCCAGACACCGGTCAGCAGCAGCACGACGAAGCTGTAGAGGGCGATCTCGCCCAGCAGGAAGGACCAGTGGTCGGGGAACGCCTTGCGCAGGAGTGCGCCGCCGTCGTACAGCGGCAGCCGCGCGTCGACGTAATCGGCGGCGCCTTCGGTCGCTCGTCGGGCCCGGGCGCCGGCCCGGGCCCTTGTCCTCCTCCACAGCACGGATCACGAGTGCCCTCGTGCCCGTCCCGGGAAACGGAGGGTCACGTACGATCACTCTTCGGCTTCCCCCGCTGGTCGGGGGTGCCGTGCGGCGGCGGACCGAAGGGCTGCGGCGAGGTCGCGGGGGTGACCGGGGAGCCCGCCCGGCGGGCGCCGCTCTCGGGGCGCAGCGCGCCGGGGTCACCGGAGGTCGGCTCGGCCCCGGCCTGGAGTTGCTCCAGCCGGGTGGCCAGCACCTCGGTGACCGGAAGCCGGTCGGCGTGCGCCTGCTCGTACACCAGCAGATCCTTCAGCTGGCGGGAGGTGAGCGAACGGATACGGCTCTCCAGCCCGCCCATCGGCAGGTGGTCGTAGTCGGGAAGCGGCAGGGTGTCTCGGGCGCGGTCGGCCATGGTTCTCACTTCTCTCGGTACGACTCTCTCGATACGACGGCTTCGGCACATGTGCGACGCGTACGGCGGCCATCTGCGGCACCGCGGGCACGCCGGCCCCGGACCGGGCCGGAGGCGTCACGTACCGCCTGGGCCGCCGCTGCCGAACGCCCCGCTGTCGCCGTCGCCCCAGCGCCGCCGGTGCTTCGACGGACTGGGCCGGGAGGGGATGTTGCCGTGGGCGGGCAGCTCGTGCGGGGTGATGCGGTGGTCGCTCCGGGGCATCTCGGCGGGCTCCCGGTGCTCTCGCACCTCGCCGACCGGGCCCCCGGCGGGCGGCCTGGGCTGCTCCTCGGGGCGGGGCGGGCGCGGTTCCCGGCGCCTGATGCGGACGCCCAGGACGAAGGCGCCGATCAGCAGCGCCACGACGGCCACACCCGCGATGAACAGCCCGGCGGCGAGCGCGCCCCGTGCTGCGGCGATGTCCATCCAAGCGGTATCCATGGCCCGCGAGTACCCGTGGCACCATGCGTGAACCCGTCCACCGGGACCGGCCGAAACCGGGCCGGAGCGCCCGGGAACCCGGGGTTTGGCGCCGCGGGCCGCGGCTACCCGCCCCGTGTGACATCGACGACATCCCAGAAACAGCCCGTCCAGTTCCTGGAGGACCGCTTCGCGTGCGCGCAGGCCTGCACCGAGTGCGCCCGTGCCTGTGCCCTGCGCGCGAGCCTGTGGGATCCGGACGGCGGTGAGGAGCAGGAGGTCCTGCGGCGCAGGGGCATCCTGTGCGCCGAGGTCTGCGACGCGACCTGCCATGTGCTGGCCGAGCAGAACCAGCTGGACGAGACCGCCCTCCGCGTCCAGCTGGAGTGGACCCGGGCGGTGTGCCTGGAGTGCGCCCACGTCTTCGACCGGCACTCGGACGCCGAGAAGGCCGCGCAGGCGTGCCGCGACTGCGCACGGGCCTGCACGGAATTCATGGGCACACTCGGCTGAGGGGGCTCGCGGCGCCCGTCGCCGTTCCGGACCGCTTGCACTCCACGCCATTCCCCTCCTCGCCATTCCCAATTTCTGAAACACGTTCTACGGTGTGCGCCGTCAGGACCGGCCTTGGGGAGCCTGGAGGCGCCGTGGATCTCGAATACACGCCCGAGCAGCAGCGGCTGCGCAGTGAACTGCGTGACTACTTCGCCCAGTTGAACCCGGACCTCGACCGCACCGGCTTCACCGACCCGGCCGCCCAGAAACGCCACTACCGCCGCACCATCCGGCGGCTCGGCGGCGACGGCTGGCTCGGCGTGGGCTGGCCCGAGGAGTACGGCGGACGCGGCCTGACCGCGATGGAACAGTTCATCTTCTTCGACGAGGCCGCCCAGGCCGGCGTACCGCTGCCCCTGATGGCGCTCAACACCGTCGGCCCGACGATCATGCAGTACGGCACGGGCGAGCAGAAGGCGCACTTCCTGCCGAAGATCCTCTCCGGCGAGATCGACTTCGCCATCGGCTACAGCGAGCCCGACGCGGGCACCGACCTGGCCTCCCTCAGGACACGCGCCGTACGCGACGGCGACGAGTACGTCGTCAACGGCCAGAAGATCTGGACGACCAACGGCGACACCGCCGACTGGGTGTGGCTGGCCACCCGCACCGACCCGGAAGCCCCGCCCCACAAGGGCATCACCATGCTGCTCGTCCCGACCACCGACCCCGGCTACTCCTGCACCCTCATCAACACCCTCGCCTCGCACGACACCACGGCCAGCTACTACGAGAACGTCCGCGTCCCCGTCTCCCGCCGCGTCGGCGCCGAGAACCAGGGCTGGCGGCTGATCACCAACCAGCTCAACCACGAGCGCGTCACCCTCGCCGCCCACGGCACCATGGCCATCCGCGCCCTGCACGACGTCCAGCGCTGGGCCATGGAGACCAAACTCGCCGACGGCCGCCGGGTCATCGACCTGCCCTGGGTACGCCGCCGCCTCGCCCAGACCCACACCAGGCTCGACGCCCTCAAACTCCTCAACTGGCAGATGGTCGGCGCCGTCCAGAACGGCACCCTCACCCCGCAGGACGCCTCCGCCGTCAAGGTGTACGGCTCCGAGGCGCGCCGGGACGCCTACGCCTGGCTGATGGAGATCGTCGCCGCCCCCGGGGCGCTGAAGGAGGGCTCGGCGGGGGCGGTACTGCACGGCGAACTGGAGCGCGGCTACCGTTCGGCCGTCATCTTCACCTTCGGCGGCGGCAACAACGAGATCCAGCGGGAGATCATCTCCTGGATCGGGCTGGGGATGCCGAGGGTGCGGCGTTAGCCTGCGGAGGTGGATGCCATACGCAGCGGTGACCCCGGGCTCTTCGGCCCCTCCTCCGTGACCTGGCAGATGCACGGCGACCCCATGATGTGGGTCGCCGGGGTCCGCGCGCTCTACTTCCAGGCCCTGCACCCCCGTGCCGTACGCGGCGTCATGCAGAACTCCGACTTCCGCCAGGACGCCTGGGGGCGGCTGCTGCGCACCGCGAACTTCGTCGGGACGATCTCGTACGGCACCACCGGCGCCGCCGAGAAGGCCGGTGCCCGGGTGCGGAAGATCCACAGGATGCTGGGCGCCACCGACCCGGACACGGGGGAGCGGTACGGCGTAGACGAGCCCGCGCTGCTGCTGTGGGTGCACTGCGCCGAGATCGACTCCTACCTCCAGGTCGCGCGCCGCTCCGGGTTCCGCCTCACCGACGCGCAGGCCGACCGCTACATAGCCGAACAGCGGGTCAGCGCCCGTCTGGTGGGCCTCGACCCCGACGCCGTACCGGCGAACCGGCGGGAAATGACGGAGTACTTCGAGAAGGTGCGGCCCGAGCTGACGTGCGGACCCGGGGCACGCGCGGTGGACGACTTTCTCCTCCGGCCGCCGACGCATCCCCTGCTCGTACCGGCGCGTGAGGTGCTGTGGCGGCGCGTGGCGCATCTGGCGTACGCCGCACTGCCGCCGTACGCCCACGAGCTGTACGGCAGACCGGCCCCGAAACCCGCCACCGTCACCCGTCAGTTGCGTGCCACGGGCACCCTGCTGCGCTGTGTTCCCGCACGTCTGCGCTGGCAACTCCCGCCCAAACACATCCTGCGCGCCATGGCGCGACTCGGCCCGGGCTCGCGTCCGGCACCGTACAAACTCGGACGATAGCTCGCCATACTGGACGGGCCGGGGGAAGGTGGGGCGGACCGTGACGGGGGGCGATCGCGGGAGATGGGGGAGAGCAGGCTGATCCAGGGCCGGTACCGGCTGCTGGATCTGATCGGGCGCGGCGGCATGGGCGAGGTGTGGCGTGCGCGCGACGAGTCGCTGGGCCGGCATGTCGCCGTGAAGTGCCTCAAGCCGCTGGGACCGGACCACGACCACTCCTTCACGCGAGTCCTGCGGGAGCGGTTTCGCCGCGAGGCCCGGGTGGCCGCGGCGCTCCAGCACCGCGGGGTGACCGTCGTCCACGACTTCGGCGAGTCCGACGGCATCCTGTTCCTGGTGATGGAGCTGCTGGACGGCCGCAACCTCAGCCAGCTGCTTGAGGACAACAAGCACCACCCGCTGCCCGTCCCGGACGTCGTCGAGATCGCCGACCAGGTCGCCGCCGCCCTCGCCTACACCCACCGGCAGGGCATCGTGCACCGCGACCTGAAGCCCGCGAACATCATGCGGCTGGCCGACGGCACGGTGAAGATCTGCGACTTCGGCATAGCGCGCCTAGGCCACGACATCGGCTTCACCTCCCGGCTGACCGGCACCGGCATCGCGATGGGCACCCCGCACTACATGTCGCCGGAGCAGATCGGCGGCGAGGAGGTGGACCAGCGCAGCGACCTGTACTCGCTGGGATGCGTGCTGTACGAGATCGCCACCGGCGTACCGCCGTTCGACCTCGATGACCCCTGGGCGATCCTCGTCGGCCACCGTGACACCCCGCCCCGGCCGCCGCGTGGCCACCGCGCCGAACTGCCCGAGTACTTCGAGCGGATCATCCTCGACCTGCTGGCCAAACGGCCCGAGGAACGACCGCACGACGGGCGCGAGTTGGGCCGCCGGATCGGCCTGGGCCGTACGACGCCGACGTATGTGCCGACCGTGGTGACCCCGCAGCCGGTGCTGCGGCCCCCGGAGCCGGCGGCCCGTGAAACCCGCCTGCCGTCCTGGACCCGCGGCATGACCACCGGCCACAAGGCCACCGGCGCCGGACTGCGCAGCACACCCCCCGACGCCGCGGCCGGCCTCACCGGCGAGTGGATCCCCCGCCCGCCCACCGGCCGCCCCGAGGAGAGCGCCGTACCGGACGAACCGGCCGCCCCGTCCGCGGCCGCGCTCGCCGCCCTGGCCGGACGGCACAACGCCGGGCTCAGCCTCGGCCGCCTCGGCCGCTGGACGGAGGCCGGCGAGGTGCACCGGGCCGTCGCCGCCGAACGCGAGCACCTCCTCGGCCCCGACCACCCCGACAGTCTCGCCAGCCGCTACGAGGTCGCCTTCACGCTCAGCCGCACCGGCCGCGCCGCCGACGCGCTGCGCGAGTACAAGCACGTCGCCCGCGCCCGCAGCCTCGCCCTCGGACCCGACCACCCCGACACGCTCGCCGCCCGCCAGGAGATGGCGTACGTGCTGGGCCAGTTGAGCCGCCACTTCGACGCGCACCAGGTGTACACGTCGGTGCTGATCGCCCGCGAGCGCGCCATGGGCGCCGATCACCCGGACACCCTGCGCTGCCGTCACAACCTCGCCTTCAACCTCAGCAGACTCGGCCGCCTTGAGGACTCGTACCGCATGGCCGTCGAGGTCGCCGCCGCCCGCGCCCGCGTCCTCGGCCCGAGCCACCCCGACACCCTGGTCACCCGCTACGAAGTCGCCTACGCACTCGGCCAGTTGGGCCGCTGGTCGGAGGCCCTGCAGACCTACCGCGAGGTCGCCGACGCCCGCGCCCAGGCCCTCGGCCCCGACCACCCCGACACCCTCGCCGCCCGCTACGAGGTCGGCATCAGCCTCGGCCGCCTCGGCCGCAGCGCGGAGGCGCTCCAGCTCTACCGCGACCTCATCGACGACCGCGCCCGTGTCCACGGCCCCGCCCACCCCGAGACCCTGCGCGCCCGCCACGGCCTCGGCGTCAACCTCGGCCGCCTCGGCCGCTGGGAGGAGGCCCTCGCCGAGTCCCGCGACGTGTGCGCGATCCGCGAGCGGGTGCTCGGCACCGACCACCCGGACACCCTGGTCAGCCGACGCGAGGTCGCCGTGAGCCTCGGCTGGCTGGGCCGCTGGCCGGACGCGCTCACCGAGTACCGCAGGGTGGCCGCCGCCCGCGAACGCGTCCTCGGGGCCGACCACCCCGACACCCTCGCCAGCCGCAACGACGAGGCCCACTGCCTGGAACAGCTCGGGCGCGGCGCGGAGGCCGTCGAGCTGTACCGGAGGGTGGCGGTGCTGCGACAACAGCGGGCGTCGGACGGACAGTGACCCCGCCGCTGACCATGGGCACAGCTCCAACTCCCTTAACCTGTCCCCTTGTTGTGATTTGTGTTCGAGGGCCACACTGCGTCTGGCAACGCTCCGACCGAGACGGAGGGCCACCCTCCGCCAGACGCTGCACGCGCGCTCCGCGACCGACATGACCATGGTGCTCGACGTCGCCATGCGGAACATCCGTGACAAGGAGTTCCAGAGCGACCAGCGCTACGTCCTGACGGAGCTCTTGCGGGACCATCCGCCGGACGGCGGAATGGACGCGCTCCCTGACGTCTGAGCCGACCTCCCCGACGAGGGCTGTACACCTATGGCCGACCTAGATCATCACGTGTTACGAAGAACCATGGCTGCCAACGAGGGACACCCGCGACACCGTACGTACGACGCCGTCATCGTCGGCGGAGGCCACAACGGCCTGGTCGCCGCCGCCTACCTGGCCCGGGCGGGCCGGACCGTGCTGGTCCTGGAGCGGCTGGACCACACCGGGGGCGCCGCCGTGTCCACCCGCCCGTTCGCCGGGGTCGACGCCCGTCTGTCCCGCTACTCCTACCTGGTCAGCCTGCTGCCGAAGAAGATCGTGCGGGACCTGGGCCTGGACTTCCGCGTCCGCACCCGCAACGTCTCCTCGTACACGCCCGCCGAACGCGACGGCCACCCGACCGGCCTCCTGGTGGGCGGCGGCGAACGGCGCACCCGTGAGGCGTTCGCCCGGCTGACCGGCACGGAGCGCGAGTACGCGGCCTGGCGGCGCTTCTACGGCATGACCGGCCAGATCGCCAAGCGGGTGTTCCCGACGCTCACCGAACCTCTGCCGAGCCGCGACGAGCTGCGCCGCCGGGTGGACGACGAGGAGGCCTGGCGGACCCTCTTCGAGGAGCCGATCGGCGTCGCGATCGAGGACCGTTTCGCCGACGACCTGGTCCGGGGCGTGGTCCTCACCGACGCCCTCATCGGCACCTTCGCCGACGCCCACGACCCGTCGCTGAAGCAGAACCGCTGCTTCCTCTACCACGTGATCGGCGGCGGCACCGGCGACTGGGACGTCCCCGTCGGCGGCATGGGCGCCCTCACCGACGCTCTGGCCCAGGCGGCCCGCGCGGCGGGCGCGGACATCGTCACCGGCCACGAGGCGGTCCGCATCGACACGGACGGCCGTACGGCCGAGATCACCTATCGCACGGCGGACGGCGAGGGCGTCGCCACCGCCCGGCACGTCCTGGTCAACGCCTCCCCGCAGGCCCTGGCCGCCCTCACCGGCGACACACCCCCGGCCCCCGCCGAGGGCGCCCAGCTCAAGGTGAACATGCTGCTCAAGCGGCTGCCCCGGCTGCGCGACGGCTCCGTCGACCCCCGCGAGGCGTTCTCCGGCACCTTCCACGTCGCCGAGGGCTACGGCCAACTGGCCGCCGCTCACGCCCAGGCCGCCGCCGGGGAACTCCCCGCCGCCCCGCCCTCCGAGATCTACTGCCACTCCCTGACCGACCCGACCATCCTCGGCCCCGCCCTCGTCGAACAGGGCTACCAGACCCTCACCCTCTTCGGTCTGCACACCCCGGCCGCGCTCTTCGAAGGCGACAACGAGGCCGTCCGCGAGGAACTCCTCAAGTCCACGCTCGCCCAGCTCGACGCCCACCTGGCCGAGCCGATCACCGACTGCCTGGCGACCGACGCCCACGGCCGCCCCTGCATCGAGGCCAAGACCCCGCTCGACCTGGAGCAGGACCTGCGCCTCCCCGGCGGCAACATCTTCCACCGCGAGCTGACCTGGCCGTACGCCCAGGAGGACACCGGGCGTTGGGGCGTGGAGACGCGGCACGTGAACGTGCTGCTGTGCGGGGCCGGTGCGGTGCGCGGGGGCGGGGTGAGCGGGGTGCCGGGGCACAACGCGGCGATGGCGGTGCTGGAGCGGTCCGGCGACTGACGGGAACTGCGCACGGCGGGCGGTCAGTCCGCCGAGGCGGTCCAGCCGCTCGCGGTGATCCGCGCCGCGTCCGCCGGCCGGGCCTCGTCGAAGAGGACGCCATCCGCCGCCTCGACGCGCAGACCGTCGACGTACGCGCCACGGCCCACATACAGCCGGTCCGTCGCGTACCGCCAGCGCAGCACCAGCTGCCGGTGCGCGGGCAGCCGGGCCGTGAGCCGGTGCCAGACGCGGCCCGACCAGCCGGTGACCGCGCCGGTCGGGTGGTCCTGAGGCTGCTCGCCGTGGCGGGTCGTCGTGAAGGGCACCGGCTGCCAGGCGGCGCCCCCGTCGGTCGTCGCCTCCAGGGCGAGTCCGTCCGGGCCCGGCTCGATGTCCCACCACAGGGCGCAGCACAGCCGTGTGTCGCCGGAGGAGGTGTCGAGTGCGGGGAGAGTGAGCGTGGCCGTGGTGGCGGACGCCATTCCGGAGAACCATGCCGTACGACCGTGCCGGGGCCGTACCGGTACGGCCCGCGCCAAGTTGTTCGCGGCGGCGACTCGGGGCGCGGAACCGGAGCGCCAACCGCGCATCGGGTGGACGGAGTTACCGAGGACGACGAGGAAGGAGTCGGTCGTCGGGTCGAGGACCAGCGAGGTGCCGGTGAAGCCGGTGTGTCCCGCGGTGCGCGGGGTGGCCATCGCGCCCATGTACCAGTGCTGGTAGAGCTCGAAGCCGAGGCCGTGCTCGTCGCCCGGGAAAGCGGTGTTGAAGTCGGTGAACATCAGCTCCACCGACTCCGGCTCCAGGATGCGCGAGCGGCCGTAGGCGCCGCCGTTCAGCAGGGTCCTGCCGAGGACCGCGAGGTCCCAGGCGTTGGAGAACACGCCGGCGTGGCCGGCGACTCCGCCGAGACTGTAGGCGTTCTCGTCGTGCACCTCGCCCCACACGAGCCCACGGTCCAGGCCGGACCAGGGCTTTCGGGCGTCCTCGGTGGCCGCGATCCTCGGTTTCCAGGCGGCGGGCGGGTTGTAGCGGGTGCGGCGCATGCCGAGCGGTGCGGTGATCTCGTCGTGCAGGAGGGCGTCCAGCGTCCGGCCGGTGATCTTCTCCAGGACCAGCTGGAGGGAGATCAGGTTCAGGTCCGAGTAGAGGTACTTGGTGCCCGGCGGATTCAGGGGCGCTTCGTTCCAGATGAGCTCCAGCTTCTCCTCGTACGTCGGCGCGCTGTACAGCGGGATCCAGGCGCGGAACCCCGAGGTGTGGGTGAGGAGCTGACGGATCGTGATGTCCTGCTTGCCCGCGCGGCCGAAGTCCGGGAGGTAGGAGGCGACCGTCGCCTCCAGCCCGAGCGCGCCCCGCTCCATCTGCTGCACGGCGAGGATCGAGGTGAACAGCTTGGACACCGAGGCCAGATCGAACACGGTGTCCGCGGCCATGGGTATCTGCTGGTCGGCCGGTAACTCGACGCCGGCGTCGGTCTTCTCGTCGTAGGCCCGGTAGCGCAGCGCCGTCCCGATGGGCTGGTGCAGGGCCACCGTGCCACCGCGCCCGGCGAGCAGTACGGCGCCCGCGTACCAGGGGTGTTTGGGCGAGGGGCCGAGGAACGCCTCGGCGTCGGCGACCAGTTGGCGGAGATGGGCGGGGAGCAGGCCGGCGCGCTCGGGGGAGCCGTGGCGCAAGGTGCGGTGGCCGGAAGGGGAGGCGGCGGCCGGGCCCGCGGGGAGGGAGGCCAGAGTCAGTGCGCCGCCCAGGGCCATGGCGCCCCTGCCGAGTTGACGTCGTGTCAGCCCGTCTGTCGTCGCCGCTCTGCCCGCCACGTCGTCAGTCACCGGGAAGTCCCTTCGTCGATTCGACCGGAGACGTGAGACCTACCCGGAACCATGGCAGGCCGACCATGGGCCTGAACCTGACGATGCATCAGATAACCTCTTCCGTCCTCCGGAGGAGTGCGGCATCCTGCGCCCATGCAGACGGAGCTGAGCAAGAAACTGGGAGTCGAGCACGCCATCTTCGGCTTCACGCCGTTCCCCGCCGTCGCCGCGGCCATCAGCCGGGCCGGCGGCTTCGGAGTGCTCGGCGCGGTCCGCTACACCGCCCCCGACGACCTCAAACGCGACCTCGACTGGATCGAGGCCCATGTCGACGGCAGGCCTTACGGCCTTGATGTCGTCATGCCCGCGAAGAAGGTGGAAGGCGTCAGCGAGGCCGACGTGGAGGCGATGATCCCGGAAGGGCACCGGCAGTTCGTCCAGGACACCCTCGCCAAGTACGGCGTGCCCGAACTCGCCGAGGGGGAGGCGTCCGGCTGGCGCATCACCGGGTGGATGGAACAGGTCGCCCGCAGCCAGCTCGACGTCGCCTTCGACTACCCGATCAGACTCCTCGCCAACGCCCTCGGCTCACCGCCCGCCGACGTGGTGGAACGCGCCCATGAGCAGGACGTCCTCGTCGCCGCGCTCGCGGGCAGCGCCCGCCACGCCGTCAAGCACAAGGAACGCGGCATCGACATCGTGGTCGCGCAGGGCTACGAGGCGGGCGGGCACACCGGAGAGATCGCCTCCATGGTGCTGACACCGGAGGTCGTGGAGGCGGTGGACCCACTGCCCGTGCTCGCGGCCGGCGGCATCGGCAGCGGCCAACAGGTGGCTGCCGCACTCACCCTGGGCGCCCAGGGTGTGTGGCTGGGCTCCATATGGCTGACCACCACAGAAGCCGATCTGCACTCACCCGCCCTGACCCGCAAACTGCTCGCCGCCGGCTCCGGCGACACGGTGCGCTCCCGCGCCCTGACTGGCAAGCCCGCGCGGCAGCTGCGCACCGAGTGGACCGACGCCTGGGACGACACGCACGGCCCCGGAACCCTGCCCATGCCCCTGCAGGGCCTGCTGGTCGCCGAGGCGGTCTCCCGGATCCAGAAGTACGAGGTCGCGCCGCTGCTCGGCACCCCCGTCGGCCAGATCGTCGGCCGGATGAACAGCGAACGCAGCGTCCAGGCGGTCTTCGACGACCTCACCCGCGGCTTCGAACGAGCCGTCGATCGCATCAACCGCATAGCCGGAAGGAGCGGCGAGTGACGAGCACGACTACACCCCCGGCAGGCTTCTGGGCCCAGGCCGCGGCCGACCCCCACCGCACGGTCCTCGTCGCCCCCGACGGCGAGGAGTGGACCGCCGGCCGGCTGCACGCCGCCACCAACCGCCTCGTCCACGGACTGCGCGCGGCCGGTCTGGAACGCGGCGACGCCTTCGCCGTCGTCCTGCCCAACAGCGCCGAGTTCATCGTCGCGTACCTCGCCGCCAGCCAGGCCGGCTTCTACCTGGTCCCCGTCAACCACCACTTCGTCGGCCCCGAGATCGCCTGGATCGTCGCCGACTCCGGCGCCAAGGTGCTCCTCGCCCACGAACGCTTCGCCGCCCCCGCACGCCACGCCGCCGACGAGGCCGGCCTGCCCGCCGACCGGCGGTACGCGATCGGCACGGTCGAGGGATTCCGGCCGTACGCCGAACTCGTCGACGGACAACCGGAGTCGGCGCCCGCCGACCGCACCCTCGGCTGGGTCATGAACTACACCTCGGGCACCACCGGCCGCCCCCGCGGCATCCGGCGCCCGCTGTCCGGCAAGCGCCCCGAGGAGGCGTATCTGGGCGGCTTCCTCGGCATCTTCGGCATCCGCCCGTTCGACGACAACGTGCACCTCGTCTGCTCGCCGCTCTACCACACCGCCGTCCTCCAGTTCGCGGGCGCGTCGCTCCACATCGGCCACCGCCTGGTGCTGATGGACAAGTGGACGCCCGAGGAGATGCTCCGGCTGATCGACCGCGAGAAGTGCACCCACACACATATGGTCCCGACCCAGTTCCACCGCCTGCTCGCCCTGCCCGAGGAGACACGGGCCCGCTACGACGTCTCCGCCATGCGGCACGCCATCCACGGCGCCGCCCCCTGCCCCGACCACGTCAAGCGGGCGATGCTCGACTGGTGGGGCCCCTGCGTGGAGGAGTACTACGCGGCCAGCGAGGGCGGCGGCGCCTTCGCCACCGCCGAGGACTGGCTGAAGAAGCCCGGCACGGTCGGCAAGGCCTGGCCCATCAGCGAACTCGCCGTCTTCGACGACGACGGCAACCGGCTCCCGCCCGGTGAACTCGGCACCGTCTACCTGAAGATGAACACCGGCGGCTTCGCCTACCACAAGGACGAGGCCAAGACGCGGAAGAACCGCATCGGCGACTTCTTCACCGTCGGCGACCTCGGCTATCTCGACGAGGACGGCTATCTGTTCCTGCGCGACCGCAAGATCGACATGATCATCTCCGGCGGGGTGAACATCTACCCGGCCGAGATCGAGTCGGTGCTCCTCGCCCACCCCGCCGTCGCCGACGCCGCCGCCTTCGGCATCCCGCACGACGACTGGGGCGAGGAGGTCAAGGCCGTCGTGGAACCGGCCCCCGGTCACGAGCCGGGCCCGGCCCTGGCCGCCGCGATCCTCGACCACTGCGCCGACCGGCTCGCCGGCTACAAGCGGCCCAAGAGCGTCGACTTCATCGCGGAGATGCCCCGCGACCCCAACGGCAAGCTGTACAAACGGCGGTTGCGGGACCCGTACTGGGAGGGACGTACGCGACCCATGTGAGCGCCGCCCTGCACGGGGCCGGAGGCGTGGGGCCGGGGGCGTGGGGGCGGGGGCGCGGGGTCGGGCGGCTTCAAGAGCGCGTGCGGGGAAACGTCTCCAGGGCCTTGGCGAGGCCCGTGGCGTCGGTGCCGACCTTGCGGTAGACGCAGGACAGCAACTGCCGCACGCCCTGCTCGGTGAGCCGCAGTTCCTTGGCGATCACCGCCACCGGGTGCCCCTGGACGCTCAGTTCGGCGGTACGGCGCTCCTGCGCGGTCAGCGTGTCCGCCTGCGTGTACCGCAGCGGCAGCGGGCGCATTCCGGCCGCCGCGAGCTCCTGCCTGGCCCGGGCGGTGAGCGCCTCGGCCCCGCAGTGCACGGCGCCTTCCAGTCCCTGGTAGAGCCGGTCGGCGGCCTCCTGGAGGCGGCCGTTGCGGGACAGGGCGGCGCCGTGGCCGATCTGGGCGCGGGCGAGCTCGTAGGAGGCGGGCGACTGCTCCAGGTGCTCCACGGCCTCCGCGTACAGGTCCAGGGCCGCCGGACCGGCGGTCACCTCGGCGAGGGTGTGGAGCGACTGGCCGATGGTGGAGGCGGCACCGAAGTCCCGGGCGCGCTTGACGGCGTCCAGGGCGTGACCGGCCGCCTTGTCCGGGGCGGTGGGGGCGAGCGCGGACGCCAGGTGCAGCTGCCACGGGCACCAGGAGGGGTTGCGCCAGCCGCGTGCGTCCAGCCAGTCCCCGACGGCGGACAGCAGATGCTCCGCCTCGGAGTGCCGGCCCTCGGCCAGCAGGAGTTCGGCGTACACCGTGCGGGGATCGGGGTAGATGACGGCGTTCGGGACGATCTCGCCGTACCGGTAGGAGTCGGCGAGACGGCGCGCGGCGCCGGTGCGGCCGCGGGCGAGCAGGGTCTGGATGAGGATGCCGATGGCGAACCACTGGGCGGGCACCGCGCCTTCGACCCGGTCGGCGATGCGCAGCCCCTCCCGCACCTGCTGCTCCGCGTCGCTCAGACAGCCGCGACGGTAGCGGATGTAGCCGTACAGGGTCTGCCCGAGCGCCAGGTGGGAGCCGCGCCAGCCCTTGCCCGTGCACTCGGCGATGCCGTCGGTGAACAGTTCCTCGGCCCGGCGCGGCTGGTCGCCGTACATGAAGGTCAGGGCGACCGAGACGGGGACCTCGAACCCCCGGTTCTCGTCGGTCCAGCTCAGTCCGCCGTGCAGGGCCCGCTCCGCGCACTGGAGGACGGTCTGCCGGGGTTCGCCGCGCACCATGGCGTCCCAGGCCCGCGAGCCCAGGATGTAGCGCTCCTCCAGACCGCGGCCGGCCAGCCGCTCGGCGAGCCGCGTCAGCCTCCGTGAGCGGGCGAACGAGTCGGGTTCGTCGGCGCGGAAGGCGCTCCAGACGAAGTGATCGGCCTGCATACGCAGCCGGATGCGAGGATGCGTGGCGAGCCGCGCCTCGTCGGCGGACACGGTCGCCGCCTCGGCCAGCCGGTCCGTGTGGGCCAGCGCCTGGGTCAGCCGGTAGACGATGGAGGCCCGCAGATGGGGATCCACCCCGGGTTCCGCCAGCGCCTCCTGGAGGTGGCTCACCGTGGCCGTGGGCTCGATCAGGAAGGTCGCGCCCGCGAGCTCGTGCAGGAGCGCGGCGCGGTCCTCCGGCCGGGGCGGTTCCTGCAGCGCACGGGCCAGGGCGCGCCGGGCGGCCTCCGGAGCCCCGGCGCGCAGGTGCTCACGGGCGGCCTCGCGCAGGCACGCGACCACCTCGGGCCTGCCTTCGCAGGGCACCTCCAGCAGATGCCGGGCGGCGCAGACGGGGCCGAACCCGGCCGCACGGACGGCCTCCGCGGCCCGGTCGTGCAGGCCGACCCGCAGGCCGGCGGGGATGGACCGGTAGATCGCCGTCGCGATCAGCGGGTGGACGAACTCCAGCCCGTCCCCGGACTCGGGTGCGTCGGCCAGGATCCGGGCGGTGCGCAGCTTCTCGGTCGCCTCCACCGCCTCCTCGCTGCCGATCACCGCGAGCGCGGCGGCGAGCTCCCGCGACACCGGAGGACCCAGCACGGCCGCGGCCTGGGCGAAACGGACGGTGGCCGTGCCGAGCCGGTGCAGGCTCTCGATCAGTCCTGGGCCCTTGACCGCCGCGGCCAGGTCCCGCATCGCGGGCAACTCGTGCTGTGTGCCCGTCAGGTTCCGTTCGCCGAGCCTGATGACGAGCTCGACGGTCTCGAACGGGCTGCCGCCGGTGACCGACCAGCACTCGTCGCAGAACTCGTCCTCGGCTCCCTCGCCCAGTTCGTGCCGGACGATCCGGGCCACACCGGCGGCGCTGAGCAGTGCCAGCGGGTAGGGGCGGTTCCCGTGCCGTTCGACGACCGTGCGGAAGGCGGCCGCCTCGGACGGCAGTTCGTCGGGCCGGTAGGCGACGACGATCAGCAGGGGGAGGTCGGCGGTGCGCGGAGTGAAGGAGGCGAGCCAGCCGAGCGATTCGAGGTCGGCCCACTGCAGGTCGTCCAGGAGCAGCACGAGGGGCGCCTTCATCGCGGCCAGGCATGTCATGACCCAGTCGAGGCCGTCGCGGACCCCGGTCGGGTCCGGCGTGTGGGCGGTGTCCGTCGCCTCCAGGCCGAGCGCGGCGGCGACGATGTCGTACCAACTGCCCAGGAAGGAACGGCGTTCGGCCTCCTCCATGGTGGCCAGGACGGGCTGGAAGAGCTGGCGCACCAGACGGAACGCCAGCTCCTGGTCCTTCTCGCCGGCCCGGGCCGAGAGCACGGTGAACCCGAGCTCCGCGGCGCGGGCGCGTGCCTCGGTGAGGAGGGTCGACTTGCCCAGTCCGCCCGGACCGGTGAAGGCGAGCAGTCCGCTGGGCCGTGCCCGCTGCATGCCGTCGGCGACGTCTCGGAGGTCCGACAACGCGGAGTCGAGGGCTCGGAGTTCGCGTTGGCGCTCAAGCAACGGGCGGGGTTCGGTGTTCGACTGCCACGACCCATACGCCATGTGCCCTACCGCTTCCTGTCGTTGATCCTCGGAGGACAGCGCAGAGAGTACGCCTCTGGTGGGGGCCTGATGGTCGTATTAGGGGGCC
>JABFVM010000043.1 GCA_013362785.1 Streptomyces sp. | reverse complement strand
AGGAATCCCGGCGGCTACGTCAGGCGGCGTCGCGCAGGGCGGCCCTCCAGTGGGGGTGCTGTGATGCCGCCGTGGGTGTGGCATTCCGGGCGGGTGCAGTCCGGGGGGAGGCGGCGGACCGTCGCGAAGGCGAGCGCCGCGCCGGCCGCCAGGAGGGTCGCGCAAAGGATCATCGCTCGGTCGAAGGACTCGTCGAACGCGCCCGGTGAACGGTATGCCTCCTGGCCCATGCCGGTCAGCAGAGGCAGCGCCGCCACGGCGACCAACCCCGCCGCACGGGCCGCCGCGTTGTTGATGCCGCTGGCCAGCCCGGCCCGGGCGACGTCCACCGAGGCGAGGACGGTGGCGGTCAGCGGAGCGACCAGCGTGACCAGGCCGAGGCCGAGGACGAGGACGGCGGGCAGTACGTCGGCGACGTACGACGCGTCCGGGCCGACGCGGAGCATCAGCAGCATGCCGGCCGCGCAGAGCAGGGGCCCCACGGTGAGCGGGATGCGCGGCCCGATGCGGTCGGCGAGGGCGCCGGAGCGCGCGGAGAGCAGCAGCATCAGGACGGTCGTCGGCAGCAGCGCCGTACCCGCGCCGAGGGCCGAGTAGCCGGAGACGACCTGGAGCTGGAGCGCGGCGAGGAAGAAGAAGCCGCCGAGGGCCGCGTACACGCACAGCGTGACGAGGTTGACCGCGGTGAACTGGCGGGACGCGAAGATGTCGAGCGGCATCATCGGGTCGGGGCGCCGTTTCTCCACGACCACGAAGGCGATCCCCGCGGCCACCCCCGCGACCGCGGTGAGCACGACGCCGTAGGAGCCCGTGGGGGCCTCGATCAGCGCGTATGTCACCAGGGCGAGGGACAGGGCGCCGAGGGCCGCGCCGAGCACGTCGAAGCGGCCGTGCTTGCGGCCGTCCCCCGACTCGGGGACATGCCGCAGGGCGACGGGGACGCACAGCACCGCCAGCGGGACGTTCAGCAGGAACACCCACCGCCAGCCCGGCCCGTCCACCAGCCAGCCGCCCAGGAACGGGCCGACCGCCGCGCCGACACCTCCGAACCCCGACCACAGGCCGACCGCCCGCCCCCGGTCGTCGGGATGGAAGGACGCCTGGATCAGCGCCAGCGACCCCGGCGTGAGCAGCGCCCCGCCGACGCCCTGGAGGGCCCGTGCGGCGATGAGCACTCCGGCGTTCGGCGCCAGCCCGCACAGCAGTGAGGCGGCGGCGAACCAGATGACGCCGATGACGAAGACCCGGCGCCGCCCGTACCGGTCCCCGAGCGAACCGCCCAGCAGGATCAGCCCGGCCAGCGTCAGCATGTACGCGTTGACGGTCCACTGGAGCGCGGCGAGGTCGGTGTCGAGGTCGCGGCCGATGCGCGGCAGGGCGACGTTGACGACGGTCGAGTCCAGCATCGCCATGCTGGAGCCGAGGACGGTGGTGAGCAGGATCCACTTGCCCTGCGGTGAGGCCAGCCGGACGTCGGGCATGCCCCCAGGTATACAGCGAGCCCGGCGCCGTAGACAGGCGCCGGGCTCGGAGTTGCCGGAGAGGACGCAGGACCCCCTCGGGAAACCGCAGAACTACTTGATCTTCGTGCCCGTCGAGCGCAGGTCGGCGCAGGCCTCCGTCACGCGCGCGGCCATGCTGGCCTCGGCGAGCTTGCCCCAGGTGCGCGGGTCGTAGGTCTTCTTGGAGCCGACCTCGCCGTCGACCTTGAGGACACCGTCGTAGTTCTGGAACATGTGGGCCGCGACCGGACGCGTGAAGGCGTACTGGGTGTCGGTGTCGATGTTCATCTTGACGACGCCGTTGTCCAGCGCGGTCGCGATCTCCTCGGCGGAGGAGCCGGAGCCGCCGTGGAAGACGAAGTCGAACGGGGACGCCTTGCCGTACTTGGCGGCGACGCCCTCGTTCAGCTCCTTGAGCAGCTCGGGACGGAGCACGACGTTGCCCGGCTTGTACACGCCGTGGACGTTGCCGAAGGACGCGGCCAGCAGGTAGCGGCCCTTCTCACCGAGGCCGAGGGCCTCGACGGTGCGGAAGGCGTCGTCGACCGTCGTGTACAGGGAGTCGTTGATCTCGTGCGAGACGCCGTCCTCCTCGCCGCCGGTCGGGGTGATCTCCACCTCAAGGATGATCTTCGCGGCGCGGGCGCGCTCCAGGAGCTCCTGCGCGATGGAGAGGTTGTCGGCCAGGGTCTCGGCCGAGCCGTCCCACATGTGCGACTGGAACAGCGGGTTCTCACCGCGCGCCACGCGCTCCTCGGAGACCGCGAGCAGCGGACGTACGTACCCGTCGAGCTTGTCCTTCGGGCAGTGGTCCGTGTGCAGGGCGACGGTGATGTCGTACTTCTTGGCGACGATGTGCGCGAACTCGGCCAGGGCGACGGCGCCGGTGACCATGTCCTTGTTGTGCTGGCCGCCGAGGAACTCCGCACCACCCGTGGAGATCTGGATGATGCCGTCGCTCTCCGCCTCCGCGAAGCCGCGCAGGGCCGCGTGCAGGGTCTGGGACGAGGTCACGTTGATGGCCGGGTAGGCGAACTTGCCTGCCTTCGCCCGGTCGAGCATCTCGTTGTAGACCTCGGGGGTTGCGATGGGCATCTGTCCGCTCCTTGAGTCTGCGGGTTGACGTACTGCGTACGGCGTTCTTCTTACGGCCCTGACCTAGACCTTGGGGGGTGTGTGACGTCGTCGTCGGCCCCATCTTTCCAGACTTGGCCGGATGGTCCCGTCCCCGTGTCCAACCTGTGGATAACTCAGTCGAGGCCCAGCTCATCCTTGGCGTACGCGAACAGGTACGGCACCCCCGCACCCTCCTGGATCTTCTCGGCGGCGCCGGTGGCCCGGTCGACGATGGTCGCGACGGCGACGACCTCGGCGCCCGCCTCCCGCACGGCCTCCACGGCGGTCAGCGGGGAGCCGCCGGTGGTGGAGGTGTCCTCGACGACGAGCACCCGCCGGCCCGCGATGTCCGGCCCCTCGACCCGCCGCTGCAGCCCGTGCGCCTTGGCCGCCTTGCGGACGACGAAGGCGTCCAGCCGCCTGCCCCGGGCGGCGGCCGCGTGCAGCATCGCGGCGGCCACGGGGTCGGCGCCCATGGTCAGCCCGCCCACCGCGTCGAACTCCAGCTCCGCGGTCAGGTCGAGCAGCACCTGCCCGACCAGCGGGGCCGCCTCACCGTCGAGGGTGATCCGCCGGAGATCGACGTAGTAGTCGGCTTCCAGACCCGACGACAGGGTCACCTTGCCGTGTACCACGGCCTTGTCCTTGATCTGCTGCAGCAGCTCGCCGCGTACGTCAGTCATGCCTGTCAGCTTAGACAGCTCACAGCCGCCGCCAGCTCCAGGTGGTCGAGGCCTCCAGCGGCTCCAGCGGTGTGACGAGCCGGGGCAGCGTGTTCAGCCCGTTGGGCGGCCCGGTCTGCGGCTCCACACAGACGGCGGCGTCCTGCTCGTCGTAGACCACGACCCACTCCTCGCGGCTGCCGACCTTCAGCTCCAGCCGACCCGGCCAGGTGAGGGTGACGTCGACGCCGCCGGGCATGCCGAAGCAGTCGTCCCAGGGGCCCGGCTCGGGGGCGATGCGGTTCCCGGTGGGGAGGTGGTCGTCGCCGCGCTCCTCCTGCCAGGCCGGGCTGAAGTCGAGCCGGACGTCCTCGGCGCCGTCGCCGCCGAGGCTGCGGTTGAACCAGGGGTGCCAGCCGATCTGGGCCGGGAAGGACGTCTCGTACGTCTCGACGGACATGGCGAGGGTCAGGCTGTCCTCGGTCAGGCGCACGATCTGGGTGACGCGGCCGGGGTAGGGCCACGGCTCGACCAGGTCGTACGTGATCACGGCCTCCCCCTCGGTCACCCGGGCGACCTTCCAGGCGCCGTCCCGGGCGGTGCCGTGGATGGCGTGCGGCGGGGCGTTGAGCGGCAGCTGCCGCACCACGGCGCCGTCCAGGAACCGGCCGTCCCGGGTCCGCCCGCACCAGGGGACCATCGGGAAGCACCCGAACCGTTCCCCCTGCCGCAGCAACTCGGTGCCCCCGACACGCAGCCCCCCGACCCGCCCGCCGTTCCCCGGCAGCACGTCCACCTCCGCGTCACCCGCGGTCAGCGTGATGTGTTCGT
>JABFVM010000414.1 GCA_013362785.1 Streptomyces sp. | reverse complement strand
CCCCGGAAGATCACTGGCGGGCGTCATAGCTGTCGCGGGCCGCGAGTACCTCGGTGATGTGCTCCTCGGCCCAGCGGCCCAGGGCCTGGAGGGGGGCGTGCAGGGTGTACCCGAGTGCCGTCAGCTCGTATTCGACCCGGGGAGGCACCTCGGCGTACACATGTCGCGTGACGATTCCGTCGCGTTCCAGGTCGCGGAGTGTGTCGGTGAGGACCTTCGCGCTGATCCCGTCGACCGCGGCGCGCAGATCGCGGAAGCGCAGCCGGCCGGCGCTGAGGGCGATGACCACCATGGCCGTCCACTTGTTGGCGATGCGGGCGAGTGAGGTGCGGGACGGGCAGGTCGCCGTCATGACATCGAAGGCCGGGAGCTGCGGCAATGTGTCACGTCCCTCATTGGTTACGTCCAGGCGGCTGGTTACCGATGGTGAGTATAGGGCTCCGGGGCAGCGGGCGGCCTACCCTGCTCCGGCTGCCGCTGCCGCTGCCGCTTCCGCTTCCGCTTCCGCTTCCGGGGCAGCGGTCACCACCCGGTGAGCAGCAGATGGTTGAGGAGGAGGGCCAGTGCTGCCTGGGCCATCAGCCAGGCGCGGGGGCGGGGGAGGAGGGCGCAGGCCGGGAGGAGCCACAGAGCGAAGGGCAGCCAGATGCGTTCCGTCTCCGCCTTGCTCATGCCGGACAGGTCGGCGACCAGCAGGGCGAGGAGGGCCGCGGACACGAGGAGCGCGAGGCGGGCCCCGGGGGTGCCGAGACGGTCGCGGACGAGTACCGCACCGGTCCGCCGCAGTCCCGCAGCCGTCGCCAGGCCCGTGATGAGCACCGTGCAGGCGAGGTTGGCCCACACCCAGTAGCCGTAGGGACGGGTGCCGCCCGCGCCCTGGTAGTAGCGCGTGACCAGCAGGCGATACGCCTCCCACCAGTCGAACCCGGCGAGTGTGAACGCCGTCGGGACCACGGCAAGGCCCGCGAGTAGCGGCACCAGCAGGGCGGGGCGCCCCCGGATGCCGTCCCGGCCGAGCACGAGGACCGCGGCCGCGATCAAGGCGACGAGAGTGAGGCCGTACGACAGGTAGCACGTCAGGCCGAAGAGCAGCCCGGACACCCCGGCCTTCCACAGGGACCGTCCGGTGACCGCCAGCGCCAGCAGCGCGATCGCCCATGCCGCCACCGCCGCGAAGTACGCGTCGGCCGAGGCGCCCATCCACACCGCGGCCGGGGCCAGTACGAGGAAGGGAGCGGCCCTGCGGGCGAGCGCCTCGTCGGCCAGCGCGCGGATCGTGACCAGCACGGCCACGCAGGCCGTGGCCCCGACGGTGATGCACCACATCCCGGCCCAGCCCCCGCCCCGCAGGCCGATCCGGTCGAGCAGCACGAAGGTGAGCGTGGCGGCGGGCGGGTGGCCGGCGATGTGCGCGGGCCAGTTGTCGGGGGAGTGCAGAAGGATGTGCTGGGTGAAGTCCCGCAGGGCCGCCGGGATGTCGTGGAAGCGGTCGATGACCTGGAGGTACTCGTAGCGGGTGGTGAGCCGGACGGCGATGCCACGGTGCCAGCCGTCGATCAGGGCGAGGGAGCAGATCCATGCCGTGGCCGCGCCCCATGTCACGGGGAGCAGGGCCCGCCAGGGGAGACGGGCCGCGAGGTGGGGGCCGTAGACCACGACGGCCAGTGCCATCAGGACGGCGGCCGGAGTGCCGGGACCCACATGAGGTTCCCAGGACCCCAGCAGCGGGGGCCAGCCGACGAACAGGGTGTGGCTGGTCCCCTGGATGTGGCGGCCGACCAGAACGGCCGCGGTGACGAGCAGTACGGCGGCCGCGGCGGCGTACAGGTCGAGGCGCAGGCCGCGGGGCGTGGCGGAGCGCGCGGCGTCGGGCTGGGTGGTGGGCAAGGTGCGGATCACACCGGAACGCTAGGCCGGGCAGCCGGTCACGGAGGGCCGTCCGGGCCCGATGTCAGCGTTTCGTCATGGGTTGAAGACCCTTTCGCGGGGTGGTCCCGGCCTACGGTCGGCTCATGCGAGACGATCCACGCGATCCGCGGCTCCCCACCTCCCCCGGCTTCTGGCGCAGCCCCCTGCGCGGCCCCTGGTTCACCTCGGTGCTGGGCCTCGTCCTGCTCGGCGGCATCACCGTGCTGTTCGTGACGGGCCTGGTGTCGTACGCCGCCTACAACCCGGACCTGTCGCCGGTGAACGACAAGACCCCGGACAAGGGGATCCTCGGCTTCTACCTCTTCGCCTGGCCGACCGGCCCGCACTGGCTGTACCGGCTCAACCAGGGCGTCCATGTCACGCTCGGCATCACCCTGATCCCCGTGCTGCTCGCCAAGCTGTGGTCGGTGGTGCCGAGGCTGTTCGCGCTCCCGCCGGCCCGCTCGCTCGCGCACGCCCTGGAGCGGATCTCCCTGCTGCTCCTGGTCGGGGGCGCGCTGTTCGAGTTCGTGACCGGTGTGCTGAACGTCCAGCTCGACTACGTCTTCCCGGGCTCCTTCTACCCGCTGCACTTCTACGGCGCGTGGGTCTTCTTCGCCGCGTTCGTCGCCCACGCGGTGCTGAAGATGCCCACGGCCCTGCGCAATCTGCGGCACCTGAGGGAGGAGCGCAACGACCTCGTGTCCCCGCGCCCCGCCGAGCCGACCGTGTCCCGGCGGGGCGCCCTGTGGTTCGTCGGGGGCGGCTCGCTGCTCCTGTTCGCGACGACGGTGGGACAGAACTTCGACGGCCCGCTCCGGCGCACCGCCCTCCTCGCACCGCACGGCGGCGACGAACCCGGCAGCGGCCCGAACGGCTTCCAGATCAACAAGACCGCCGCATACGCCGGGATCGACGCGGCGGACACGGACGAGGACGCGTGGCGGCTCGTCGTCACGGGCCGCACCGGCACCGTCCGCCTGAGCAGATCCCAGCTCGCCGAACTCCCCTTGCACAGCTCGGCGTTGCCCATCGCCTGTGTGGAGGGATGGTCGACCTCCGACCAGTGGTGGCGCGGGGTGCGGCTGCGGGACCTCGCCGCGCTCGTCGGCCACGAGGACGATCCGCCGGACGTCTTCGTGGAGTCGCTGCAACGGCACGGCGCCTTCCGGAAAGCCGCCCTGCGCGCCAACCAGGTGGCCGACCCGCGTTCACTCCTCGCCCTGTACGTCAACGGCGAGGAGCTGTCCCCCGACCACGGCTACCCGGCGCGGATCATCGTGCCCGCGGCGCCCGGTGTGCTCAACACCAAGTGGGTGGCCCGGATGACGTTCGGAGACCTCTGATGCGACCGCGGATCCCCGTCGGCAGTCCCTTCCAACTGCTGCTGCTCGCCGCCTCGTTCGCCCTCGCCGCCTACGCGGGTGTACGCCTCCTCGCCGACGACTGGTTCGGCGTGACGCTGTGGTTCGTGGGGGCGGCCCTGCTGCACGACCTCGTGCTGCTGCCCCTGTACGCGGCCCTGGACCGGGCGGTCGTACAGGGGCTCGGCGCGGTCCGGCGCCGGGAGTGGACGATGTACGTGCGGGTACCGGCGGCCCTGTCCGGGCTGCTGCTTCTCGTGTGGTTCCCGCTGATCAGCGGGATGGTGGAGCAGCGCTACCGGTCCGCCACCGGGCTGCCCGCGGACGGGTTCCTCGCTCGGTGGCTGCTGATCACCGCCGTCCTCTTCGGCGGCTCGGCGCTGCTGTTGGCGCTGCGGCTGCGCAGGGCGGCGAAGCACCGTCCGCCGGCCGTCCACTGACCGGCCTGCTCCCAGCCGCGCGCGTACCGCAGCAGCGCGCGCGTGCCGAGCCGCGCCCAGGGGAAGGGATCGCCGGCGCCGTGCGCGCCGGTGAGGTCGACGACCCGCACCCGGGTGCGTTCGTCGATGTCCACCGGCGCGGTCTCGGCGATCAGCAGGCCGCCGGGGCGCAGCAGCGCCGCCATCCGGTCGAGCAGGGCACGCGGGTCGCCGCCGATGCCGACGTTGCCGTCCATGAGCAGGGCGGTGCCCCAGCGGCCCTCGCCGGGCAGCGGCTCGAAGACCGAGCGCCGCAGCGCCTGACCGCCGAGCCGCACGGTGTGCTCGACGGCGGCCTCGCAGACGTCTATGCCGAGGACCGTCCGGCCCCGTGCGGCGAGCTCCGCCACCAGACGCCCGGGCCCGCACCCCACATCCAGCACGGTTCCCTCGCACCGGTCCAGTACGGCCCGGTCGACGGCGTCGGCCCGGGCGCACCAGCGTTCCACCTCCAGCGGCAGCAGCCAGCCGTCGTCCCGGCTCAGGAACAGCGGGCCGTGGCCGGCGCGCAGGGCGGCGGCATAGGGGTCGGCGGCCGCCCAGGCGAGGGCGGTGGCGGGCGGCGCGCTCACCGGGGCGCGGCCGACGACGAGTCGACACCGGTGACGGGCCGGGTGTACGGCGCCGACACCGCCGTACACCGCGCGAGCCGTGCCGCGAAGCGGCCGTGCGGGGCCAGCGCGGCGACGGCGTGGGCGTCGGCCGCGGTGTCGACGTCGCGCAGGCGCGGCAGGTCGCGCACCCGCAGCCCCGCACCGGTCAGCCGCTCCCGCTGCACGGCCCCCGTCACCGGCGTCGACATGGGGACGCCCCGCAGTAGCGCGGGGTCGGGCCCGGCCAGTCCCAGGGCCCAGAAGCCGCCGTCCTCGGCGGGCCCGAACCAGGCGTCGCAGTCGGTGAAGTCGACGTCGAGCAGTTCCGGGGTCACCTGAGGGGTGTCCATGCCGATGAGCAGGGCCGGGCCGTCGCAGCGCGCGAAGGCGTCCGCCAGGCGCTCGTCCAGGCCGCCCGCGCACTGCGGTACGACATCGAAGCCGGGCGGCAGCCAGCGGCCTGGCTCCCCGTCGAGGACGAGGATCCGGCGGGTGGCAGGCGTCGCGGCGACCGCCTCCAGGGTGTCCGCGAGGGAAGCCTCGGCGAGGGACGCGGCCTCCTGCGGCGTGAACGGCGGGGTCAGCCGGGTCTTGACCCGACCGGGGCGCGGTTCCTTGGCGATGACGAGCAGTGCGGTCACCGTGCGCCCCTTCCGACGGCCGGAGTCCCGGCGGGCGCCTCGCCCAGTACCCGGCTCATGTCGCGTACCGCCTGCCAGGTGCCGAGCCAGGTGCCCGTCACCTTCGAGGCCCCGGTGCGCGGCAGATACGGCACGTCGTGCTCGGCGATCCGCCAGCCGGCGTCGGCCGCGCGCACCACCATCTGGAGCGGATAGCCGCTGCGCCGGTCCGTCAGTCCGAGGGCGAGCAGCGGCTCGCGGCGCGCGGCGCGCAGCGGACCGAGGTCGTGCAGGCGCAGTCCGGTGCGGCGGCGCAGCATCCGCGCGAGCGCGAGGTTGCCGGCCCGGGCGTGTGCGGGCCACGCGCCGCGGCCCTGCGGACGCCGCCTCCCGAGCACCAGGTCGGCGTCGCCGTCCCGCACTTCGCGGACGAAGGGGACGAGGAGCCGTGGATCGAGGGAGGCGTCGCAGTCGCAGAAGCACACCACGTCGGCGGTGGCGGCCCGCAGCCCGGCGTGGCAGGCCGCGCCGAAGCCCCGGCGCGGCTCGTGCACGACCCTCGCGCCGAGCGCGTGGGCGACCTGGGCCGACCCGTCGGTGGAACCGTTGTCGACGACGATGGCGCGCCAGCCCGGCGGGATCCGTTCGAGCACCCAGGGAAGGGCCTCGGCCTCGTTCAGGCAGGGCAGCACCACATCGACGTCGGAAGGTGTCGTCGTCACGCTTTCACCCTACGAACGCGAAGCGGACATACCGGACTCCCGCTCCTTACGAAACGCGGACGTCGAAGGCCGGGGCGACGGCCGGGCGGGGCATCGGAGGCGGCGTGGTGCGAGGCTGGGGGCATGCAGCAGCCGTACGAGCCCCTGGCACCGCAAGCCCCCGAAGGGTCCCCCCGGATTCTGGTCGTCGACGACGACCCGACCGTCGCCGAGGTCGTCGCCGGGTACCTGGACCGCGCCGGTTATGTCGTCGACCGCGCCGACGACGGCCCGACGGCCCTCACCCGTGCCGCCGCGCACCGGCCGGACCTCGTGGTCCTCGATCTGATGCTGCCCGGCATGGACGGACTGGAGGTGTGCCGCCGCATCCGCGGACATGGCCCCGTGCCGGTCATCATGCTCACCGCACGCGGGGACGAGGACGACCGCATCCTCGGCCTGGAGGTCGGCGCCGACGACTACGTCACCAAGCCCTTCAGCCCGCGCGAGCTGGTCCTGCGGGTGGAGTCGGTGCTGCGCCGCAGCCGCCCGGCCGACACCGGGCACCGGCTCGCGGCGGGCGGCCTGAGCATCGACCCCGCGGCCCGCCGGGCCACCAAGAACGGCGCCGAACTCGCCCTCACCCTGAGGGAGTTCGACCTGCTCTCCTTCTTCGTGCGGCATCCGGGACGGGCGTTCGGCCGGGAGGACCTGATGCGCGAGGTGTGGGGGTGGGACTTCGGTGACCTGTCGACCGTCACCGTCCACGTCCGCCGCCTGCGCGGCAAGGTCGAGGACGACCCGGCCCAGCCCCGTCTGATCCAGACCGTGTGGGGCGTGGGCTACCGCTTCGAACCCACGGGAGGGGAGGCGTGATCATGCGTGACACTCTCCTCATCGCCCTGTACGCCTTCGTCGGCGCGGCAGCCACCGGCCTGGCCGGAGCGGGCGTACTGCGGCTGATCCGGCGCCGCTCGCTCACCGCGTCGCTGACCGTGATCGCGGCGGTCGGGGTCGTCGCGATGCTCGCGGGCACGCTCGCCGTCGCCTGGGCGATGTTCCTCTCCCCGCACGACCTGACCGTCGTCACGACCGTCGTCGCCATGGCGGCCGTCGTCTCCCTGATCACGGCCCTGCTGCTGGGCCGCTGGGTGGTCGCCCGCAGCCACGAACTGGCCGTGGCCGCACGCTCCTTCGGTGACGGCGGCGCCTTCACGGCCCCGGCCGGGCCCGCCACAGCCGAACTCTCCTCGCTCAGCCGCGAGTTGGCGGCAACCAGCGCCAGGCTCGCCGAATCCCGCGAGCGGGAGCGCGCGTTGGAGACCTCCCGGCGTGAACTCGTCGCCTGGATCTCGCACGACCTGCGCACCCCGCTGGCCGGTCTGCGCGCCATGTCGGAGGCCCTGGAGGACGGCGTCGCCGCCGACCCCGCCCGCTATCTGAAGCAGATACGCACCGAGGTCGAACGCCTCAACGACATGGTCGGCGACCTCTTCGAACTCTCCCGCATCCACGCCGGCACCCTCCCGCTGGCCCTGGCCCGTATCTCGCTGTACGACCTGGTCGGCGACGCGCTGGCGGGGGCCGACCCGCTCGCCCGGGAGCACGGGGTCCGGCTGGTGGGCGGCCGTATCGAGCAGGTACCGGTGGAGGTGGACGGCAAGGAGATGAGCCGGGTGCTGGGCAATCTGCTGGTCAACGCCATTCGCCGGACCCCGGCCGACGGCACGGTCGCGATCGCCGCGGAGCGTTCCGCCGAGGGCGTGGTGCTGTCGGTGACGGACGGCTGCGGAGGCATCCCGGCCGAGGACCTGCCGCGCGTCTTCGACACCGGCTGGCGCGGCACCCACGCCCGGACACCCCCGGCCGGCGCGGGCCTGGGCCTCGCCATCGTCCGGGGCATCGTCGAGGCGCACCAGGGCCGGGCCACCGTACGCAACATCCCGGGCGGCTGCCGCTTCGAGGTGGTGCTGCCCGCCGCCGCTTCCTGAACGCGGGCAGCACCACCGGTTCCTGAGGTTATTCGGCTCGCATCCCGGCCCGCGCGAACTCCGTCATGCCCTCCTCGAACCCGACCTCCGGCTTCCATCCCAGCCCGTCCCGCAGCCGCGCCGAGTCCGCGGTGATGTGCCGCACGTCCCCGAGCCGGTACTCACCGGTGACGACGGGATCGGGCCCGCCGTACGCGGCGGCCAGCGTCCGCGCCATCTCGCCGACGGTGTGCGGGTCGCCGCTGCCGGTGTTGTAGGTGGTGAGCGCCCCCGGTTCGGCCGCTGCCTCCAGCGCCGCCGCATTGGCCGCCGCCACGTCCCGGACATGCACGAAGTCCCGCCGCTGCCCGCCGTCCTCGAAGACCCGCGGAGCCTCGCCGCGGGCGAGCGCCGAGCGGAAGAAGGAGGCGACCCCGGCGTACGGGGTGTCGCGCGGCATCCCGGGTCCGTACACGTTGTGGTACCGCAGCGACACCGCCGACCCGCCGGTGCTGCGGGCCCAGGCGGCGGCCAGGTACTCCTGGGCGAGCTTGGTCGTCGCGTACACGTTCCGGGGATCGGCCGGGGTGTCCTCGCCGGTCAGCCCGGGGGAGAGGTCCGCTCCGCACACCGGGCAGGGCGGCTCGAAACGGCCCGCGTCGAGATCGGCGACGGCACGCGGTCCGGGCCGCACCACGCCGTGCCGCGGACACTCGTAACGGCCCTCGCCGTAGACGACCATCGACCCGGCCAGCACGAGGCGGCCGACGCCCGCCTCCGCCATGGCGGCCAGCAGCACGGCGGTGCCCAGGTCGTTGTGCGCGGCGTACTCCGCCGCGTCGGCGACGCCGTTGCCGAGCCCGACCATCGCGGCCTGATGACACACGGCGTCCACGCCGGACAGCGCTCGGTCGACGGCCGCCCGGTCCCGCACGTCGGCGCCGGGATCCTTCCGTACGTCGAAAACGATCGGTTCGTGACCACGCTCCCGGAGTGTGGTGACGACATGGGACCCGATGAACCCGGCACCGCCGGTGACCAGTACGCGCATACCGGCACGCTAGGTCCGCACGGGCGCCGGTTCACGGGGCCGCGCCCGCACGTCATCACTCCGTAAGGCATACACGCGTGCGTCGGACCGGGACAAACCGGAACCCGCGCGAGACGCTGCCCGCATGACAACCACACCCGACGCCGATGCCGAACCCCGCTTCGACGACCTGAGCGCCCTCTACGTCAACTGCACGCTCAAGCCGTCCCCGCAGCGCAGCCACACCCAGGGCCTGATCGACAAGAGCGCGGAGATCATGATGTCGCGCGGGGTCACCACATCCGAGATCCGAGCCGTCGACCACGACATCGCACCCGGCGTCTACCCGGACATGACCGAACACGGCTTCGCCACCGACGAGTGGCCCGCGCTGTACGAGCGGGTGATGGCCGCCGACATCCTGGTCATCGCCGGCCCGATCTGGCTCGGCGACAACAGCTCGGTCACCAAGAAGGTCATCGAGCGCCTCTACGCCTGCTCCTCACTGCTCAACTCCCAGGGCCAGTACGCCTACTACGGCCGCGTCGGCGGCTGTCTGATCACCGGCAACGAGGACGGCGTGAAGCACTGCGCGATGAACGTCCTCTACAGCCTCCAGCACCTCGGCTACACGATCCCGCCCCAGGCGGACGCCGGCTGGATCGGCGCGGCAGGCCCCGGGCCGTCATATCTCGACCCGGGCTCGGGCGGCCCGGAGAACGACTTCACCAACCGCAACACCGCCTTCATGACCTGGAACCTGATGCACCTCGCCGCCCTGCTGAAGCGCTCCGGAGGCGTCCCCGCGCACGGCAACCAACGCTCGCAGTGGGACGCCGGGTGCCGGCCGGGTGCGGACAACCCGGAACACCGCTGACCGGCTCGCGTTCGGAGGCCCGTGGCCTACGGCCTACTCTCCGGCTGTCCGGGAGCGGTGGACATGCCGGAGGGTGAGGAGTTCGGCGACGGCCTCCAGCCAGCGGGCGGCCACTTCACCGCCGTCGACCCCTTCGGCGGCGGTGGCCGCGGACTCCAGCCAGGCACGCACCATGGACGCCGCCTCATCGCCCGGCACCGGCTCGCGCAGCTCGGCCGCGTACCGGACACCCCCGCCCCGCACCACCTTGGCGAGGAAGGCCACCGCCCGCGGCTGGACGCCGAGCCGGTCCAGGAGGACGGCGGCGCCCACCGCGCCGTCGCCGAAGAGGGCGGTGCGGTGCGCTCCGGCGAAGGAAAGGCCGTAGCGCAGCATCGCCGGGATGTCCGACCGCGCCAGCTCGTCGTCGGTCCGGCCGGGGGGTGAGGTCTGCGGCGCGGAGGTCATGACTTCCTCACGGTGACGGTGTAGGTGTGGATGGTGGCTTGCTCCTCCTTTGGGAGGGCGGGGCTGCCGCTTGGTACCGGGGACGGGGTGATGGGACCGCCGGTATCACCGCCGCCGTCGCAGGCACCGCGCGGGCACTGGATGAGCCGGATCTTCGTCGTGCCCGGCCCGACGGCCTTGAAGTCGAAGTAGTCCGTTCCGCTCCCGCTGCCGTCGACGTCGTCGTCGGCCTCGATCTTCTCCCGCTTGTCCGTGTTGCGGACGACGTCAGGGTCGGGCTCCGGCACGGTCAGGTACCACCACTCGCCCATCGCGGTGGCGACAGGAACGGACAGCGTGAACTTCTCGCCCACGTCCACCTGTATGTGCTTCTCGTCCAGCTCGTAGGTGTCCGGCCCGGTGAGGCCGCAGCCCGCGAGCACGGTCATCAGCAGGGTGGGAACGGCGAGTCGGCGCGGCGCGCGGGTCATGACGCTCACTTCTGGTCGGCGGGCAGGTGGACGGCGTACGCGTCGGGCATACGCTGGTCGGAGGCCTTGTCCATGTGGCCATTGACGAAGTCGTCCTCGCTGACCCAGGTCGTTGTGCCCCACGGGTTGTAGATCTGCAGCATGTCGCCCTCCTGCCCGATCACCATCATCTGGTGTCCGTGCCGGCCGTCCTTGTCGTACCCCTCCACCTCGATGGGCACGGGTCTGCCCTCGGCGACGGACTTCTCGATGTCCGGCAGCACGTCACGGCGCTCGTCCGCACCGCGCACCTGCTGGTACTCGTAGCTGCTGCCGGTGTGCGGGCTGATCTCGTCGTTGGCGATCTGGTTCTGCCCGTCGCTGTCCATTCCGTCCGGGACGTCGGACCAGAAGTGCTTGTAGTCGCCGTCGCCTTCCTCGTGCATGCGCAACTGTTCGTCGGTGAGACGCTGGCGGAAGGCTTCGGGGTCGTTCTCCTGCCCGGACGGTCCGCCGGTCAACTCCAGCGCGTAGACGGGATCGACCATGGCGCGGGCGGTCACGGTGCTCGACGGCACACAGGTATCGCCGTCCTGGGACCACTTCCGGTTGCCGAACCGCTGGTAGTCGGTGTTGCGGTTCGACTTGTCGTCGTTGAGCCCCTCGTCCACCTTGCTGTCACCGGCCGTGACAACCGGGCTGAGGTGCTGCTGAAGCCAGTACGGGTCCTTGCCGTGGATCTTGTCCCGGAACTGGCCGACCTCGTCCACGTCATAGCCCGCGGCCAGCGCCTTCACCAGATACGCCCGCTCCTGCGGCGTCTTGGCGTCCGCGAGCATCTGCTCGAAGCGGGCCTCGTCCTGCGGGCTCATCTTCTCCATGAAACGGCCGGAACGTTCGAGGTCGTTCGCGGTGAGGAGTTCGTTCTGTTCCTGCGGGCCGCCGAACACGCCGACGTCGGCGAGGACGAGACGGTCGGCTGCGGAGATGTTGTCGGTGTGCATCTGCCCGGCACGGGCCTCGGCCGCGTACTTGTTCAGCTCCCGCGCCGCCGCTCGCGCCGCGTCGTCCGCCTCCTGCGCGGCGTAGTAGAGGAAGTTGGCCCCCGCTCCCGCGATCTCCTGGGCCCGCTTGCGGTCGGCCTCCTCGTCGTCCGTCTCGACCATGTCGTCGAAGAAGCCGTCGTCGCCGCCGAGCATCGTGCGGGCCCTGCGCAGCTGTTCGCGGCCGTCGCCGTCCTTGGACTGGGCGGAGGTGAGCGCGTCGGAGAGGTCGAAGAGGGCCTTGGACGCCTTACGGAACGCCTCGGCCATCTGCTCGGCGGAACGGCCGGCCGCCGCCACCACCTCGGCCGCCTTGGCTCCGGTGCTGCCCACCCACACCGACGGAAGCCCTGACGCGGCGACCTTCTCGACCCGCTGCTGTACGTCCGCGGCGTCGTCGGCCTGGCCCTTGTAGCGCTGGGCGATGGCGTCCAGAGCGCTCGGCGAACCGACCGGCGCGGCGACACCGAGGAGGTTGTCGACGGCCTCCAACACCCCGTTCTTGCTGTCGGCCGCCGCGAGGTCCCCTATGTAGCGGTCGATCTTTTCCTTGCGGTCGGTCGTCGATTCGCCTGCGTCAGCCATGTGGTGAGAGCCCCGCTGTCCTTGCTCAGGTGTGAGGTGTCCGGTGGACCGGTGTCTGGTGTCCGGTGTCGGTGTGGCGTGTGCCGGTCCGTCAGTCGAAGTCGGCGAGGGAGGGGGCAGCGGCGGGTGCGGGCATGGTCGTCAGGCCGTCGTTCGCGCCCGTGGAGTGCAGCGCGACGATGGTGTCCTGGTCGGCGCCCACGTAGTTCCGCTGGGAGATGCCGACCTTGTCCGCGAGTTCGTGCAGGGCGGCTTCCAGGGTCTTCGCCTCGGCCTGCCAGGCGGCGGCGAAGTTGTTGTACGCGGGGCCGGAGTCGGAGCCGCCGAGAGCGTCCGAGGTGTAGCACATCTGGTCTTCCACGGCCTTGCGTATGAGGCCTACGTCGTCGCCCGCCCGGTCGAGCTTTCCGGCCTCGCCGTCCATGCCGCCCGCTTGGATGCTGTAACCGTCCGAGCCCGCGCCTGACATGCTCCCCGCCCCCTGATCTGAACGGCCGAACACCCCCGTGGCAGTCCAGGCCTTCTGACCAGCGATGATACCCGACCACGTGTCATGAGCACGCAGCCTCACGCACCGCTGAAGAGGCAGTGAGAGCCAGTCCCGCCGCTTGAAAATCAGGTGCAATCTCCAAGGTGGCTCCGGTGGTCGGGTCTACGGCGACAACAACGCGCCCATCCAGAACGTCGCGGGCGGCGACATCCGAGGTGTGGGCCAGAGCAACGGCACCCTGCGGCGGTGCTGCGTGCCATGGCGGATTCCGTCGACACCTCGCTGGCCGCTTCTGACCCCCAGGCGCAGGTCGGCGCGTTGAGGGGGGCGCTCAAGCCCTGCCCGGGCTGGTGGTGGGAACCGCTGTCCAACAGGGCGGGCAGGCGCTGGCCAACGCCCTTGCATCATGGGTGAGTTGAAGAGAACGACGTCCTCCTGGCCGGCAGGATCCCGGATGAGCCGTTCCGGCTGCCGGCATCTGCGCGCACGGATACAGTGCTGGAACCAGTGGGGGGAAGACACACGTGGACGAGCTGACCTTTGCCGTGACGACAGTGTTCGCGGCACTTCTCAGTCAGGCATCACAGGACACCTACGCGAAGGCGCGGGACATCATCCGGCGCTTGCTGCGACGCGGCGACCAGCCGGACACCGCAGCGGAGTTGGAGCGCCTCGACCAGGATCGAGCGAGTGTGATGGAGTGTTCCGCGCCCGAGCGGGACGAGGTGGCGCGCCGGGCGGCCGCTGGGTGGGCGCTGGGTTTGGAAGGCCTCGTACGTGCGGACCGCGCGGCCTTCGAGGAACTGCGGGCGCTTGTCGAGAGGGGCGGGCCGACCTCAGTGATCAACCAACACAACCACGGCGCGGGCACCTTCATCAACGGCAGCGTCGCCGGGGGGCTCACCATCAACCACGGTGCGGCGCATGGCAGAGACACCTGAACCCCCGACCAAGCTGGACCAGCACAACCACGGTCCCGGCATTTTCATCGCGGGTGACGTCATCGGGGATGTGCATCATCATTCTTCGTCCCGGCCGCCCTTCCACCAGGCGGGGCGCATTGAGGAGCATGAGCGGGTCGCAGGCCCGGGCCGTGACGGAAGGGCGTCTGTCAATGAGGAGCCGTCGGGCGAGAAAGGCAGGACGAGCCCGCTCAAGTCCCTGATCGGGAACGCGTTCGGCGCCTTCATGCTGTTCGGCATGGCCGGCTACGGTCTGGCAACCGCGTTCATGCCGACGCATCCCGCATCGGAACGTGTCATTTCGGTCCCCCTGGCGGCTGGTCTGGCCTTGGGCGGTCTGGTGCCCCTGGCGTCCTCGCTCGCCGTGCTCGCCGAACTCTGTGCCGCAGGCGCGGTCAACGCGGCCCATGCGGCCGGTTCGGCGGGCAGAGCAGGACGGGACGGCCGCCGTACTGCCGCCCGTTTGAGCCTGCGCCATGCGCATGTGCTCGCCCGCACGGCCCACTACAGCGCGGTGTTCGCCGGTTTCGTGGTAGCGCTTGTCGCCTTCCGGGCCGCGAGCAGAAGAGCTTCGGACCGCGCTCAGGAGGCCGGCGATCGTGCGGAGTCGGAGGTCGCCAAGGCTCGCGCGGTTCTACAGCAGAGTGATCCGGCTGCGGGGGTGCGTTGACCATCGGGCCTGACCCAACGTTGGCAGGGCAGGAAAAGAAGGCCGATCAGGCTCCGGGTAGGCGGCTCGTTCGGGCTCGGAGCCCACGTGGCACCAGTTCCACCACCGTGTCGAACCGGGCCTCGATGTCGTGTTGTTCCCAGTCGCGGAAGTGGGGAAAGAACTGATCACCTGGGACGTCGAAGTCGACTCCACGGTATGCCGGGCCCACCGGCACGTCGCCGGGCGAGGAAAGTCGGGCACTGCAGAAGGAGCCGACCCGGCGGCATCACCGTCCAACCGGACGAGCACGGGCTCGGACGCATCCGACACTCAGTTACTGAGAGATCAGGAAGAGTTGCGTCGGGCTTTCAGCGGGTGATCGAGATTGCGAAGGGCGCGAATCCGCTGGATCGGATCACGTGGGGTACGAACAGGATCGCGGCCTCGGCGGCCCGCGCGGTCTCGATCCCGCCGAGGTCCGTGATCCACTCCTGCTGCCAGCTGAGGTCGGCGAGAAGCCCGCGTACGACCTGCTTGGCCTCCGGATCCTTGCCGGAGAGGAAGGCGGTCGGTGTCTGGGTGAGCGCGGCGGGCGCGGTCATCACCGTGTAGAGCATCGTGTTGAGCGTCTTGACGACGCGCGTGTCGGGGAGAGCCTCTTGAAGTTGCTCCGCGAGGCTTGAGCCGGGGTAGAGCAGCTCGGCCGGCAGTCCGTCCGGTCCGTCGACGGTGGCGTTGGAGACGTCTACGAGAATCTTGCCCCGCAGTTCCTCGCGCAGCGCGATGAGCCGCTCCAGCGAGCCGGCGCCCGGCGTGGCGTTGATGACGATCTGCGCTGTCCGGGCGGCGTCGGCGGCAGAGCCTGGTGAGCGGTCCGCCACGGTCACCTCGTGCCCGGCCCGGGTGAGGGCAAGGGCGAGGCTGCCGCCGACGCGGCCGTTTCCGAGAACGGCGATCATGGTCATGTCGATGTGGTCCTTCCGGTGCTTGTGGTGCTTGGGGAGTCAGCGGGAGAGCGTGGTGACGGCTTCGGCGTGCACGCCGGGCGCGGCGGCCAGGAAGCTCTCGCTCTCCGGGGTCCAGGGGCGGCCCTCGGCGTCGGATATCCGCCCGCCGGCCTCGGCGACGAGCAGCGCCCCGGGAAGCAGGTCCGCGCGGGCCCCGGCGAACTGCCAGAAGGCGTCGATCCGGCCGGCGGCCACGTTCAGCAGGTGCAGGGTGGCGGGCACGGATGTCCGCACCACGAGCGCATCGAAGAGCATCGCGGTGATCGAGGAGCCGATGCGCCGCACCACCTTCTCGTCCTCGTCCGGCCTGGCCTGGCTCGTGGCCACGAGGCTCAGGCCGAGGTCCGTGGTCTGGGACACGTGCAGCGGGCGGCCGTCGAGGTGGGCGCCTGCGCCGGCGAGTGCGGTGTAGGTCTCACCGGTCAACGGCAGGTGGACGACGGTGAGCACCGGCTGGTTGTCGCGCACGAGAGTGGCGGTCACCGCCCACTCCGGCAGGGCGTGCAGGTGGTTGACGTTGCCCTCGGCCGGATCCAGGACCCACCATTCGCCGGGCGGCAGGGCCCCGCCCGCGAGCTCGTCCTCCACCAAGCGGGCGTCCGGGCGCAGGAGGGTGAGGCGGGGGCGCAGGACGTCGAGGGCCGCGTCGTCGTTGGCGGCGAGCGCGCGCATCAACTCTTCGCGGCTCTGGTAGCGGACCACGTCGCCGAACCGCTCCCGCAGCACTGAACCGGCCGCGCGCACGGCGATCGCGGTCTGCGCGAGCAGGTCTGCGTCGGACGCGGAGCCGGCGGTTGCGGCAATCCCGGTGGTCTGAATCGACTCGGGCATGACGGTACTCCCATCTGAGCAGGGGGTGATGAGGCGGACCAGGCGAAATCTGTGCTTCTTTCGCGCCCGCATCTAGAAGGTAGGAGGGCCCATCATTAACTGCAAGTGCATGTAAAGCACGGCTAGGATGAGTCTCATGCAATTGGATTTGAACCTGCTCGCCGCGCTCGATGCGCTGCTGGAGGAAGGCAGCGTGGCCGGAGCTGCTGAGCGCCTGCACGTCACCGCCCCCGCGATGAGTCGAAGCCTCGGCCGGATCCGGCGCACGACGGGGGATCAGATCCTGGTGCGTACCGGCCGCACGATGACCCCGACGCCGTACGCGATCGCCGTCCGGGAACAGGTGCACGAGCTGCTGCAGCAGGTCCAGGGCGTGCTGGCACCGAGCCGCGAACTCGACCTGACGACGCTCGAGCGCACCTTCACACTCCGCTGGCACGATTCACTCGTCGCCCTCAACGGCCCCGCGCTTCTCGCGGCCGTACGCGAGCAGGCGCCGGGCGTGCGTTTGCGCTTCATCGCGGAATCGAGCATCGACACCCCCGAGCTGCGTCGCGGCGAGGTCGACCTGGAGGCGAACGCCAACCGCCCTACCGCACCCGACATTCGCGCCGATCGGGTGGCTGAGACCCAGCACGTCATCGTCGTGCGGCGGGGACACCCGCTCACCCGAGTCAAGGCTGTCACCGCCGCGCGGTACGCCACGGCCGAGCACATCACCGTCTCGCGGCGCGGAAGGCTCGGCAACGCCCTCGACGACGCTCTCGCGCGGCTCGGCCTCACCCGACGGGTAGTGGCGACCGCGCCCACCGAAGGGGCCGCGTTCGAGTTCGTGCGCGGCTCCGACCTCCTCGTCACCGCCCCCGAATCGACGACGCGTTCAGCGGCCACGGTTCTCGGTCTGACCCTGCTCCCACTGCCGTTCGAACTGCCGCCGGCCGTGGTGTACCTGTCATGGCATCAGCGCTATGACACCGACCCCGCACACGTCTGGCTACGC
>JABFVM010000022.1 GCA_013362785.1 Streptomyces sp. | reverse complement strand
TTGACCGCCGGGGTGGTCGAGGTGCCCGCGAAGGAGTAGCGGAAGTAGCCGTCGACCGACGCGGTGACCGTCGTCTTCAGGTCGCCGGTGGAGTTGGTCTTGATGGTCTTGACCGTGCTGTAGGTGGTGCTGCCCTTCTTGCGGAACTGCAGCTTCACCGGCTGGGTGGAGTAGCCGTTGTAGGTGCCGCGGTCCCAGTTGGCGCGGGTCAGCTTGCCGGTGACCGTGATGGTCTTGCCCTTCTTCACCGGCTCCGGCGAGGCGTTGACCGTCAGCTTCGAGAGGCGCTGGACCTGGAAGGACTTGGCGTTTTCCTTCTGGACGTAGTCGGCGTCGTTGCCCGCGGCGATCGCCCAGACCTTCCAGGTACCGGCCACGCTGTTGCCCACGTTGTAGCCGGGGTCGAGGTCGAAGGTGGACTTGCAGTTCGACGTGGTGGCGTTGACCACGGTGCAGGTGGCACGGCCGTCGCTGCTGTTGGCCACGGCGCCCGTGTCGGAGCTGTCCATGTCGGCGCCGTGGTACAGGATCGCCTGCGCCCAGTCGGCACCCGAGTCGTCCTTGACGGTGAAGGAGACGGTGATGGTCTTCGTCGTGGTCGCGCCGACGACCGCCGCCTTGCCACCGTTCACCACGACGTTCGAGATCGCCGTGTCGCCGTGGATCTCGTCGGCCTGCGCGGCCGGAACCGCGACGACGGAGAGAGCCAGAGCGCCGGTCAGAACGCCAAGCGTGGCACGCATGCGCATGTGTTTTCCCCACAAGTGATCAGGGAGTCTGTTGACTCACTGATCAGATTCGTGACCCATGCGAATGGTTGTACGGTCCGTGAAAAATTTGTGCGGGAGTTACTGAGGAGGTTTCAAGCCCGCTCCGCGCACCCCCGCCGGCCTCAGTCGAACCACCGGTCCCGCGCCAGCTCCGCCGTCCGCGACGGATCCTCCAGCAGCGCCGCCACCTCGAACCGCCGCGGCCACTGCCGCGCCGCCCAGGCCAGCCCGGCGGCCACGCCCTCCAGGGTGGACGCGTGCAGCGCGCCGTCGTTCGTCAGACGCCAGTCGATCTCCACGCCGTCCACGACGAGCTCCTCGTGCTCGACGTACGACTCGGGCGTCCGCGCCCCCAGCAGCACCCGCACCGACTCCGGTACGTCGTGCTCGGTGCCCTCGGAGTCGACGTCCCCGGTGACGGACTCGCTCAGCCGCCGCACCTGGAACAGTTCGGCCAGCTCGGCGGCGCGCGAGGGCCGCACCGGCAGCAGCGGCACGCCCTCGGTGAAGGGCAGCAGGTCAGGGGAGTCCACGACCACGGCATCCGCCGCGTCCACGACCTCGACCCGGCCGTCGATGACGGCCCTAAGCTCGTCCGGCAGGGTCACCTGCTCGGGGTCCAGGTCCGCCAAGGCCCCGTACAGGGCGTGCAGCTGGGCGGAGGTGACGGGGCGGTCGGGGTCGGTGAGGCGGTCGAGGAGCTCGGCGGCGCCGCCCGGCTCGTCGAGCAGCGCGGCGACAGACGTCCGCACGCCCAGCGCCCGCAGCACCTGCTCGTCGTCGAAGCCGGTCGCGTCGGCCTCGTCGTACAGGCCACGCAGGAGTGGGTCACCACCCGAGGCCAGCAGGCCCGCCGGGCGGCGGCCGTCCAGCACCGGGTTCCCGCGCAGCCACCAGGCGGTGTAGGGCCGTACGACCTCGTGCGTGCCGTCCGGCAGCAGGATCCGCACCTGCTGGGTGAGCGCGTCCCGCAGCGGCGGCTGGGCGAGCAGCGCGAGGGCCTGCGGCCACTTGTCGTCGTCCACCAGGTCCAGATCGCGTACGGCGATGAGCTCGGTGGCGACGGGCGGTACGGGCGTGTCCGGGAAGCGGTCGAGGATGTCCTCGCTCCAGACGTCCACGGCGTCCAGCAGACCGGGGTCGTCGGGTTCGGCGAAGTCCCCTTCGCGGGGCTCCAGTTCGTCCGGGTCGAGGACGACGTCGGCCGCCCGGACCAGCGCGAAGTTGGCGAGGACTCCACAGGCGGCGAGCGGGGCTTCGCCCCACCTGTCGGCCAACTCCCCGTCCACGGTGGCCAGTTCACCGTCCCGCATGACCTGGTGGAAGGCGCTGCCGGGGAAGACGAGCTCACCGGCCGGTGCCGGTTCGCCCTCCTCGTCGGGCAGCGCGAGGGCGCCGAGCCACGGTTCGTCACCGGGCTCCAGGCCCGCGTCCCGCACGAGCGCGAGCACGGTGTCGGCGAGCTCCTCGGCGTCGGGGGCGTCCTCCTCCCAGCTCACGCCGCCGTCGTCGTCCAGGGACGCGGCGACGGCGGCCCGCACCTGGGGCGTGGTGAGGACGGCGCGGGGCGTGGCCGGCAGGGCGCCGAGCTTCTCCAGGAGCGGGTGCGCGGCGTCGGGGTGGGCGACCTTGAGGCCGAGGCGGGCGAGGATCTCGGGGTCGACGGGGGCGCCGTCGGAGGTGGGCAGCAGGATCTGCCGGGGGCCGATGGTGGTCCGCCCGTCGGCGAGCGGCACCGGCAGCCCGGACAGCCGGTCCGGGTCGACCCCGGCGAGGCTGTCGTAGAGCCGCCGCCACCAGCCCGGCGCCTTCTCCAGGCCGGCGAGCCGGTCGATCGCGTCGGTGAGCGGGACGCGGGCGACACCCAGGGTGCGCAGCTCCACGCGCCGTTCCAGCCCGGCGGGGAGGAGGGTGGGCAGCACCTCGGCCAGCACCAGGACCGTATCGGCACCGGCGCCCTCGACGACCTCGGCGTCACGCGGGCGCAGCGACTCGGGCAGCTCGGAGTCGTGCTCGCTCTGCTCTCCGGCGGGCTGCGAGAAGGCCGCGTGGGCGGGCGGGAGGAACGCGGTGCGGGGCAGCCGGTCCAGGATCGCCTGGCGCAGGGTCCCGTCCAGTTCGCCCTTGCCGAGCGGGCCGGGTACGAGCCCGATGATGCCGTCGCTCACCGGACGCCAGTCGGCGAGCAGTTCGGCGTACGCGTCCGCCGCCCGCTGCACCAGGAAGTCGGTCAGCGGGCCGGGCGCGGCGTGGCGGCGGGTGGTGTCGAGAGGGAAGGAGCCGATGAGGAGCGCGGGGACGCCGAGGGCTTCGTCGCTCGGTGTCGGCGCGTGCAGGACTGCGGCGGTACGGGGCCGGGCGGGGCTGCTGTCGGCGGCGTTGACGGGCACGGCCCAGGTCAGCGACCAGTGCGGGCGCAGCCGCTCCTCGACCGGGCGGTCGGCGAGGAGGTCGGGCGTGAGGGGGCCGTGGGCGGCGGCCGTACGCCAATGAGTGACGCCGTTGTGCGAGTCCTCCACGACCGTGAAGGCGCCGTCAACGCGGCGGCGCAGCGTGCGCGGCTCGTCGTCGCCGACCTCGACCACGACCTCCTCCAGGCCGGGCAGGGCGAGGAGCAGCGCGTCGTCCACGGCCTGGAGCAGCCGTTCGGCGAGGTCGGCGGCGGCGGTGTCGCGCAGGGGGAGGATGACGGCGGTGTCGTACGGATCCGGAGCGGTGCCCTCGGCGGCGAACGGCAGCCGCAGCAGCGGCACATGTCCGTCGCGCCGCCGGATCTCGTCGCCGAGCCCCGGGCTGTGCCGCGCGGTGTTGCCGGCCAGCTCCCGGGCCTCGGCGAGGGACCAGCGCACACCACCGTGCCGCCCGACCACGGCGGGCTCGTCGGTGACGGCGAGGACGGCGGCGAACCCGACGCCGAAGCGGCCCACGGACGCGGTGTTGTCCCGCTTGGCGGAGGCGCGCAGCGTGGACAGCGACTCGACGCCGCCCGCGTCCAGCGGGGCACCGGTGTTGGCGGCGACTAGCACCCCGTCGCGCAGGGTGAGCCGGAGCCGCCCGGCGACATTCGCCCTGGCCGCGGCGTCGGCGGCGTTCTGAGCGAGCTCGACCACGAGCCGGTCCCGGTACCCGCCGAGGACGAGATCCTCCTCGGCGTTGGCGTCCTCACGGAACCGGGCGGGACTGGTGGCCCAGGCGTCCAGGACCCCGCGACGCAGTCGGGCCGTACCGAAGGGGTCGGCACCTTCGGCCGCGGGCCGCACGAACTTGCTCACGTTGACTCTCCTCATCGGCTGACGATGAAGGTACCGCCTGGGCAGGGTGGGTGCAGATCAGAGGTGAGGCGGG
>JABFVM010000440.1 GCA_013362785.1 Streptomyces sp. | reverse complement strand
TGGGCAGCGAGGTCATGGGCTCCATGACGCCGTACGGCGTCGGCGGCGGCCACCGGCACACGCCCGAGATGATCCAGAACCTCAGCGAGGCCGCGGGGGAGACAGTGGGTGTCTCCTTCACGCCGACCCTCGCCCCGATGCCCCGCGGCATCCTCGCGACGTGCAGCGCCTCGGCGAAGGACGGCGTCACCGGCGAGTCCGTCCGCGCCGCCTACGAGAAGGCCTTCGCCGACGAACCCTTCGTCCATCTCCTCCCCGAGGGTCAGTGGCCCGCCACGGCGTCCGTCTACGGTTCGAACGCCGTTCAGGTGCAGGTCGCGTTCGACGCCGCCGCGAACCGCATCATCGCGATCAGCGCCATCGACAACCTCACCAAGGGCACGGCCGGTGGTGCCGTCCAGAGCATGAACATCGCCCTCGGGTTTCACGAGAACACCGGGCTTTCCACGATCGGAGTCGCACCGTGAGTGTCACGGCAGCAAGAGGGTTCCGGGCGGCGGGTATCGCCGCCGGAATCAAGGAGAACGGCAACCCGGACCTGGCCCTCGTGGTCAACGACGGGCCCCGCCGCGCCGCCGCGGGCGTCTTCACCTCCAACCGCGTCAAGGCCGCCCCGGTCCTGTGGTCCGAGCAGGTCCTGAAGAGCGGCGAGGTCTCCGCCGTAGTCCTCAACTCCGGTGGCGCCAACGCCTGTACCGGTCCGAAGGGCTTCCAGGACACCCACGCCACCGCCGAGAAGGGCGCCGAGGTGCTCGGCCGGGGCGCCATCGAGGTCGCCGTCTGCTCGACCGGTCTGATCGGCGTCCTGCTGCCCATGGACAAGCTGCTCCCGGGCGTCGAGACCGCGGCGGCCCAGCTCTCCGAGCACGGCGGCGAGAAGGCCGCCATCGCCATCAAGACCACCGACACCGTCCACAAGACGTCCGTCGTGACGAAGGACGGCTGGACCGTCGGCGGGATGGCGAAGGGCGCCGGCATGCTCGCGCCCGGCCTCGCCACCATGCTCGTCGTGATCACCACCGACGCCGCCGTAGACAACGACGTACTCGACCGGGCCCTGCGCGCCGCCACCAAGGTCACCTTCGACCGGGTCGACTCCGACGGCTGCATGTCCACCAACGACACCGTGCTGCTGCTCGCCTCGGGCAGCGCCGAAGTCACCCCGGAGTACGCGGAGTTCGCCGAGGCCGTACGGCAGGTCTGCGACGACCTCGGTCAGCAGCTGATCCGGGACGCCGAGGGCGCCAGCAAGGACATCAAGGTCGAGGTGATCAACGCCGCGACCGAGGACGACGCCGTCGAGGTGGGCCGCTCCATCGCCCGCAACAACCTCCTCAAGTGCGCCATCCACGGCGAGGACCCCAACTGGGGCCGCGTGCTCTCCGCGATCGGCACCACCAAGGCCGCCTTCGAGCCGGACCAGCTCAACGTCGCCATCAACGGCGTCTGGGTGTGCAAGAACGGCGGTGTCGGCGAGGACCGCGAGAAGGTCGACATGCGCTACCGCGAGGTGCACATCGTCGCCGACCTCGCCGCCGGTGCCGAGACCGCCACCATCTGGACCAACGACCTGACCGCCGACTACGTCCACGAGAACAGCGCCTACTCCTCATGAGCGATGCGATGAGCAATCCGACGCGCAAGCACACCGCGCTCCCCAAGGCCCAGATCCTCATCGAGGCGCTGCCCTGGCTGGTCCGGCACAACGGCAAGACCGTCGTCATCAAGTTCGGCGGCAACGCCATGATCGACGAGGACCTGAAGGCCGCCTTCGCCCAGGACGTCGTCTTCCTGCACCACGCCGGCCTCAAGCCGGTCGTCGTGCACGGCGGCGGCCCGCAGATCAGCGCCGCCCTCGACAAGCACGGCATCGTCAGCGAGTTCAAGGCCGGCCTGCGGGTCACCACCGAGGACGCCATGGACGTCGTACGGATGGTGCTGGCCGGGCAGGTCCAGCGCGAGCTGGTCGGCCTGCTCAACCAGCACGGACCGCTCGCCGTCGGCCTCACCGGCGAGGACGCGCACACCATCACCGCCACCCGGCACCAGCCCGAGATCGACGGCGAGCTCGTCGACATCGGCCGGGTCGGCGAGATCACCGACATCGACACGGGCGCGATCGAGGCGCTGCTGGCCGACGGCCGGATCCCGGTCGTCTCGTCGATCGCCCGTAGCCAGGACGACCACCATGTCTACAACGTCAATGCTGATACGGCGGCTGCGGCACTCGCTGCTGCGCTGGGCGCCGAAACCCTCATGGTCCTCACGGACGTCGAGGGCCTTTACGAGGACTGGCCGCACAGCGACGAGGTGATCAGCCGCCTCACCGCTTCCCAACTGGAGAAGCTGCTGCCGGAGTTGAGCTCCGGCATGGTGCCGAAGATGGAGGGCTGCCTGCACGCCGTGCGGGGCGGCGTGACCACCGCCCGGGTCATCGACGGCCGAGTCCAGCACTCGATCCTGCTGGAGATCTTCACCGACGAAGGAATCGGCACGATGGTCGTGCCGGACGCGCCAGAGGGGGACGCCGAATGACCGGCAACACCGGCAACCAGGAGTACACCGAGCGGTGGCAGGGCTCGCTCATGAACAACTACGGCACCCCGCGGCTCCCTCTCGTACGCGGTGCCGGCCTGAAGGTCTGGGACGCCGACGGCAAGCAGTACTCCGACTGGGTCGGCGGCATCGCGACCAACGCGCTGGGCCACGCCCACCCGGCGATCGTCGAGGCCGTGAGCACACAGATCGCGTCCCTCGGCCACATCTCCAACTTCTTCATGGCCGAGCCCACCCTCGCCCTCGCCGAACGGCTGCTCCAGCTCTTCGGCCGGGACGGCAAGGTCTTCTTCTGCAACTCCGGGGCCGAGGCCAACGAGGCCGCGTTCAAGATCGGCCGGCTGACCGGGCGGACCCACATCGTCGCCACCGAGGGCGCCTTCCACGGCCGCACCATGGGCGCCCTCGCGATGACCGGCCAGCCCGGCAAGCGGGAGCCGTTCCTGCCGCTGCCCGGTGAGGTCACGCATGTGCCGTTCGGCGACGCGCAGGCGCTGGCAGCCGCGGTGACCGAGGAGACGGCTCTGGTGATCATCGAGCCGATCCAGGGAGAGCTGGGCGTCGTGGTGCCGCCCGCCGGATATCTGAAGGCGGCGCGGGCGATCACCGCCGCCAGCGGTGCGCTGCTCGTCCTCGACGAGGTGCAGACCGGCATCGGCCGCACCGGGCACTGGTTCGAGTACCAGGCCCACGAGGGCGTCCTGCCGGACGTCGTCACCCTCGCCAAGCAGCTCGGCGGCGGGCTGCCGCTGGGCGCGACGGTCGCGTTCGGGCGGGCGGCGGAGCTGCTGCAGCCCGGCCACCACGGGACGACCTTCGGCGGAAACCCGGTCGCGTGCGCCGCGGGTCTCGCGGTGCTGGACACCATCGCGAACGAGGGGTTGCTGGAGAACGTCAAGCGGCAGAGCGAGAAGTTGCGCGACGGTGTGGAGGCTCTCGGCCACCCGTTGATCGGCCATGTCCGGGGTGGCGGCCTCCTCCTGGGTATCGTGCTCACCGAGCCACTCGCCGCCAAGGTGCAGCAGGCGGCTCAGGACGCCGGATTCCTGGTGAACGCGCCCGCCCCCGATGTCGTACGGCTCATGCCGCCGCTGAACCTCGGTGACGACGAAGTGGAGGCGCTTCTTCAGGCGCTGCCCGGCATCCTGGACGAGGCCGACGGGGACGGATGAACCTGGGAATGAGACGACGATGAGTCAGGCGCAGGACCACGGGCAGAACGACGTGAACGGGGCTGCCGGGCCTCATGTGCCGCAGACCCGGACCGCACGCCACCGCCGGATCGTGGACATTCTCAACCGGCAGCCGGTGCGGTCGCAGAGCCAGTTGGCGAAGCTGCTCGCGGACGACGGGCTGAGCGTCACTCAGGCGACGCTCTCCCGGGATCTGGACGAGCTGAACGCGGTGAAGATCCGTAACAACGACGGCGATCTCATCTACGCGGTGCCGAGTGAGGGCGGGTTTCGTACGCCTCGGGCGCCGCTGGGGGAGTCGGCGAAGGAGGAGCGGATGCGGCGGTTGTCGCAGGAGCTGCTCATCTCCGCGGAGGCTTCGGCGAAT
>JABFVM010000557.1 GCA_013362785.1 Streptomyces sp. | reverse complement strand
AGGTGGTCGACGTCAGCCGCCGGCTCTCGCTCCTGGCGTTCGTAGCCCCGCACTGCGCGGTCCCATCCGTCCCCTGGTCGCAAGTCTCTCCATACGAGCACCGTCCATCCGCCGAACGGGGCCCCCGGGGAATGGTGTCAGATCAACGGCGGAGCACGGGCTGTTGCCCCACCCTCGTCCCCCGAAACCCGGACCCCGGAAATGGCGGTCGCCCTGGAGGAAGCGGCGACCGGACCCAACCCTACCGGCCCATATGTACGAGGGTCAGTGCTCAGGTGACTCAACAGGCGCCGAAGTGACCAGTTCTGTCAGTACGCCATGGCAATCCTTTGGGTGCAGGAAGGTGATTCGTGACCCCATGGAGCCGCGCCGGGGCTCTTCGTACAGAACGCGTACGCCCTTGTCCTTGATGTCGGCGGCATCGCCATCGACATCTGCCGTACCGAAAGCGATGTGGTGGACACCCTCGCCGTTCTTGTCGAGCCACTTCGCGACGGTGGAGTCGGGGCGCGTGGGCTCAAGGAGCTGCAGGTAGGAGGCGCCTCCGTCGGAGGTGTCGTTGATCTTGAGCATGGCCTCGCGGACGCCCTGCTCCTCGTTGACCTCGGAGTGGAACACCTCGAAGCCATAGGTGGCCCGGTAGAACTCGACGGTCTTGTCGAGATCGAAGCAGGCGATTCCGATGTGGTCGATTCGCGTCAGCATGTTGTTCAGTGGAGCGCTCCCGAGGTGGTTACGCAACGTGCGCGCGATCACACCGACGGCCCGGTGACGGCACGGAGTGCCACTCAGTACATTCGAAGTAAACCCTCGTTCACTCCTCGGCTCTCCAGCTGGAAGGGGATCGCACCTCATGTCTTCTGGAACTACCTCTGTGATCGTCGCGGGCGCGCGTACGCCCATGGGACGGTTGCTCGGTTCACTGAAGTCCTTCTCCGGAGCCGACCTCGGTGGCTTCGCGATCAAGGCCGCCCTCGACCGTGCGGGGATCGGTGGCGACCAGGTGCAGTACGTGATCATGGGCCAGGTGCTGCAGGCCGGCGCGGGCCAGATCCCGGCGCGCCAGGCCGCGGTCAAGGCCGGCATCCCGATGAGCGTCCCGGCGCTCACCATCAACAAGGTCTGTCTGTCCGGCCTCGACGCCATCGCGCTCGCCGACCAGCTGATCCGCGCCGGCGAGTTCGACGTGGTCGTCGCGGGCGGCCAGGAGTCCATGACCAACGCCCCGCACCTGCTGCCGAAGTCCCGCGAGGGCTTCAAGTACGGCGCGGTGCAGATGATCGACGCCATGGCGTACGACGGTCTGACCGACTCCTTCGAGAACGTCGCCATGGGCGAGTCGACGGAGAAGCACAACACCCGCCTCGGCATCCAGCGCCCCGAGCAGGACGAGATCGCCGCCCTGTCGCACCAGCGTGCCGCCGCCGCGCAGAAGAACGGCCTCTTCGAGGCCGAGATCACCCCGGTCGAGATCCCGCAGCGCAAGGGTGAGCCGGTCCTCTTCAGCAAGGACGAGGGCATCCGCGCGGAGACCACCGCCGAGTCGCTGGGCAAGCTGCGCCCGGCGTTCTCGAAGGAGGGCACGATCACGGCGGGCTCGGCGTCGCAGATCTCGGACGGCGCGGCCGCGGTCGTCGTCATGAGCAAGGCCAAGGCGCAGGAGCTCGGCCTGGACTGGATCGCCGAGATCGGCGCGCACGGCAATGTCGCGGGCCCGGACAACAGCCTGCAGTCCCAGCCCTCCAACGCCATCCTGCACGCCCTGAAGAAGGAGGGCCTGGAGGTCTCCGACCTGGACCTGATCGAGATCAACGAGGCCTTCGCCGCCGTCGCGGTGCAGTCAATGAAGGACCTCGGCGTGTCCACGGAAAAGGTGAACGTCAACGGCGGAGCCATCGCCCTGGGTCACCCGATCGGCATGTCGGGCGCCCGCCTCGTGCTGCACCTGGCCCTGGAGCTGAAGCGCCGGGGCGGCGGGGTCGGCGCGGCCGCGCTGTGCGGTGGCGGCGGGCAGGGTGACGCACTGATCGTGCGGGTACCCAAGGCCTGAACCGGCACGCTGTACGTGATCCTCGGAACGGAGCTGTGATGCAGGACGTCTCCACACTGGTGGCCCAGGCCAGACAGGGGCGGCCCAGGGCGGTGGCCCGGCTGATCTCCCTGGTGGAGGGGGCGTCCCCGCAGCTGCGGGAGGTCATGGCGGCGCTGGCCCCGCTGACGGGCAACGCCTATGTGGTGGGGCTGACGGGATCGCCGGGTGTCGGCAAGTCGACATCCACGTCCGCTCTGGTGGCCGCGTACCGCAAACAGGGCAAGCGGGTCGGCGTCCTGGCCGTCGACCCGTCCTCGCCCTTCTCGGGCGGCGCCCTGCTCGGCGACCGGGTGCGGATGTCGGACCACGCCTCCGACCCCGGCGTCTACATCCGCTCGATGGCGACCCGCGGCCACCTCGGCGGGCTGGCCTGGGCCGCCCCGCAGGCGATCCGCGTCCTGGACGCGGCCGGTTGCGACGTGATCCTGGTCGAGACGGTCGGCGTCGGCCAGTCGGAGGTGGAGATCGCCTCCCAGGCCGACACCTCCGTCGTCCTCCTCGCCCCCGGCATGGGCGACGGCATCCAGGCGGCCAAGGCCGGAATCCTGGAGATCGGCGACGTGTACGTCGTCAACAAGGCCGACCGCGACGGCGCCGACTCCACCGCCCGCGAGCTCAACCACATGCTCGGCCTCGGCGAGTCCCGCCGCCCCGGCGACTGGCGCCCGCCGATCGTCAAGACGGTCGCCGCCCGCGCCGAGGGCGTCGACGAGGTCCTGGAAGCCCTGGAGAAGCACCGGGCCTGGATGGAGGAGCGCGGCGTCCTCACCGCACGCCGCCGCGCCCGCGCCGCCCGCGAGGTGGAGGCGATCGCCGTCACCGCCCTCCGCGAACGCATCGCCGACCTGCACGGCGACCGACGGCTCGGGGCACTGGCGGAGAGGATCGTCGCCGGGGAGCTGGATCCTTACAGGGCCGCAGACGAACTGGTGGCCGGCCTCACACGGACCTGACGGCAGCGCCCAAAGGGGCGCGGGGAACTGCGCGACCAGCCGAGTGCCACCCGCACCCGCCAACGATCCGCAGTCCCCGAGCCATTGGGCGCCAGGACCCCGATCAGTCGTCGTCGCCGTCACGGTCGTCGTGGTCCTGGTCGTGGTCCTGCGTGACCTTGCCCGTCTTCAGGTCGACCTTCCACTCGCCCTTGGTGGTCTCGACGCTCCAGGCCGCGGGGCCGTCGTCGTCGAGGTCGACGTCGGTGACGGTGCCGTGGGCCGCGGCGGCCCGGGCGGACTCGCGGGCGTCGACGCTCGTGCCCTTCAGGGTGGCGAGGTCCTCGCGGCCGTCGTTGTCGTCGTCGGCGTCGCGCTGGGCGCCGAGGACCTTGCCGTTGTCGGCGGAGACCCGGACGTCGTACTCGGTGCCGTCGCCCTTGACGACGTTCACCTCCCAGGCGTTCGAGCCGTCGTCGTCCAGATCGGCGGAGACGGCCGTGCCCGGCGTGTGCTTGAGGGCGGCCGCGATCGCGTCGGCGGCGGTCACCTTGGCGGTGCCGGCCGCCTCACGGACCTCGACGGCGTCGTCGTCCCGGTCGTCGGCGGCGTCCTCCGCACTGTCGTCCCGGTCGTCGGCGACCCGTACGTTCGACTGCGGCCGCGTGGGTGCGCTCTCGTCGCCACCCACCGCGTAGGCCGCGACGGTGCCGCCTCCGATCAGGGCGGCGGCGGCGACGGTGGCGATGACGATGTTGCGCTTCATGGGGTTCCCTCCCGGTGTGCTGCGAATGCTTCGACGTGGATCAATCTGCCGAACCGACGCTGAGGAGAACCTGAAGCCCCCTGAAGAGATCTTCAGCTTCGTTTTGCCAGGCTGTACGCATGCGCCTGTTGATCGTGGAGGACGAGAAGCGGCTGGCCCTGTCGCTCGCCAAGGGGCTGACGGCCGAGGGATACGCCGTGGACGTCGTCCACGACGGCAGGGAGGGGCTGTACCGGGCCTCCGAGGGGTCGTACGACCTCGTGATCCTCGACATCATGCTGCCCGGCATGAACGGCTACCGCGTCTGCGCCGCCCTGCGCGCCGCCGG
>JABFVM010000073.1 GCA_013362785.1 Streptomyces sp. | reverse complement strand
TCCCCGCCACCGGGCTCCCCGTCCCCGCCCATCCGGGCGAAGACCTCGCTGGGGCGCGGTCCGCCGCGCGGCGTGTAGGGCACGCTCAGCAGCCCGACGGCCCGGAAGGTCTCCGGCCTGAGCAGGGCGGAGTTCGCGGCGATGGTGGCGCCCCAGTCGTGGCCGACGACCACCGCGGTCTCCTCGCCGAGCGCGTGCACCACCGCGGCGTTGTCCTCCACCAGGTCGAGCATCCGGTACGCATCCGTCGCCGCCGGCCTGGAGGAGCGTCCGTAGCCGCGGACATCGACGGCGACCGCGCGGTATCCCGCCGCCGCGAGTACCGGCAGCTGGTGGCGCCAGGAGTACCAGGACTCCGGGAAGCCGTGTACGAGCAGCACCAGCGGCCCGGTTCCCTGCTCCACGAGATGGATCCGGCCCCCGGGCGAGGGGACCAGCCGATGTGTGATCTCCGCGACGTGCCCATGCCGTTGCCGATGCCGAGACATGCACCCTCCTCCAGAACCCTGCTCCAGAGCCCTGCTCCAGAACCCCGCTCCACTGCTTCCGTGGGCTCAACACCGATCATGCGCAAGCCCCTGCCGAGACCACGACTTCGTTTGCCGATCCGGCAAGCCCCGGAACGCGCCGGGCGTCACCCCCAGCACCCCGGCACAAGTCGCCTGAATCGGGCGGCGCCCAATTGCACTGATCAGCTCGCTCGTATGCTCGAAGGATGACGACTTCCGCGACCTCCGGAACCGGCTCGACACCTGGCCCCGACGAGCGCCCCACCGAGCGCCCAGGCGCCACCGGCCCGACCGAGAACTCCATGCGTCGCGCCCTCAAACGCGCCCGGGACGGCGTCGCCCTCGACGTGTCCGAGGCGGCCGTACTGCTCCAGGCCCGCGGCGAGGCACTCGACGACCTCGCCGCGTCCGCCGGCCGGGTGCGGGACGCGGGCCTGGAGGCGGCGGGCCGGCCGGGCGTCATCACGTACTCGAAGAGCGTGTTCATCCCCCTCACCCGGCTGTGCCGGGACAAGTGCCACTACTGCACCTTCGTCACCGTGCCCGGCAGGCTGCGCCGCGCCGGGCACGGGATGTTCATGTCCCCGGACGAGGTCCTCGACATCGCCCGCAAGGGCGCGGCCCTCGGCTGCAAGGAAGCCCTCATCACCCTCGGCGACAAGCCGGAGGACCGCTGGCCCGAGGCGCGGGAGTGGCTCGACGCGCACGGCTACGACGACACCATCGCCTACGTCCGCGCCATCTCCATCCGCATCCTGGAGGAGACGGGCCTGCTGCCCCACCTCAACCCGGGCGTCATGACCTGGACCGACTTCCAGCGCCTCAAGCCCGTCGCCCCGTCGATGGGCATGATGCTGGAGACGACCGCGACCCGCCTGTGGTCCGAGCCCGGCGGCCCGCACCACGGCTCCCCCGACAAGGAACCCGCCGTCCGCCTGCGCGTTCTGGAGGACGCGGGCCGGTCCTCCGTCCCCTTCACGTCCGGGATCCTGATCGGGATCGGCGAGACGTACGAGGAGCGGGCCGAGTCCCTCTTCGCGCTCCGCCGGGTCTCGCGGTCGTACCACAGCATCCAGGAACTGATCATCCAGAACTTCCGCGCCAAGCCGGACACCGCGATGCGCGGCATGCCGGACGCGGAACTCGACGAGCTCATCGCCACGGTGGCCGTCGCCCGGCACATCCTCGGGCCCGCCGCCAACATCCAGGCCCCGCCCAACCTGGTCGACAGCGAGTACGAGCGGCTGATCACGGCCGGCATCGACGACTGGGGCGGCGTCTCCCCGCTGACCATCGACCATGTGAACCCCGAGCGCCCCTGGCCGCAGATCGAGGAGCTGACCGAGCGTTCCGCGGCGGCCGGGTTCGAGCTGCGTGAACGCCTCTGTGTCTACCCGGAGTTCGTCCAGCGCGGCGAGCCCTGGCTGGACCCGCGGCTGCGCCCGCACGTGGCGGCGCTCGCCGACCCGGAGACGGGGCTGGCGCGTCCGGACGCCCTTCCGGAAGGGCTCCCCTGGCAGGAGCCGGAGGAGGCCTTCGTCGCGTCCGGCCGCACCGACCTCCACACCACCATCGACACCGAGGGCCGTACGTCCGACCGCCGCGACGACTTCGACGAGGTGTACGGCGACTGGGGCGCCCTGCGCGAGGCCGCCGCCCCCGGAATGGAGCCGGAGCGCATCGACACGGACGTACGCGAGGCGCTGCGGACCGCGGCCGACGACCCGACGAAGCTGACCGACGCCGAGGCCCTCGCCCTGCTGCACGCGGACGGACCGGCGCTGGACGCGCTGACCCGGATCGCGGACGACGTCCGCAAGTCAGCCGTCGGCGACGACGTGACGTACATCGTCACCCGCAACATCAACTTCACCAACGTCTGCTACACGGGCTGCCGCTTCTGCGCCTTCGCCCAGCGCCGCACGGACGCCGACGCCTACACCCTCTCCCTGGACCAGGTCGCCGACCGCGCCCAACAGGCCTGGGACGTGGGCGCGGTGGAGGTCTGCATGCAGGGCGGCATCCACCCGGACCTGCCCGGGACGGCGTACTTCGACATCGCGCGGGCGGTGAAGACGCGGGTGCCCGGCATGCACGTACACGCCTTCTCACCCATGGAGGTGGTGAACGGCGCCACCCGCACCGGCATGTCGATCAGGGAGTGGCTGAGCGCCGCCAAGGAGGCGGGCCTGGACTCCATCCCCGGCACCGCCGCCGAGATCCTCGACGACGAGGTCCGCTGGGTCCTGACCAAGGGCAAGCTGCCCACGGCGACCTGGATCGAGGTCATCACGACGGCCCACGAACTCGGCATCCGGTCCTCGTCGACCATGATGTACGGCCATGTCGACCAGCCCCGCCACTGGCTCGGCCACCTGCGCACCCTGGCCGGAATCCAGCAACAGACCGGCGGTTTCACGGAGTTCGTGACGCTCCCCTTCATCCACACCAACGCGCCCGTCTACCTGGCCGGCATCGCCCGCCCCGGCCCGACGACCCGCGACAACAGGGCGGTCACGGCGATGGCCCGGCTGCTGCTCCACCCGTACATCCCCAACATCCAGACCAGCTGGGTCAAGCTGGGCGCCGAGGGTGCGGCGGAGATGCTCCGCTCCGGGGCGAACGACCTCGGCGGCACGCTGATGGAGGAGACGATCTCGCGGATGGCGGGTTCGTCGTACGGCTCCTACAAGTCGGTACGCGACCTGGTGGCCGTGGCCGAGGCGGCCGGGCGCCCGGCGAAGCCCCGCACGACCCTGTACGGGGACGTACCGGAGGAACGGCAGCGGGCGGCGACGGCGTCGGACGGGCATCTGCCGGACTTGCTGCCAGTGCTGGACTGAGGAGGACCGGGTCGCGGGGGTCGGTACGATGATCCGACCCCCGCTGGAGGGGGTCCATGGCGTTCCGTAGCCGTTCGATGGCGTTCCGTGGATTTCGTAGCCGAGGAGATGCGTGCCCGTGCCTGCTCCCAAGGTCTGGGTGACCGGTCTGACGGTGGGGGCGATAGCCGCCGTCACCGTTCTCGCCGTGCAGGCCGACAAGGGGCCGCACCCGACGGCCGCGGCGGCCCGGCCGAGCGCGTCGGTGTCCCCGGGCGCGAGCCCCGCCCCGTCGAAGTCCGCGTCGCCCGCCACCGTGCCGGACGGCTCGGGCACGGGACGCCGGATCGTGTACTCCCTGGGGCAGAAGCGGGTGTGGCTGGTCGACGCGAGCGACGCGGCGCGCCGTACCTTCGCCGTCTGGCCGGGCACCGTGGACCCTGACCTCGGTAGCTACACGGTGTCCTCGCGCAACGAGTCGACCACCGGCTCGGACGGCGTCGAGATCGAGAACATCGTCTACTTCGCCGCGAAGTCCGGCATCTCCATCGCCTTCTCCAACGCCGTCGACGGCTCCTCGCCCCCGCCCGCCGCGGGCAAGCAGACCGGCGGGGTCCGGATGCGCGCGGCCGACGGGGCGGCGCTGTGGACGTTCGGGGAGAGCGGTACGAAAGTCGTCGTCGTCAAGTAGCCGTCCCTCTCAGGGCGGACGGGTTCCCGCCGTCGTCTGCATCCTTTTGTGTACGGCGGGTTCGGCACCGCTCACGACGAATCGGGCCGTCGCCGCCGGGACGATGAACGCATGACGCACACGGACGCGCGAGCCCCGCAGACACTGGAGTCCACCTCGCCCACCGGACGACGGCTCCCCCTCCTCGACGTACTGCGCGGGGCGGCCATCCTGGGCACGCTCATGACCAACGTATGGATCTTCACCGGCCCCGGCGCCGAGTGGGGAGCCCAGCAGTCCACTTCGAGCGAGCTGTCGTCCGGGTCGCTCGGGGACGTCGTCGAGGGCGCGTTCAGCGTGCTGGCGAACGGCAAGTTCCTGTCGCTGCTGACGATCCTGTTCGGAGTCGGGCTGGCCATCCAGTACGCCTCGGCGGCGCGCCGCGGGCAGCCGTGGCCGGGACGCTACCGGTGGCGGGCGCTGTTCCTGTTCGGCGAGGGCACCGTCCACTTCGTCCTGGTCTTCGCCTGGGACGTACTGATGGGGTACGCGGTCACCGCACTCCTCGTCGCCTGGCTGCTGACCCGCTCGGAACGGGCCCAGCGGCGGGTGATGTGGTGGGCGGCGGGCCTGCATCTGACGTTGATGGGTCTGCTGACCGTCGCGATAGCCGGCACCGGTGACGGCAGCGACAGCGGCGGCACCGTCTCCCGCGAGGTCGTGGACCTGTACGCGCACGGCAGCTACCTGGACCAGATCTCCTTCCGCCTGGAGAACGCGATAGCGCTGCGCATGGAACCGGTCCTGACCTTCTTCCTCCTGGTCTTCCTCTTCCTGCTGGGCGTCCGGCTGTTCCGGGCGGGCGCGTTCGGTACGGACGACACGGCCCGCCGACTCCGCTCCCGCCTGCTGTGGTGGGGCCTGGGCCTCGGCCTGCCGCTCAACGTCGCCGCGGCACTGGGCGGCCCGGACTTCTTCCTCCTTGCCCGCTACGGCACCGCCCCGCTGCTGGCCCTCGGGTACATCGGGCTGATCGGCGCCGTGGTGGACCGGGTACGGCGGCCGGGCCCGCTGCTCACGGGCCTGACCTCCGTCGGCCGCACCGCCCTGTCCGGCTACGTCCTCCAGAACGTGCTGTGCGTGCTGGTGTCGTACGGCATCGGGCTGGGCCTCGCCGAGCGGCTCGGTGACACCGGCCCCTGGTGGGTCGTGGGGCTGTGGGTCACGGTCTGCGCGGTGCTGATGGTGGGCTCCACGCTGTGGCTGCGGCGTTTCTCGGCAGGGCCCCTGGAGTCGGTCCAGAAATGGGCCCTGCGTCGCTGAAAAATGTCAGGGAAAGCTGTCAGGGAAAGCTGTCGGGATACGCGTCAGGCGGCGTCGGTCTTCCGGCCCCCCTGCCCGAACGGCAGATGGTTGACCACCAGCACGAGCCCGCTGAACAGGAACACCCGCGTCGCCGCGTCCAGCCCGTTCCAGTCCCCGGACTGCCACATGGAGAACCACTCACCGCCGATCGCGATGAACCCGGCGCCGAACAGCAGCATGAGCATCAGCAGACCGTACGTCGAGAAGCGACGGGCACGGGCGTCGTCGCGGCGGAACCAGAGCCAGGTGCCGTATATGAGAACGAGGGCGGCGAACGTCTCCCAGACGATGATCGCGACGTACGCCGCGTCCTGAAGCCCCTTGCTGGTGACGGCTCTCCACATCAGGTCGTCGTCCTTGAACGTCGTGTCCATCGCCAGGACATGCCGCACGAACTGCTGGTTCGTACCGAAGTCGGTGATGTTCCCGAAGGCGACGAGGGCGATGTAGAGGGCGACGGTCCCGGTGAGGAGGGTGGCCGCGAGATGGAGTGCGCTGCGTGGGGGTGTGGTTGGCATGGTGGTCATCTTCCCTGGCTGGCTGGTTCACCACATACGCATTGAGCCAGCCAATACGGGGTCTACTCGGTGTCCTTGGGATGACGAGTGGACGCGTACACGAGATGGACGGTCCGGCGCGCCTCATCGACGAGGTAACGGACGCGACCACCGGCCGTCACCTCGTACTCCCACTGGGGATACTCCTGACCACCGAGGTTTCCCGTGGCCAGACGACCGCGCAGCCGGTGCTGACGGTCGGGATCCGCTCGGCGCAAGGGGTCACTGCGCAGCGCTTCGAAGCAGCGCCGTGTGTTTCCCGGGGCCTCTGCGCCCAGCTCTCCCCACCCCTTCGCCGCCTCGTTCGTCGCGAATCGTAAGCGCCATTCCTCGTCCACTGGCGGTGGGGCGACGTCGTCGCCACGCTTGGGGCTCACGGCGCGGTCACCTCGCCATGGTCCTCGTCCGGCAGCCGTCGGGTGAGCTGCGCGGTGAGCTCGGGGTCGGCGAGGACACGTGCCGTCGCGCGCCACTCGACGACGACGCGGTGGAGATTGGCGTGGACGTCCAGCTGGGCGGCGTCGAATGTGGCGTCGATGAGCTCGGCCACGAATTCCTTCAGCTCGTCTGCCGACAGATGACGGACCCACGGGAAGACCGAGGAGAGCGCGCGGAGTATGGCCCGCTCGCCGGCATCGCTGCGCACGAGGGCGGCGAGGAGGCGGGCCGTGATGTCCGCCGTTTCCTCGCGCTGCTGGTCATGGCGTGCGGTCGTCAGGTAGAGATCCTCGCCGTCCCGGCGTGTGATGTGCACGCGCTGAGTACGGTCGAGCGTTTCGGCGACGCGCTTCGAGTTCTTTGAGAGCTCGGAGAAGGCGACCGTGGGGGTGGACATGATTCGACGATAGTTCGGAACGTATTCCGAAGTCAATCGAAGCTGGCTGTTCGGGTGTCAAGCCTCTGCCAGACTTCGGAGTGCACTGGCTATAGGGGTGGATCGGATGAGGCCGACGCGATTGTCGATGCAGGAGCTGATCCGTCAGCGCAGGCGTGCCGGGTTCGTGGGGCGGAGTGACGAGCGGGCCGCGTTCCGGGCGAACTTCGATGTGCCGCCGGAAGACGAGCGGCATCGGTTCCTGTTTCACGTTCACGGCGACGCGGGGGTCGGAAAGACCTTCCTGGTACGGGAGTTGGAGCAGCTCGCGCGGGAGAAGGGGGCCCTCACGGCGTACGTCGACGAGAGCGTCGGGAGCGTGCCGGAGGCGATGGCGACGATCAGTCGACAATTCGCCGGTCAGGGTCATCGGTTCAAGGAGCTGGACCGTCTGCTGGCTACGCACCGGCAACGGCGGCACGAGGCGGAGGCGGCGGCGATCGCGACACTTGAGCCGGAACCGGAGGGACCTTCGGCGGGGAGCGTGGCGGCGGCGCGCGCCGGGCTGGTCGGGTTGGGAATGGTGCCGGGCGTGGGCGTCTTCGCGGGAGCTTTGGACGCGGATCGACTCGCTCAGGGTGCTGACCGGTTGAGAGCCGAGCTCAGCGCACGTTTTCGCAACCAGGAAGATGTGCAGCTGGTGCTGCATCCAGAGCGCGTGCTCACCCCCATGTTGCTGAACGAGCTGTCTAGCGCGGCGTCTGCGGTGCCGTGGATCGCCCTCTTCTTCGATACGTACGAAAGGACTCGCCCGTTTCTCGACGCGTGGCTGCACGAGGTGATGACGACCGACCGGCACGGCGCCCTGCCCGCCACCGTGGTGGTGGTCACCGCTGGCCAACACCCCTTCGATGTCGCTCGTTGGGGCGCCTTTGCGGACTTCATGGCGGACGTGCCTCTAGGGCCGTTCACGGACGCCGAAGTACGTGCGCTGCTGGCGGGCAAAGGAGTCGTGGCCGAGCCCGTCGTGGCGGAGGTACTGCGACTCACGGGCGGATTGCCGGTGCTTGTCTCGACCCTGGCAGAACAGCGTCCCTCCGACTCGGACGACGTCGGCGGTCTCAGTACGACGGCTGTCGAGCGCTTTCTGAAGTGGGAGCGAGATCCGGTGCGAAGGGCAGTGGCAATGGCGTGCGCGTTGCCTCGGCACTTGGACATGGACGTGTTCCGGGCGGCTGCGGACTGCCGGGACGAGGGGGCCGACGAGCTTTTCGGCTGGTTACGGTCACTGCCGTTCGTGGACGATCGCGGTGACCGGCCGCGATACCACGACCTGGTGCGGGAGCAGATGCTTCGGCTGCAGCGTCAGCACTCGCCACGTGACTGGGGCCGGCAACATACCCGACTGGCAGAGGTGTTCAGGGACTGGCGGACCGAAGTCGAGGCGGGCCGTGAAGCCCGCGAGCTGTGGGCAGATGAAGACTGGCTGGAGCTGCGGCTCGCGGAGGGATATCACCTGTTGTGTGCCGGAGCACGTGGTGCGTTGCCGGACGTACTGAAGGACGTGGTGACCGCCTGCGGAGAGGGGGAGGCGGTAGCCCGGCGGTGGGTTCGGACCCTGGCGCAGGCAGGCGCGGATACGGAAGCGAAGTCACTCAGCACGTGGGGCAGCGAGCTGGCGGAAGCCCTTGGGAGAGGAGGAACGCTCGACGCCCTCGGTTTGTTGCTCGCGCGAGGCGGCTTTGATGCGCGAGGACAGGCGCAGGCCCATCGGCTGCGGGGCGTGGTGCTGGGAAACCAGGGCGAAATCTCTCGCGCGCTGGTCGAGCTCGACCGTGCCGTCACGCTCGATCCGCAACCCGCATCGGCACATGTCGCCAGGGCGGTCGTGCGAGCACGAGCGGGTGACCTCGTCGCCGCCATCACTGATCTGGACCGTGCCGATGAGCTGACACCGGACAGGCCAGTGGTCCTCAGCCGGCGTGGTGACTACCACCGCGTGACCGGAAACAACGAAGCCGCCATGAGGGACCTGGATCGCGCGATCGAACTCGATCCGACGAACCGGTCCGCCTGGGCGGCTCGTGGGGTCACACACCACCAGCTCGGCCAACTCGATTCGGCGCTGGCGGACTTGGATCGGGCTCTGGAGCTGGATTCGGGGTACGTCTGGGCCTTGGTGCGCAGGGCTCGAATATGGCGCTCACGCAGTGACGATCGGCGCCTGGCCGACCTGGACCGTGCGGTCGCTCTCGCACCCGGTGAGGCCTGGGTACTGTGTGAACGGGGTGACGCGTTGGTAGCCGCAAGCCGTCACACCGCCGCCCTCGCTGATTACGACCGCGCCATCGAGATCGACGGGGCGTACGCCTCGGCGTACGCAAGCCGCGGAGTCTGTCAGGGCCTGATGTGGCGTCACTATGACGCCCTGGCCGACCTCAACCGAGCTATCGAACTCAATCCTGAGTACGTCTGGGCGCTGGGCCAGAGGGCGAGGTTGTATGGACAACTGGGTGACAGTGAACGGGCCCTTGCCGATACGGACCGTGCGAAGGAGCTACGACCGGATGACGCTTGGGTCCTCGCGCGGCGAGGCTGGGCACTGATGAACTTGGAGCGACTGGACGAGGCACGTGCGGAACTGGACCGTGCTGTCGAACTGAACCCCGACTACGTCTTGGCCTACACCTATCAAGTGCATGTTCTGGGCCGTCTAGGTCTCTGGAACGAGGCGTTGGAGAACGTCCACCGACAGGTCGCAGTCGTGCGGTCCAGGCCATGGGTTCAGGCAGACCGCGCTCTGATCGACGAGGCGATCCAGGGACTGAGCGACGTCCCGGACACCGCACGAGCCCGCATCGCACCGATCCTCACCCAACTCACCGAGGCACGTGACGCCATCCGGTCCCGGGCGACAGAGTGACGGTCAACGGCTCGCCGCGAAGGTAACGAACTCGACCCACGAGGTGTCCGAGAACGCCAGCCACGCCGCATCCCTGTCCTTGGAGTCGCGGATGTGGATGGTGGCGTTGGTGAGGGATATGGCGACTTCGACGCAGTCGGGGCCGTCGTTGCCGCTGTAGCTGCTCTTGAACCACATCAGCGTGGGGGTCATGTTTCCTCTCCCAGGACTTTCTCGATGAAGGCCACGGATTCTCGCGGCGGGAGCGCCTGCGCCCGGATCATTCCATAGCGCATCTCCAAGATCTGAACCTCCCGAGGATCACTGATCACTCGGTCGTACAGCTGGCCTTCCGAGTGCCCCAGCGTCTTTCCGCCCCGGAGCTTCAGCAGGCGGATCGAGCCCATCATGCCCGCGTGGTCCTCGCGGTCCAGAGGCATCACCTGGATCGAGACGTGCCGCAACTTGTTCACCTCAAGCAGGTGTTCGAGCTGCTCTCGCAACACCATTCTGCCCCCGACGGGCCGCCGAAGCGTCGCCTCTTCCTGGACGAACGTGATCTCCGGCCGGGGCGCCCGCTCGAAGACGGCCTTCCTCGCCATGCGAGCGGCGACGAGGCGGTCGACCTCCTCCTCCGTGTACGCGGGCCTCCGCATCTCGTACAACGCCCGCGCGTACCCAGGGGTCTGAAGCAGGCCGTGGATGTGGAGGGCGGCGTAGGCCCCCAGTTCGGCCGCCTCGTCCTCCAGCTTCGCCAGATCCCGAACCTTCTTCGGATACCGGGCCCTCTCCACGTCCTCCTTCATCGCAGAGAGGATCCCGCCTGCCCCGAGCACCTCATCGGCCTTGTCCAGGAAGTCGGGCTTGGGAATCCGCCGCCCACGCTCCACCGACGAGACCATCTCCTCGCCGTACCCGATGGCGGAGCCCAGTTCCCCCTGCTTCTTCCCGGCGGCCTCCCGCCACAGCTTGATCTGCCGTCCGACCGTCCTGAGAACGGCCTCGGCTTCCTCGTCCTCCACGTCTTCCCTCCTGGTGTACGAGCCGTACGACCCCGGCGAGCGTCCGGACAGTCACGCTCCGTACCGAGTTCGTGGCTGTTCAGCGTAGGAGTGGGCTCGCCACGCTAGGTGACATGAGCCCGAAATCCCTTACCCAAGTCACCTGTTCCACGCACCACTTCACGGTGCAGTTGTCCGCTACTCGAAGAGGTGCTCGACTGGCCCGCCTCCTCGCCGAGCGCCAACTCGACGACTGGGAAAGATCCTTCGAGGGCGCGACACACGTCGTGGCGGAGCTCGCGTCGAACGCCGTACGTCACGGACGCGTCCCGGGCCGGGATTTCAGACTCCGGCTGAAACTCCACACCGACGGCACGCTCCGAATCGAGGTCACCGACGCCCGAGGTGACCGGATCCCGCAGGTCGGCGACACGGCGGGCGGTGACGCGGAGTCGGGGCGAGGGCTGATGATCGTGGCGGCGTACGCCGACCGTTGGGGCGTCGAGCAGGCGCCCGCGAACGGCAAGACCGTGTGGGCGGAGATCGGTCCGGCGCCGGACCGCGTGGACCGATGACCCGGCCGTGCCCGACGCCAAAGACAAAGAACCGGTGAAAGAACCAACCCCGCCACAAGCGCTGATCCCCATGCCCGAGCTGACCCCGGACGGCCTTGCGGGCTGCGGTCGCACGCATCGCGCCGAGCCGGATCCCGGCGCTCACACGGCACCTCTTCGAGTCCACGACGAACGCCCAGCAGACACAGAGCCTCGCCCCGCTGCGAGCCTTCGTCCTCCCCTAGAGGGGGAACCCCCACCTGGGCGGTGACCCGACGGAAGCGATCACCGAGATCCGCGCGATCAGGGAGGCGGCCGAGGCGGTGGCAATGTCACCTGGTACGGGTGATAACTGACCACTCAGGACCAACTCAGGACCACTTCGGTCACACCTCGCATACCGATCCGCCCCCTGAACCGATCGTCCCCGGTCGATTACAGTGGCGAACTGTCGTGCGGTCGGACGGTGTCACGGGGAGGTCTTGGTGAGTGCGACAGCCGGCGCCGTCTGGGGCCGTACCGAACAGCAGGACTTCCGTAGCCGGGTGCGCGGCACGCTGCTCGGGGCGGCCGTCGGGGACGCCCTCGGGGCGCCCGTCGACGCGCTCGGGCTGGAGGAGATCCAGGACCAGTACGGCGCCGAGGGCCTCGTCGATCTCGGGTTCGGGTACGGCAGGCGCGGTGCCGTGAGCCATCTCACCCAGCTGACCCTCTTCTCGGTCGACGGCCTGATAAGAGCGCAGGTGAGGCGGGACACGGGTGCCTGGCATCCGCCGACCGACGTGCACCGGGCGTATCTGCGCTGGGCCGCCACCCAGCGGGACTGGGGACCCGACGAGCGCCGCAAGGACGACGGCTGGCTGGCCCGCGAGGAGTGGCTGTACGCCCGCCGGGACCCGACGCGCGCCCTTCTGCTCGGTCTCGGTGACGACACCATGGGCACGCTGGAGTCGCCCAAGAACGCCGCCGAACTCGGACCGGAGGCCGTCGCCCGTTCCGCGCCCTTCGGACTGCTCGTCGGCTGGGAGCCGCAGCTCGTCATCCAGCTCGCCGTGGAGTGCGCGACGCAGACCCACGGCCACCCCGTCGCCTACCTGTCGGCGGGCGCGTACGCGGTGATCGTGCACGGGCTCGCCTGCGGGGAGAGCCTCGACGGCGCCGTACAGCGGGCCCTCGCCCTGCTCGCCCTGCGGCCCGGCCACGAGCCCGTGTCCGACGCGTTGCAGCACGCGCTGGGCGCCGTACGGCAGGGCATGCCCAGCCCGGCACGGGTGGAGGAACTCGCGGCCGACGGCTCGGCGGACGGACTGCTCGCGGCCTCCGTGTACTGCGCCCTGGTCGGCGAGGACGTCCGGCACGGGCTCTGCCTCGCCGTGAACCACGACGGCCCCTCCGCCGCCGCGGCCGCCCTCACCGGCGGCCTCCTCGGCGCCCTGCACGGCGAGACCGCCTTGCCCCCGGCCTGGCTGTCCGAACTGGAAGGCCGTCCCACCATCCTCGAACTGGCCGACGACTTCGCCATGGAAATGACCCAGGGCCCCGCACTGCACGGACCGGCCGGCTCGGCACCGGGTTGGCTGGCGCGATACCCGCGCGCCTGAGCGCCGTGTTGCGACAGTGACGACAAGGGCGGCCACCCACCATCCGTGAGCGACCGCCCCTCCGTTCCCTTCCCGTCCCTCAGTCCTTCGCGCGCACCACGTCCTCCAACGAGTCCCCGCCCCCGCCCCCGCCGCCGCCCGCGCCCGCATTCGCATCCGCACCCGGTGTCGGCAGCGAAACCGCGGCCGCCCCGTCCCCGTCCGTGTTGATGCGCTCCACGATCGCGAGCCGTTCCGGGGTGTCCTCCGGCTTGATGAAGCCGATGAGGATGTACAGGACCAGGGAGACCGCGAGCGGGATGGAGACCTGGTACTGGAGCGGTACGCCGCCCTCGATCTGCCAGCTGATCGGGTAGTTGACCAGCCAGAACGCGAGCAGGCCCATCGACCAGCTGGTGAGCGCGGCCGTGGGGCCGGAGCGGCGGAACGGGCGGAGCAGGCCCAGCATCATCGGGATCGCCATCGGGCCCATCAGACCGGCGACCCACTTGATCACGACGGTGATGATGTCCTTGAACGCGGGGGAGTTGACCTGCGTCGCCGCCGCCATGGACAGACCCAGGAAGACGACGGTGGTGATCCGGGCGACCTTCAGCCCCTGCCCCTCGCTCCAGGTCCGCGCCCGGCGCCAGATCACCGGCGCGCAGTCCCGGGTGAACACGGCCGCGATGGCGTTGGCGTCGGAGGAGCACATGGCCATGGTGTGCGAGAAGAAGCCGACGATGACCAGGCCCAACAGGCCGTGCGGGAGCAGCTGTTCGGTCATCAGGCCGTAGGAGTCGGAACCGTCCGGCTTCTGGGACTCGACCAGCAGTGGTGACATCCACATGGGGAAGAAGAGCACCACCGGCCAGACCAGCCACAGCAGCGCCGACAGCCGTGCCGATCGCTCGGCCTCGTACGGGGTGGCCGTGGCCATGTAGCGCTGGGCCTGGTTGAGCATGCCGCCGTTGTACTCGAAGAGCTTGATGAAGAGGAAGGCGAGCAGGAAGACCGTGCCGTACGGGCCGACCAGCGGCTCGCCGTGGCCCTGCAGCTCCGGCTCGTCCCAGGCGCCGAGGAAGCCGATGCCCTTGTCGTTCAGCTTCAGGATCACCGCGACGAACATCGCGACGCCGGCCAGCAACTGGATGACGAACTGGCCGAGTTCGGTGAGCGCGTCCGCCCACAGTCCGCCGATGGTGCAGTAGATGGCGGTGATGCCGCCGGTGATGAGGATGCCCTGGTTGAGCGACACACCGGTGAAGACGGACAACAGGGTGGCGATCGCCGCCCACTTCGCGCCCACGTCCACGATCTTCAGCAGCATGCCGGACCAGGCCAGCGCCTGCTGGGTCTTCAGGTCGTAACGGCTCTTCAGGTACTCCAGCGGAGAGGCCACATGCAGCCGTGAACGCAGCCGGTTGATGCGCGGCGCGAACAGCTTCGAGCCGATGGCGATGCCGAGCGCGATGGGGAAGGACCAGGTGACGAAGGACGTCACGCCGTAGGTGTAGGCGATGCCCGCGTATCCGGTGAACATCACCGCGCTGTAGCCGGACATGTGATGCGAGATCCCGGACAGCCACCACGGCATCTTGCCGCCCGCGGTGAAGAAGTCGCTGACGTTGTCCACCCGCTTGTGCGACCAGACACCGATCGCCACCATCACGCCGAAGTAGCCGACGAGCACGGCCCAGTCGAGACCGTTCATGTGCGTCCTCCCAGGGTTCAGCCCGGGGCTCATCGTGGGCGCTGTCGCGTGAACACGACAAGTGAGTGTAAGGTCAAAGGGAGGTAAAAGTATTCGGCATGCTGGCCTGCGTTCAGCTATATGAACGTCATCGCATCAGCTCCCCGGCGTTGACCAGCAGCGACTGTCCGGTGATCGCCCGCGCCAGGTCCGACGCGAGGAACACGGCCGCATCGGCCACATCCCCGTCCGTGGCCAGCTCCGGCAGCGCCATCCGCTCGGTCAGCCGCTTGAGTACGTCCGCCTCCGGCACGCCCTCCGTCTGCGCGGTGAACTGGACGAACGCCTGCACCGGCGGCCCCCACATCCACCCCGGCAGCACGGTGTTGACCCGGATGCGGTGCGGCCCGAGCTCGCGGGCCAGTGAGTACATCGCGCTGGTGAGGGCGCCCTTGGAGGCGGCGTAGGCGGCCTGCCGTACCTGCGACGGGGCGGCCACGGCGGACTGCGTACCGATGAACACCACCGAACCGCCACCCTCCTTCAGTGCCGGCAGACAGGCCCGCGTCATCCGCAGCGAGCCCAGCAGATTGACGTCGAGCACCGACTGCCAGGTGGTGAAGTCGGCGTCCTCAAGCCCGCCGAAGTAGGAGTCCCAGGCGGCGACATGGACCACCCCGTCGATCCCCCCGAACCGCTCCCGCGCCAGCGCGGCCAGCGCCTCGCACTGCCCCTCGTCGGTGATGTCGGTCGCCCGGTACGCCGAGTGCGCCCCGTCGGGATCGATCTCCCCGGCACTCTTCACCAGGTTCCCCTCGGTCCGCGCCCCCAGCACCGCGTTCCCGCCGCCCCGCACGACGGCCGCCGCGACCTGGTGCCCGAGCCCGGCGCCGACTCCCGAGACGACGACGGTCTTGCCGTTGAGCAGTGACATCGGGGCCTCCCGGGCTATGGCGCATTATCTGACGGGGCGTCAGAGTATGGGCGTCCGAGGCAGGAAGGAAGGGCAGGAGGGAAGGAAACGCCATGAGCGAGGACACCCGCAACGAGGCGACCCGCGGCGAGGCGACCCGCGGCGAGGACACCCGCAGCGAGACGTACGCCGAACTGGCCGCCGTCGGCCCGTACGGAGTCCCCCCGGGCCACGCCCTGATCACCATGGTCGAACCGCACCCGGGTCACGAGTACGCCTACAACCGCTGGTACGAGGACGACCACTACTACGCGGGCGCGATGGCGATGCCCTGGATGTACGCGGGGCGGCGCTGGGTGGCGACCCGGGATCTCCAACTCCTGCGCTACCCCGAGAAGTCGGCGATCGCCCAGCCGGTCACCGCCGGGTGCTACATCTCGACGTACTGGATCACCGCCGGCCGCTACGCCGACCACATGCGCTGGACGGTCGCCATCAACAAGCGCCTCAACCGCGACGCCCGCGTCTACCAGGACCGCACCCATGTCTTCACGGCGTTCCAGGACCACGAGGCGACGGTGTACCGCGACGGCGCGGCCGGCCCCCGCGACTTCCACGCCCTGGACCACCCCTACGCGGGCCTGGTCGTGCAGGTCGTCGACGCCGACTCGGCGGAGCAGCGCGCCGAGTTGCTGGAGTGGCTGCGCACCCGCCACCTCCCCAAGCGCCTCGCGGGCTCACCGGCCGCGATGGTGACGGTCTTCCGGCCCACGCCCCTCCCGCTCGACCGCATGTCGTACGTCAAGCAGGTCGAGGGCACGGACACCCGCCTGACGCTCCTGTGGTTCCTGGAGGAGGACCCGAGGCAGTGCTGGGGAGAGCACTTCGCCGACCTGGACGCGGCGGTGGGGGAGTCGGGGCTGGGGAGGGTGGAGCTGGTGGCGCCGTTCGTGCCCACGGTGCCGGGGACGGACCGGTACGTGGCGGAACTGCGCTGAGACGGCCGACCGGACGCGGGCACAGTTGAGCCCCCTCGGCAAGGACGGCGAGCTGGTCGAGAGGGCTCTGACTGTGGTGCTTGTGCAGTTGTCGATCGTGAGGTGGGTCGAGGGGCGAAGGATCGGGCAGATCCTCGCCTTACGCCTTGACCGACGCCACGAAGGTGTTCCACGCGTCTGCGGGGAACGCCAGGACGGGGCCCTCGTGAACCTTGGAGTCCCGCACCGCCATGGCCGCCATGACCGGTGACTTGATCTCGACGCAGGCGCCGTTTCCTGTGGAGTACGAGGACTTGGTCCACGTGTCCGTGGAACCCTGACGAATTGCCATTTTCACTCCGTATTGCGAGATGGTGAGTTGGTTCACGCCAAACCTTGTTGCTCGGTGGCGTGATCGACGCTACTCGCCAACATCGGCTTACGAAGCGACTATTCACCCGGGTGGGTGCATATTCCAGTGGACTCTTCCATCCCGCCCTGGAGAAGGTGTACCGTGCGGCGCTTCTCCGGTCGGGGCAGGGCGCTCAGCGCGCGTACTCCTTCGCGACATCCGCGATGAACTGGCGTGACTGGTCCACGTTCAGGGCCTGCGCCCGCAGGTGCTCGTACATCACGCTGTACTTCTGGACGTCGTTCGCCTTCTCCAGGTAC
>JABFVM010000343.1 GCA_013362785.1 Streptomyces sp. | reverse complement strand
CCGACGGTCGCGGCCTGGCCGGTGGGGCTGTTGTAGGCGGCGCCGAGGAAGCCCTTCTGGAACGGCTGGAGGTCGACGAGTTCCTGGAGGTGCCCGCCGGCCTGGATGAAGGGATCGCCGGTGAAGTCCTTGTCGTCGTAGGCCTTCTGGAGGGCGGAGGCGCCGGCGGTGCGCATCGAGAGGTAGGCCCAGTAGTACATGCCGGGCCACTTCTCCTTGCCCGCGAGGGCGAGCGGGGTGATGCCCTTGGCCTTCAGCTTCCGTACGGCGTCGAGGAAGCCGGTCCAGGTGGTCGGGGGTTCGCTGACGCCCGCGTCCTTGAAGAGCGCCTTGTTGTACCAGAAGCCGATCATGCCGATGTCGAACGGGATGCCGTACACCTTGTCGTCCAGGAGGTACGGCTCCCGCGCGACCGGCAGCAAGCCGTCGGCGAAATCTTTCGTCCGGTCCGTGAGGTCCTCGACGAGCCCGGCGTCGACCTGCTGCTTCAGGACACCGCCGCCCCAGGTGTGGAAGATGTCGGGCAGCTTCCCGGACGCGGTCAGCGCCGTCATCTTCGATTTGTAGGCGTCGTTCTCCAGCTGAACGATCTTTATCTTCACCTTGGGGTTCTGGGCCTCGAACTTCTTGGCCAGCGCCGCCCAGACACTCTTGGCGGGCTCGGTGGTGGAGATGTTCCACCACTCGATGGTGGTCGTGCCGTCCGACGACCCTCCGTCCGAGTCCCCGCCGCAACCGCTCAGTGCCGTCATGCCCACACCGGCCGCGGCGGAGGCCGCCAGGAAGCCTCTGCGGGACAGTCCCGGGTCGCCCATCATGCGCTCCTTGGGTACGGGACGGCTCATCGATGGGCCGTCCACCGGTCGCCTGGATCGAAAGTTTCGGAACAGATCCAGAAAGCTGCGTTGCTGCTGCCGCACCCTAAGGACAGCTGCCAAACGGTGGCAACCCCTTGTGCGAGGTGAATCTGCCGCCGGCGGTCACGGCCTGCGCGGCGCTTGAGGGGCGTACTCGAACCAGTCGAACTCCGCGCTGCCCTCGGTCACGTACATGCCGACGACCCGGCCGGTGAAGCCGCCCGCGACCTGCGTGGACAGATAGCGGCCGTCGAGTTCGGCGAGTCGCACGCCTTCGGCCGAGAGGGCGATCGTGTCGGGTCCGCCGGCCCTGAGTCCGGGCGTGTCCTGGCCGGTCGGGGAGACGGGACGGTCCGTGCGGACCTCGACGGTCAGCGTCACGGGCCCTTCAGCCACCGACTCCCGCGCGAGGCACTGCCGCACGGGACCGATACGGGCGATCACGCTCGCCTCTCCCCCGCCGACCTCGATGTCATAGTGGTGGGCCTCGTCCATGCGAACGGACAGGCCGGCGCGGCCCGTTCCGGGGTCCAGCCGGGCCGTGAACCGGCAGTCGGGGTGCTGCTGGCGGCGCCCGACGAAGGTGTGCCCCGGGCGATCGAGGCTGCTGCCGGTGGCATGCAGGGTGAGCCGTCCGGGGCGGTCGGTCAGTGACCACGAGCCGTCCGGCCGACGGCGCGGCGAGATCCAGTACGGCGCCAGGCTCGGGGTGTCGAAGTCGTCCCGTGGGGAGGGGAGTTCGGCGGGGTGCCAGGCCGCGGGGGCCGGGTGCCGGTCCCTTACCGGGCCGACCCTCGGCCAGCCGTCCACCCACTCCACCGGGGTCAGGAAGGTCTCCCGGCCCAGGACGTGGAAGTGCGGGAAGAAGCCGCTCGGACGGGTGGCCAGCAGCAGCATCCACCAGGTGCCGTCGGGCGCCTGGACCAGGTCGGCGTGGCCGGTGCACTGGATCGGGAGGTCGGTGCCGCTGTGGGTGAGGACCGGGTTGGCGGGCGCGGGTTCGTAGGGGCCGCGCGGGGAGCGGGCGCGGGCGACGGAGACGCTGTGGCCGAGGGCCGTGCCGCCCTCGGCGAGCAGCAGGTACCACCAGTCGCCGATGCGGTAGAGATGCGGCGCCTCGGGGTGCTGCCTGCCGGAACCGGACCACACCGGGAGGGGCCCTTCGAGCACCTTCCCGGTCGCCGGGTCGATACGGGCCACTCGCACCCCGGCGACGGCACACCAGCAATTGCCGTCCTCGTCCCAGGCGAGGTCGGGGTCGATGCCGGGCAGGTCGATCCAGACCGGGTCGGACCAGGGGCCCTCGGGGCGGTCGCTGCTGACCAGGAAGTTGCCGCCGGCGCCGACGGCGGTGGTGATCAGGTAGAAGCGGTCGTCGTGGTGGCGCAGGGTGGGCGCGTAGATGCCGGCCGAGGCCGGAACGTCGTTCCCGAGCTCCAACTGCCCCGGCCGATCCAGCACATTGCCGATCTGCCGCCAGTGCACGAGGTCGCGGCTGTGGAAGAGCGGGACGCCGGGGAAGTACTCGAAGCTGGAGCAGACGAGGTAGTAGTCGTCGCCGACCCGGCACACGCTGGGGTCGGGGTGGAAGCCGCCGATGACCGGGTTGTCGTACGTCCGCATGCGCGTCAGCCCTCCCTGCGGGCCGATCGAAACATTCGGCCCAGTTGGCGAACATTACGGAGCGGACTGTATGGGGGTGTGAGGGGTGCGGCAAGGGTGCGACAACCGGGGCGAGGGCTCGCGAACGCCGGCAAGGGTCCTCGGACGCGGCACCTCCGGACGAGTGCTGGGCCGTGGCTCGTCCGGAGGTGGATCGGAGGTGGATCGGGGGTGGATCGGGGGTGGATCGGGCTCCCTAGAGCCCGACGTCGCGGCTGCGGATGTCCTCCAGGGATTCGCGGCGGATCAGCAGCCTGGCCTGACCGTCGTCCACGGCGACCACCGGTGGGCGGCCGACCAGGTTGTAGCCGGAGGCCATGGACAGGTGGTAGGCGCCGGCGACCGGGACGGCGAGCAGGTCTCCGGGGCGGATGTCCTCGGGGAGTTCGACATCGGCGGCGACGATGTCACCGGCCTCGCAGTGGCGGCCCACAACGGTCACCGGGACCGGGGCGGCGCCGCTGTGCCGGCCGACCAGGCGCGGCGCGTACCGGACGCCGTACAGGGCGGGCCGGGGGTTGTCGCTCATGCCGCCGTCGACGGCGACGTAGGTGTGCGTGCCGGTGCGTTTGACGGCGAGGACGTGGTAGAGCGCGATCCCCGCCGGGCCGGCGATGGCGCGCCCGGGTTCGATGAGGAGACGGGGCACGGCGATTCCGGCCGCCGCGCACGCCTCGGCCAGTTCCGCGCGCACCTTGCGGGCCAGCGTGGTGAGGTCCAGGGCGGGTTCGCCCGGGCGGTAGGCGATGCCGTGGCCGCCCCCGAGGTCGAGTTCGGGCAGGACCAGGCCGTGCTGTTCGTGGAGGCGGGCCATCAGGCCGACCATGCGGCGTACGGCGGCCAGGTAGGGCTTGATGCTGGTGATCTGGGAGCCCAAGTGGCAGTGGAGGCCGGTGAGTTCGAGCTGCGGCTGGTCCAGTATCCGGGCGATGGCGTACTGGGCGTAGCCGTCGGAGATGGACAGGCCGAACTTCTGGTCCTCGGTGCCGGTGCGGATCTTCTCGTGGCCGCCGGCGCTGATGCCGGGCACGACGCGGACCATCACCTTCTGGTGGCCGTCGGGCCCGACGGCGGCGGCCAGCCGCGCGATCTCCGACGGGCTGTCGATGACGACACGGCCGACGCCGAGGCGCAGCGCGGTGTCCAGGTCACGCGGGGACTTGGCGTTGCCGTGCAGCACGATCTTCTCCGGCGGGAAGCCGGTGGTGACCGCGAGCTCCAGCTCACCGGCCGAGCAGACGTCCAGGCCCAGCCCCTCCTCGGCCACCCAGTGGACCATCGCCCGGCACAGGAACGCCTTGGCCGCGTAGAGGACTTCGGCGTCGGGGAACGCGTGGCGGTAGGTACGGCAGCGCTCGCGCACCTCGTCCTCGTCGATGACGTAGACGGGGGTGCCGAAGCGGTCGGCGACCTCGGCGAGCGGCACCCCGCCGACGGTGACTTCACCCTCGCGGGGCTCGACGGCCGAGGCGGGCCACACCGAGAGGGCGTCGGCCGGCGTGGTCACCGCGGGTTCGTGAATAGTTGTCATCGCGCGCTCCCCCTCAGCCGATCCACATCTCAAGTACGCGCTCACGGAATTGGGGACCGGACCGACCGGACCGACCGGACCGA
>JABFVM010000567.1 GCA_013362785.1 Streptomyces sp. | reverse complement strand
GTTCGACAACTGGCAGTGGCTCGCGCTCACCCTCGCCTCGCCGGTCGTCGTCTGGGGCGGACTGCCCTTCCACCGGGCCGCGTTCACGAACGCCCGGCACGGTGCGGCGACCATGGACACGCTGATCTCGATGGGCACCCTGGCGGCGTTCGGCTGGTCGCTGTGGGCGCTGTTCCTGGGTGACGCCGGCATGGCGGGCATGCGCGACGACTTCGAGTTCACGGTCGCGCGCACGGACGGCGCCTCGCAGATCTACCTCGAAGTGGCCTCCGGCGTCGTCACGTTCATCCTCCTCGGCCGCTATCTGGAGGCCCGAGCGAAGCGCCGCGCGGGGGCGGCGCTGCGTGCCCTGATGGAGCTGGGCGCGAAGGACGTGTCCGTGCTGCGGGACGGGCGCGAGGTCCGGGTTCCGGTGGACTCGCTGGCCGTCGGCGACCGGTTCGTCGTACGGCCCGGCGAGAAGATCGCCACCGACGGCACCGTCGTCGAGGGCACCTCCGCCGTGGACGCCTCGATGCTGACCGGCGAGTCCGTGCCGGTGGACGTGACCGTCGGTGACGCCGTCACCGGTGCGACCGTCAACGCCGGCGGACGGCTCGTCGTGGCGGCGACCCGGGTCGGCGCCGACACCCGGCTCGCGCGGATGGCGCGGCTGGTGGAGGAGGCGCAGAACGGCAAGGCCGAGGTGCAGCGGCTCGCCGACCGCGTCTCCGCGGTCTTCGTGCCGACGGTCATCGTCCTCGCGGTCGCCACCTTCGGGGCCTGGCTCGGCATCACCGACGACACGGTCGCCGCGTTCACCGCGGCCGTCGCGGTACTGATCATCGCCTGCCCGTGCGCGCTGGGCCTGGCCACGCCCACGGCCCTGATGGTCGGCACGGGACGCGGCGCCCAGCTCGGCATCCTCATCAAGGGCCCCGAGGTACTGGAGTCCACCCGCCGGATCGACACCGTCGTCCTGGACAAGACCGGCACGGTCACCACGGGTCGCATGGCCCTTCAGGGGGTCTACGCCGCCGAGGGCGCCGACGAGGAGGAGGTGCTGCGGCTCGCGGGCGCCGTCGAGCACGCCTCCGAGCACCCCGTCGCGCGGGCGGTCGCCGCGGGCGCCGAGGAGCGGCTCGGGAGGTTGCCGGAGGTCGAGGGGTTCGAGAACGTCCCCGGGCGCGGCGTCCGCGGGCGCGTGGAGGGCCGTGAGGTGGCCGTGGGGCGCCTTTACGACGCCCTGCCACCCGAGCTCGCCCGCGCGCGGGAAGAGGCCGAGAGAGGCGGTCGTACGGCCGTCGTGGTCGGCTGGGACGGAGCGGCACGTGGTGTCGTCGCCGTCGCGGACGCCGTGAAGGAGACCAGCGCCGAGGCGGTGCGCGAGCTGCGCGCGCTCGGTCTGACTCCGGTGCTGCTGACCGGGGACAACCGCACGGTCGCCGAGGCCGTCGCGGAGGCGGTCGGCATCGATCAGGTGATCGCGGAGGTCCTGCCCGAGGACAAGGTCGAAGCCGTACGGCGGCTGCAGCGCGAGGGGCGGTCCGTCGCCATGGTCGGCGACGGCGTCAACGACGCGGCCGCGCTTGCCACCGCCGATCTGGGTCTCGCCATGGGGACGGGTACGGACGCGGCGATCGAGGCGGGCGATCTGACGCTGGTGCGCGGGGACCTGCGGGTGGCGGCGGACGCGATCCGGCTGTCCCGGCGGACGCTGGCCACCATCAAGGGCAACCTCATGTGGGCCTTCGGGTACAACGTCGCCGCGTTGCCGCTGGCCGCGGCGGGGTTGCTGAACCCGATGATCGCGGGGGCCGCGATGGCCTTCTCGTCCGTGTTCGTGGTGACGAACAGCCTGCGACTGCGGACGTTCCGGTGAATTCGTAGTAAGAACGCCGCTGGGGCCCTCTGGAGTCCTACGCCCAGCTCACATAAGCTCTTCACAAGGCTCACGCATCATCCTTACGCTTGGGTCCCGATCGCCATATCGGGGCTCTTGCGCATCTAACGGACATATGCAAGAGACGCAGATCACAGTGATGTGAAGGTAACCATCGAAGGGGTTCGAAGGTCTAAGTTGACGATGTCAGACGGCGTCTTGGGGGGCGCTTGCTGACATCTGAGGATGTCTTGGGGGACTTCCTCGGAATTGCGGTTGCCGGGGCACGTACGCAGGGAAGCTTTGAGCGGCCCTCCCGAGCGTGCGCTGTCCCGGCAGAGCGCAGACCACAACCGCATACATGAGTACGTCGAGTTTTGCTCGTTCTGCTCAAACCGCAGCACAGAAAGACAGCGATTCAGGCGCTGCTCTCTCAGACGCCCGGCCGGATCCCGTGGGGGGAATCCGCACCGGGACATGGGAAGGCGCCCTGGACGTCGGCCCGTGGGGGGACCGCCGCCAGGGCGCCTTCTTTATTGCCTACGGAGGCACCACGCGCCCCAAAGGGGCGCGGGGAACTGCGCGACCAGCCACGACGCAGCCGCAGCCGACCAACAACCCCTCACGCGCCCCCTCAGCGGAGCGTCTAGCGCTCCTCTACGGGAACGAAGTCGCGCTCGACCACACCCGTGTAGATCTGGCGCGGGCGCCCGATGCGGGAACCCGGCTCCTTGATCATCTCGTGCCACTGGGCGATCCAGCCCGGGAGGCGGCCGAGGGCGAAGAGGACCGTGAACATCTCGGTCGGGAAGCCCATGGCCCGGTAGATCAGGCCGGTGTAGAAGTCGACGTTCGGGTAGAGGCTGCGCGAGACGAAGTAGTCGTCGGAGAGCGCGTGCTCCTCCAGCTTCAGGGCGATGTCCAGCAGCTCGTCGGACTTGCCGAGGGCGGAGAGAACGTCGTGCGCGGCGGCCTTGATGATCTTGGCGCGCGGGTCGAAGTTCTTGTAGACCCGGTGGCCGAAGCCCATCAGGCGGACGCCGTCCTCCTTGTTCTTCACCTTGCGGATGAAGGAGTCGACGTCGCCGCCGCTCTCCTGGATGCCCTCCAGCATCTCCAGGACGGACTGATTGGCGCCGCCGTGCAGCGGGCCCCAGAGCGCCGAGATGCCGGCCGAGATCGACGCGAACATGTTGGCCTGCGACGAGCCGACCAGACGGACCGTCGAGGTCGAACAGTTCTGCTCGTGGTCCGCGTGCAGGATCAGCAGCTTGTCGAGGGCGGAGACGACGACCGGGTCGAGGTCGTACTCCTGCGCCGGCACCGAGAAGGTCATCCGCAGGAAGTTCTCGACGTAACCGAGGTCGTTGCGCGGGTAGACGAACGGGTGACCGATCGACTTCTTGTACGCGTACGCCGCGATCGTCGGAAGCTTGGCGAGCAGGCGGATCGTCGAGAGGTTGCGCTGCGTCTCGTCGAACGGGTTGTGGCTGTCCTGGTAGAAGGTGGACAGCGCGGAGACGACCGACGACAGCATGGCCATCGGGTGGGCGTCGCGAGGGAAGCCCTTGTAGAAGTTCTTGACGTCCTCGTGCAGCAGGGTGTGCTGCGTGATCTCGTTCTTGAACGAGGCGAGCTCGTCGACGGTCGGCAGCTCGCCGTTGATCAGCAGGTAGGCGACCTCCAGGAAGGTGGAGCGCTCGGCCAGCTGCTCGATCGGGTAGCCGCGGTAGCGGAGGATGCCCGCCTCGCCGTCGAGGTAGGTGACGGCGGATTTATAGGCGGCGGTGTTGCCGTAGCCGCTGTCCAGCGTCACCAGACCGGTCTGGGCGCGGAGTTTGCCGATGTCGAAGCCCTTGTCGCCGACGGTGCTGTCAATCACCGGGTAGGTGTACTCGCCGTCGCCGTACCGCAGTACTACAGAGTTGTCGCTCACGTCTTCCCTCACCGACGTTGTGCCTCATCTTCGAGGTTGCCCTGACTGTCTCTACCCTCCCCCATTTGGCTCAGGAGAGTGCACTCGGGGTCGACCATTGGGCCTATTGGCGGCACTCAGTGCCGCCAACCTGCCATCCTGCCCCCTGTTTTCCCCATCTGGAAGTGCTCTGTGACCTTCACGACTCGTTTGATCGATCATTTTTTTCGCTGCCTCACGAACCGGCAGGTCACAAGGGGGTCCGGCAGCGGGCCGAACCCGGGGCTCAGCGGCCCGCGAGCCGGAAGTCGAGTGCCGTGCAGCGCCGCCCCGCCGACACGGTGCGCACCGCCTGGCCGATCGCCTTGCGCGAACCCACCAGGACGACCAGCTGCTTGGCGCGGGTCACCGCCGTGTACAGCAGGTTCCGCTGGAGCATCATCCATGCTCCGGTGGTGACGGGGATCACCACTGCGGGATATTCACTTCCCTGTGAACGATGAATCGTCACCGCGTACGCATGCGCCAATTCATCCAGTTCGTCGAATTCATACGGAACCTCCTCGTCCTCGTCCGTCAGCACCATGAGCCGCTGGTCGACCGGGTCGAGCGAGGTGACCACACCCACGGTGCCGTTGAAGACGCCGTTCTTCCCCTTCTCGTAATTGTTGCGAATCTGGGTGACCTTGTCGCCGACCCGGAAGACCCGGCCGCCGAACCGCTTCTCCGCCAGATCGGGGCGTCCTGGCGTGATGGCCTGCTGAAGCAGGCCGTTCAGGGTGCCCGCGCCGGCCGGCCCCCGGTGCATGGGGGCCAGCACCTGGACGTCCCGGCGTGGGTCGAGCCCGAATTTGGCCGGAATCCGATGGGCCGCGACATCCACGGTGAGCCGTCCGGCCGCCTCCGTGTCGTCCTCGACGAAGAGGAAGAAGTCCTTCATGCCGTCGGTGACGGGATGCTGCCCGGCGTTGATCCGGTGGGCGTTCGTCACCACGCCCGACTGCTGGGCCTGCCGGAACACCCGGGTGAGGCGCACGGCCGGGATCGGGCCGCCGTCGGCGAGCAGATCCCTGAGCACCTCCCCCGCCCCGACGCTGGGCAGCTGGTCGACATCCCCCACGAAGAGCAGATGGGCACCCGGCGGTACGGCCTTGACCAGCTTGTTCGCCAGCAGCAGGTCCAGCATCGACGCCTCGTCGACCACCACCAGGTCGGCCTGGAGGGGGCGGTCCTTGTCGTAGGCCGCGTCGCCGCCGGGCCTGAGCTCCAGGAGGCGGTGGACGGTGGACGCCTCGGCGCCGGTGAGCTCGGCGAGGCGCTTGGCGGCGCGGCCGGTGGGGGCGGCGAGCACGACCCTGGCCTTCTTGGCGCGGGCCAGCTCCACGATCGAGCGCACGGTGAAGGACTTGCCGCAGCCGGGACCGCCGGTGAGGACGGCGACCTTCTTCGTCAGCGCCAGCTTCACGGCGGCCTCCTGCTCGGGGGCGAGGTCCGCGCCCGTACGGCCCTTCAGCCAGCCCAGCGCCTTGTCCCAGTCGACGTCATGGAACCCCGGCATCCGGTCCTCCTCGGTCCGCAGCAGCCGCAACAGCTGGGCGGAGAGGGAGAGTTCGGCACGGTGGAAGGGGACGAGGTAGACGGCGGTGACGGGGTCGCCCGAGCCGCCTTCGGGGCCGGGGACCTTCTCCCGTACGACACCGGGCTCACCGCCGTCCTCCGGGACCCGGGCCAGTTCGGCGAGGCACTCGATGACGAGCCCGGTGTCGACCTGGAGGAGCTTCACCGCGTCGGCGATCAGCTGCTCCTCGGGGAGGTAGCAGTTGCCCTGGTCGGTGGCCTGCGACAGCGCGTACTGGAGCCCTGCCTTCACCCGCTCCGGGCTGTCGTGCGGGATGCCCACGCTCTGGGCGATCTTGTCGGCGGTGAGGAAGCCGATGCCCCAGACGTCGGCGGCCAGCCGGTAGGGCTGGTTCTTCACGACGGAGATGGAGGCGTCGCCGTACTTCTTGTAGATCCGCACGGCGATGGAGGTGGACACCTCGACGGTCTGGAGGAAGAGCATGACCTCCTTGATCGCCTTCTGCTCCTCCCAGGCGTCGGCGATCTTCCTGGTCCGCTTGGGCCCGAGTCCCGGGACCTCGATCAGCCGCTTCGGCTCCTCCTCGATGATCTTGAGGGTGTCCAGCCCGAAGTGCTGGGTGATGCGGTCGGCGAAGACCGGGCCGATGCCCTTGACCAGGCCGGAGCCGAGGTAGCGGCGGATTCCCTGGACGGTCGCGGGAAGGAGTGTCGTGTAGTTCTCGACGCTGAACTGCTTGCCGTACTGCGGATGGGACCCCCAACGCCCCTCCATCCGCAACGACTCACCGACCTGCGCGCCGAGCAGCGCACCGACGACGGTGAGCAGGTCGCCGGCGCCCCGGCCGGTGTCGACCCGGGCGACCGTGTAGCCGTTCTCCTCGTTGGCGTACGTGATCCGCTCCAGCACGCCTTCGAGCACGGCCAGTTTCCGCTCGCCCGTGGGGTTCCCCGCCTGGTTGGACATGGTCCGACGCTACCGGCTCGGACTGACAGCGGCCGGGCCGTGCGATGAGCGGTGCGGAACCGGGAAAACCTCTTTGCCCCTGCTCGCGACGATCACTAGAGTCGGTCGGGTGACTGCCGGGTCGGCCATGGGCCATGCACGAGTGGGGCTCCCGGCCTCGGCGTGAGCCCGAGGCGGGCAAGAGCCCCGCCCCTTCTCCGAGTTCTTCTGCCTGGCGCCCGTATACGGCGCCCTCCCAGCGGATCCCAAGACTCGGAGACACACACCCCACATGACGAACGAACAGCAGCACCAGACCGAATCCGAACTGCCGGAGACCTCGGTCCAGTTGAACCACACCGCCGTCTACGCCAGGGACCGACAGCTGTCGGCCGAGTTCCTGGCCGTGATCCTGGGCCTGAAGGTCAGCGCTCCCTTCGGGCCGTTCCTCCCCGTCGACCTCGGCAACGGCGTGACGCTCGACTACTACGAGATGCGTGACGAGCCGATCCAGCCGCAGCACTACGCGTTCCTCGTGCCGGACGAGCAGTTCGACACCATGATCGCCCGCCTGGAAGCGGTAGGGGTCACCTACTACGCCGACCCCAACCACACCGATCCCGGCCGGATCAACCGCTTCTTCGGCGGTCGCGGCGCGTACTTCGACGATCCGGACGGCCACAACATGGAGATCATGACCCGGCCCTACGCCCGCCCCTGAGGCTCGGGAGCGGACCATTCGACGAACTGGACGATCACCCCATTGGGGTCGGTGACCTGGAACAGGCGCTCACCCCAGGGCTCCTGACGGAGCGGCATGGTGATCTCGACTCCGGCGTCACACAGCCGCTTCTCCTGCTCCGCCAGGCCGCTTTCGAGGGTGAAGGCCAGGATCAGGCCGTCGGCGTGCCGATCGCGCTGCTCGGGCGGCAGCACCTGGATGCCGCGGGCGAGCAGGACGACGTCGAACGCGTCGGGGCGCGCCAGGGACGCGAAGCCGTCGGCGGCCTGCTGGACGGTGTAGCCGAGGTGGGTGGTGAAGAACGCCTGGGAGGCGGCGACGTCGTCAACGGTCAGCGAGATGGTGGAGGCGGTGAACTGCACGAGGCTCCCTGTGTCCTATCGGCATAAACTTACGACGGTCGTAAAGTTAGCCAGGATTCCCAAGGGTGTCAACGTAAAAATGCTACGAGGGTAAGATTGCGTCATGGCTACCCAGACGTCCACCCCGGCCACCGGGCTGCGCGAGGCGAAGAAGCAGGAGACCCGGCAGCTCATCTCCGATCACGCCACCCGGCTGTTCATCGCCCAGGGCTTCGAGCGGACGACCATCGCCGAGATCGCCGCCGCCGCCCGCGTCGCCAAGAAGACCGTCACCAACTACTTCGCCCGCAAGGAAGAACTGGCCCTGGACCACCAGGAGGAGTTCGCCACCTCCCTGGCCCGCGCCGTCACCGCCCGGCACCAGGGCGAATCGGCGCTGGCCGCACTGCGCCGCGCGTTCGCCGACGCCACGGCCGCCCAGGATCCGGTCGCCGGGTTCTCCGGCCAGGAGTTCGCCCGCATGATCGCCGACAGCCCCACCCTGACCAGCTGTCTGCACGGCCTGCACGAGCAGCGCGAGCACCACCTGGCCCGGGCGCTCGCCGAGGCCACCGGCGCCGAACCCGACGACATCACCGTCCAGACCGCCGCCGGTCTGCTGGGCACCGTCCACCGCGTGCTGTTCCACCGCATCCAGGCCCTCACCCTCGCCGGCCACCCCAACGACGAGATCGCCCGCGTCATCGCCGCCGAGGCCGCCCGGGCCTTCGGCCTGCTGGAGCCCGCACTGTCCGACTACGCCGACTGAGACCTCACATGGTCGATGACCTGCCGGAAGTCCTCGGTCGGGGAGAACTCCACGAACTCGCAGTCCTCCAGGGCCACCGGGACATGACCGGGCGCCCAGTAGTACGCCTGGCCCGCCTCGTAGTACTCCTCACCCTCGGCCGTCAGCATCCGCAGCCGGCCCTTCAGCAGGAAGCCCCAGTGCGGGCACTGGCAGGCGTCGCCGTCGAGGCCCTTGAGGGCGGGGCCCATGTCCGTGCCCTCCGGCAGGCTGATGTAGCCGACGGACATGCCGCCGCCGATGGGCTTCGTGCGCACCTCCACGCCGTCGCCGCCGAGGGTGACGGGTACGTCGTCGCGAGTCGCTGCCGTCATGATTCCTCCGCCCCGGCCCACAAGGCCTGAGAGAGAACAACCCCTGCCCTTCCAGGCTGAACCGCCCCGGAGTGCGCCGCGACATCACGATCCGGTTTCGGGATGTGGTTGAGGGGTTGATTATCGGCCGTGTAATCGATTCCAATCCTCCGTAAACGTCGATGTAATCGATTCCACGAGTATCGGAAGCATCGACTCCACGAACGATCCACAAGGAGGTGGAGCGGCGATGGCGAGCATCAAGGACGTCGCTGCCGAGGCGGGGGTGTCCGTCGCCACGGTGTCGCGGGTCCTGAACGACCATCCGTCGGTCAGCGCCGAGGCACGCGCGCGCGTGCTGGCCGCCGTCGAGACCCTGGGCTACCGCCCGAACGCCGTCGCCCGCTCCCTGCGCACCGACCAGACCCACACCCTCGGCCTGGTCATCAGCGACGTCATGAACCCGTACTTCACCGAACTGGCCCGTTCCGTGGAGGAGGAGGCCCGCGCGCTCGGCTACAGCGTGATCATCGGCAACGCCGACGAGCGGCCCGATCTGCAGGACCATCACGTGCGGAACCTGCTGGACCGGCGTATCGACGGGCTCCTCGTCTCGCCGACCGACGGCGGCTCGCCGCTGATGTTGGACGCCGTGCGGGCGGGCACGCCGATGGTGTTCGTGGACCGGTGGATCCCGGGCGTGGACGTGCCGGTGGTGCGGGCGGACGGGGCGGCCGCCGTACGGGATCTCGTGGCGCATCTGCACGGGCTCGGGCACCGGCGGCTCGCGATCATCGCGGGGCCCGCCGCCACCACCACCGGACGGGAACGCATCGAGGCCTTCCGCGAGGCCCTCGGCGCGTACGGGCTCGAACTCCCCGACGCCTACATAGGCCAGGGCGACTTCCAGGCCGAGAGCGGACGCCGGGTCACCGAGGGGTTCCTCGACCTGCCCGAGCCGCCCGAAGTCGTGTTCGCGGCCGACAACCTGATGGCGCTGGGCGCGCTGGACGCCGTACGCGCGCGTGGGCTGCGGATTCCCGGGGACATCGCGCTCGCGGCGTTCGACGACATCCCGTGGTTCGTGCACACCGATCCGCCGATCACCGCGGTCGCCCAGCCGACGGGCGAGCTGGGCCGGGCCGCCGTACGCGCCCTGGTCGACCGCATCGAGGGACGGCCCGGCGAGTCCGTCACCCTGCCCGCCCGACTCGTCGTACGCCGCTCCTGCGGCGAGAACCTCACCCGGTGAACCCCCACCCCGTGAACCCCCACCCAGTGAACCCCTCCCCAGTGCAAAGGAGCACTTCGTGAGCAACCCGGACGAGTTGCTGCGCATCGAAGGCATACGGAAGACCTTCCCGGGCGTGGTCGCGCTGGATGGCGTCGACTTCGATCTGCGCCGGGGCGAGGTGCACGTCCTCCTCGGTGAGAACGGCGCCGGCAAGAGCACCCTCATCAAGATGCTCTCCGGTGCCTACACGCCCGACGCCGGGCGGATCCTGGTCGGCGGCGAGGAGACGCGCATCCACGGTGCGCAGGACTCCGAGCGCCTCGGGATCGCCACCATCTACCAGGAGTTCAACCTCGTACCCGATCTGACGGTCGCCGAGAACATCTTCCTGGGCCGCCAGCCGCGCCGCCTCGGCATGATCGACCGCAAGCGGATGGACGCCGACGCCGAGGTCCTGCTGAAGCGGGTCGGGGTCGACGTGTCGCCACGCGCGCGTGTACGTGAACTCGGCATCGCACGGCTGCAGATGGTCGAGATCGCGAAGGCGCTCAGCCTGGACGCGCGCGTGCTCATCATGGACGAGCCGACCGCCGTGCTCACCTCCGAGGAGGTCGAGAAGCTCTTCGCGATCGTGCGCACGCTGCGCGAGGACGGCGTCGGCATCGTCTTCATCACGCATCACCTGGAGGAGATCGCCGCCCTGGGCGACCGGGTCACGGTCATCCGCGACGGCAAGAGCGTCGGGCAGGTCCCGGCCGCCACGCCCGAGGACGAACTCGTACGGCTCATGGTGGGGCGCTCGATCGAGCAGCAGTACCCGCGCGAACGGCCCGACAAGGGCGCCGCGTTGCTGTCCGTCGAGGGGCTGACCAGGGACGGCGTCTTCCACGACGTGAGCTTCCAGGTGCACGCCGGTGAGGTCGTCGGCATCGCCGGGCTCGTCGGCGCGGGCCGTACCGAGGTCGTGCGGGCCGTGTTCGGCGCCGACCCGTACGACAAGGGCGCCGTGAAGGTCTCCGGTGCCCCGGTCGCCAGGTACGACGTCAACGCGGCGATGACCGCGGGCATCGGGCTGATCCCCGAGGACCGCAAGGGCCAGGGCCTGGTCCTTGACGCGTCGGTCGAGGAGAACCTCGGCCTGGTGACGCTGCGTTCGGCCACGCGCGCGGGGCTCGTCGACCTCAAGGGGCAGCGGGAGGCCGCCGCGAAGATCGCCAAGCAGCTGGGCGTGCGGATGGCCGGGCTCGGCCAGCATGTGCGCACCCTCTCCGGTGGCAACCAGCAGAAGGTCGTCATCGGCAAGTGGCTGCTCGCCGACACCAAGGTGCTGATCCTCGACGAGCCCACGCGCGGGATCGACGTCGGCGCCAAGGTCGAGATCTACCAGCTGATCAACGAACTGACCGCGGCCGGTGCCGCCGTACTCATGATCTCCAGCGATCTGCCCGAGGTGCTCGGCATGAGCGACCGGGTCCTCGTGATGGCCCAGGGCCGGATCGCGGGCGAACTCGCGGCCGACGAGGCGACCCAGGACGCCGTGATGGCGCTGGCCGTCAGCACCTCTGCCGCTACCACTACGGACCCTGCTATTACGGATGTGGAGGCCTCCCGTGGCCACTGACACGCTCAAGAGCACGACGGGCGCGAGTGGCGCCCCGGGCGGCCTGCGCCGTCTTCTGCTCGACAACGGCGCGCTCACCGCGCTGATCGTCCTCGTCGTCGCGATGTCGGCGCTGTCCGGCGACTTCCTGACGGCCGACAACCTCCTCAACGTCGGCGTCCAGGCGGCCGTGACCGCCATCCTCGCCTTCGGTGTCACCTTCGTCATCGTCTCGGCGGGCATCGACCTGTCGGTCGGCTCGGTCGCCGCCCTGTCGGCCACCGTCCTGGCCTGGAGCGCCACGTCGGAAGGCGTCCCGGTCTTCGTCGCCGTACTCCTGGCCGTCGCGACCGGCATAGCGTGCGGCCTGGTCAACGGCTTCCTGATCTCGTACGGCAAGCTCCCGCCGTTCATCGCGACGCTGGCCATGCTGTCGGTGGCCCGCGGTCTGTCGCTGGTGATCTCGCAGGGCTCCCCCATCGCCCTGCCCGACTCGGTCTCGCACCTCGGCGACACGCTCGGCGGCTGGCTGCCGGTGCCGGTGCTCGTGATGGTCGGCATGGGCCTGATCACCGCCTTCGTCCTCGGCCGGACGTACATCGGCCGCTCGATGTACGCGATCGGTGGCAACGAGGAAGCGGCCCGTCTGTCCGGGCTGCGCGTGAAGAAGCAGAAGCTCGCGATCTACGCGTTCTCCGGACTGTTCGCCGCCGCCGCGGGCATCGTGCTCGCCGCCCGGCTGTCCTCCGCGCAGCCGCAGGCCGCGCAGGGCTACGAGCTCGACGCCATCGCGGCGGTCGTCATCGGAGGCGCCTCGCTGGCCGGCGGCACGGGCAAGGCGTCCGGGACGCTGATCGGCGCGCTGATCCTGGCGGTGCTGCGCAACGGCCTCAACCTGCTGTCCGTGTCGGCGTTCTGGCAGCAGGTCGTCATCGGCGTCGTGATCGCGCTGGCGGTGCTCCTCGACACGGTGCGCCGCAAGGCGGGGGCGACCCCGGTGACCACGGGCGGCGGCGGCAACAAGGGCAGGCAGGCGGCGACGTACGTCCTCGCGGCCGTGGTCGCGGCGGCGATCGTCGGCGCCACCTCCCTGCTGCACAGCGGTACGTCGGAGGCGAAGAGCCAGAAGATCGGCCTGTCGCTGTCGACCCTCAACAACCCGTTCTTCGTGCAGATCCGGGCCGGTGCGCAGGCCGAGGCGAAGAAGCTGGGCGTGGACCTGACCGTCACCGACGCGCAGAACGACGCCTCGCAGCAGGCCAACCAGCTGCAGAACTTCACCAGCGGGGGCCTCGGCACGATCATCGTCAACCCGGTGGACTCCGACGCGGTGACCCCGGCGGCGAAGGCCGTCAACAAGTCGGGCATCCCGCTGGTCGCCGTCGACCGCGCGGTCAACAACGCCGACTCGGCCGCGCTCGTCGCCTCCGACAACGTCACCGGCGGCAAGCTGGCCGCCAAGGCGCTCGCCGAGAAGCTGGGCGGCAAGGGCAGGATCGTGATCCTCCAGGGCCAGGCCGGCACCTCCGCCAGCCGCGAGCGCGGCTCCGGCTTCGCGGAGGGCCTGAAGTCCTACCCGGACATCGAGGTCGTCGCCAAGCAGCCGGCCGACTGGGACCGCACCAAGGGCCTGGACGTCATGTCCAACCTGCTCCAGGCCAACCCGGACATCGACGGCGTCTTCGCGGAGAACGACGAGATGGCACTCGGCGCGATCAAGGCGCTGGGCGCCAAGGCCGGCAAGTCCGTGCAGGTCATCGGCTTCGACGGCACCGAGGACGGCCTGAAGGCGGTCGAGGCGGGGACGCTGTACGCGTCGGTCGCGCAGCAGCCGGCGGAGCTCGGCCGGATCGCCGTGCAGAACGCGGTGAAGGCAGCCGAGGACAAAAAGGTGGAGAAGTCGGTGATGGTGCCGGTGAAGGTGGTCACGAAGGAGAACGTGGCGGGCTTCGGCGGCTGACATCGGTGAACGGCGAACGGGCGGACGGCCGTTGCAGGAGCATGGACCCATGAACCGGCCCATGAACCGGGTCATTAACCGGGTCATTAACCGGGTCATTAACCGGCTCATGGCTCATGGCTCATGGCTCATGACTCATGACGGCCGTCCGCCTCACGTCACCACGGGGACCTATCAGGGGAGCAACCTCATGTACGACTACGACCTCCTGGTCGTAGGGTCGGCCAACGCCGACCTGGTGATCGGTGTCGAGCGTCGGCCGGGGGCCGGCGAGACCGTGCTCGGCTCCGATCTGACCGTCCACCCCGGCGGCAAGGGCGCCAACCAGGCGGTCGCGGCCGCCCGGCTCGGGGCCCGTACGGCCCTGCTGGCCCGCGTCGGCGACGACGGGCACGGCAGACTGCTGCTCGACTCGCAGCGGGCGTCCGGCGTCGACACGGTGGGTGTCCTGGTCGGCGGTGCGCCGACCGGCGTCGCGCTGATCACGGTGGATCCGTCCGGGGACAACAGCATCGTGGTCTCGCCGGGCGCGAACGGCCGGCTGACGCCGGAGGACGTCCGGGCGGCGGCCAGCCTGTTCCAGGCGTCGCGGGTGGTCTCGGCCCAGCTGGAGATCCCGCTGGAGACGGTCGTGGAGGTGGTCCGCAACCTGGCGGACGACAGCCGCTTCGTCCTGAACCCGTCCCCGCCCCGCCCGCTGCCGAGCGAGGTGCTGGCGGCCTGCGACCCGCTGATCGTGAACGAGCACGAGGCGAAGGTGATCCTCGGCGACTCGGCGGTGGGCGAGACGCCGGAGGACTGGGCCCGGATCCTGCTCGCCAAGGGGCCCCGCTCGGTGGTGGTCACCCTGGGCGCGGAGGGCGCGCTGGTGGCGTCCGCACAGGGCGTGACCCGGGTGCCGTCGGTGAAGGTGGCCGCGGTGGACACGACGGGCGCGGGCGACGCGTTCACGGCCGCGCTGGCCTGGAAGCTGGGCACGGGGTCCGCCCTGCCCGACGCGGCGGCGTACGCGGCCCGGGTCGGGGCGGCGGCGGTCACGAAGGAGGGCGCGCAGCAGTCCTTCCCGACCGCGGCGGAGGTCGACGCACTGTGCTGTGCCAATCCGGGGGACAACCCCCGGACCCCCGGCCGAGGGTCGGGCAGCGCACCCGGCACGTCCTCGCAGGGGGAGTCGCAGTGAAGAAGGCCGGAATCCTGAACCGTCACCTCTCCGGGGCCCTGGCCGAGCTGGGCCACGGCGACGGGGTGCTGATATGCGACGCGGGCATGCCGATACCCGACGGCCCCCGGGTCGTGGACCTGGCCTTCCGGGCCGGGGTGCCGTCCTTCGCCGTCGTACTGGACGGTCTGCTGGCCGAGCTGGTGGTGGACGGCGCGACGGCGGCGAAGGAGACACGGGATGCCAATCCGGCGGCGGCCGCGCTGCTGGAGGCGGAGTTTCCCGGGCTGGAGCTGGTCACGCACGAGCGGCTGAAGGAGCTGTCGGCCGGGGCGCGGCTGGTGGTGCGGACGGGGGAGGCACGGCCGTACGCGAATGTGCTGCTGCGCTGCGGAGTGTTCTTCTGAGGGGACGCCCTGCTCCGAAGCCCGGAACGTTTCGAGGGGCCCGGTCCGTCGACCGAGCCCCTCGGGTTTTCCCCTCCTCATCAGGACCCTCGTGATCCCCCCAGATCCCCCTCCAGAAGTCCTGATGCCAAGTACGACCGGCGAGGTGGGGGAAGGGTTGTACGTCTCCGAGCATTTTTTCGGCGTATCCCGGCGGCGCATTCCGGCGGCCGCTCGGCGTGCCGAGGAATCGCCACGGACGTAGCGTTTCAGACATGTCAGAGGTAGACGAGAACCCCCTCACGTCCCTCCAGGACGACGTGCTCGAAGAGCTCGGCGACGACCGGATCGGGGACATCGCGGTACTGCTGGGGACGGACGAGGCGGGCGCCCGACAGATGGTCGGTACGGCCGTGGCGGCACTCTCCGGCGAGGCCCAGACGGTCGCGACCCCGCACGAGGCCCCGCTCACCGGCGTGGCCACGGTGGGCGGCTTCGCGACGGGCGGCCTCATGGCCGGGGTCCTGGCCGAGGAGGCCGAGCGAGTGGCCACCGCGGTGGCCCACAGGACGGGACTGCCGCCGGGGGCGGTGTCCCGGGTCGTGGAAACGGTGATTCCGGTGGTGCTGGCGGTGCTGACGAAGAGGGCGGCGCGGCCGTAGGTGCCGGGTCCTCCGGCCGCTACGGCTGCCGGGCTCCCCTGCTCTCCGCCACCCGCTTGACGTCCCGCAGGGCCTCGCTGAGCCGTTGGGCGAGGTAGTGCAGCTCCCTCCTGGTCACGTGACGCTCCGCGAGGAGTTCGGCGGCGTGCCCGAGCAGCTGGTCCGCCATGCCGAGCTGAACGCTCTCGATCTGGTCGGCGACCCGCGAGACGTAGCCCGTGCCGTCGCTTGAGAGGTAGCAGGGCTTGCCGTCGCTGCCGGTCCATGGCAGGAGACGTTCCGGTCCGCTCACTTGCCGCTCTCCTCGTAAGGAAAGCCGACCGAGCCGGCGCCCACTCCAAGGACGGCGGGCGGCGGCGCCGGACGCTCTTCCTGCGTCGTACGGATGCGGCAGCGCGAGCGTCCGAGAGGGAGGAGCCTCAGGAGCGGCTTGAGGAGACGGGTGAGGGGGGCGGACATGGCGACCTGCTTTCTCATGTGCGATGACTGCGCTCTGTTGCGAATCACTCACAGAGTGGGGTCGGTGCTGGCTACGCTGCTAGAGGTGAGGGCTTGACATCGCCTCTTTCAGGAACGGGAGTTGGCCGCATGAGCGAGACCCGCAAGCCTCGGACGCAACGGCAGAAGTACGGGGAGGAACTGCGGCTGCGGCGGATCGCAGCGGGGCTCACCCAGGAAGGACTGGGTGAAGTGGTCGTGTGCTCGCCCACGTTGATCAGTCACTTCGAGGCGGGGCGACGGCTGCCGAAGCCTGATGACGCGCAGCGGATCGACCGGGCGCTGAAGACGGACGGGTTCTTCGCGCGATGGCTGGAGGATCTGGAGTCGAAGTACAACGACTACTTCGCGGCCGTGGCTGAGCTGGAGCAACAGGCCACGCTGATCCAGCGGTTCGCACTGTCGTTGGTGCCCGGCGTATTCCAGACCGAGGACTACGCGAGCGCCCTCTTCCGCGCGTACCGGCCGACCTATACGGCTGAGGAACTTGACGAGTTCCTTGTCAACCGAACAAAACGCCGCCGAATCCTGGACGGCCCCGAGCAGCCGGTCATCTGGACGCTGCTGGACGAGTCAGTGCTGCGGCGCCGCGTCGGCGGCCCTCAGGTCATGGCTGTACAGCTGCACCAGATCGCGGACATGGCCGAGGCAGGGCGCCTGCGGCTGCATGTGCTTCCGTACGGTGTCGGAGCCCACGCGCTCCTGCAGAGCCACCTCACGCTGATGAGTTTCGAGGACTCCGCCCCCGTGGCCTACGTCGAAGGCTTTCTCACCGGCCATTTGATGGACGATCCGGCGCTGGTGGCCGCCAGCCAGACCTCATACGCTCTTGCGCTGAGCGACGCGTTGTCGCAGCAGGAGTCACTGGCCCTCGTCAGGGCGGCAGCAGAGGAATACGAGCATGGTCAGCAGTGAGCACACCGTCACCGACTCGTCCACCCTCACCGGGTGGTACAAGTCCAGCTACAGCGGCGGCACAAACGACGACTGCCTCGAAGTCGCCCGCGGCCACCACGCCGTGCCCGTCCGCGACAGCAAGGCCGTAACCGGCCCGGCGCTGCTCTTCTCGGCGGACGGGTGGACGTCGTTCATCGACGCGGTGAAGACG
>JABFVM010000385.1 GCA_013362785.1 Streptomyces sp. | reverse complement strand
TTCTTGGCCACCACCGCGCCGCCCGCCACACCGAACGATCTCTTGGGCGTCACCAAGACCCTGGACCTGCTCGCTCCGCGCTGGAGCGTGTGGGTGCTGATGACCGTCTCCTCCCAGCCGCTGCGCTACGCCGAGTTCAAGCCGAGGCTTCCGTGGCTGGCGGACGGGCAGCTCCACCCCCGGCTGCGTCACCTCACCAACGCCGGCGTCATCGAGCGCACGGAGTACGCCCCGCGCCACGTCACCTACGGCCTCACCGGCCGCGGTGCCGCGCTGCTGCCCGTCCTCTCGGTGATCGCGTCCTGGGGCGACACGTATCTGGAAAAGGAGCTGGTCGCCAACAAGCACACCGGCGAGCTGGAGCCCGAGCGGATCGCGCCGGCCCAGAACATTGACGACGCGGTCGCGCTGCTCGTGCCGCGGCACGCCACCCCGATCCTGTTCTCCCTGCAGGCCCGGGGCATCGCGACCGCCAAGACGCTGGCGACCGAAGCCATGCCCGGCTACGGGCTGACCGCCGTCTACAAGCCCCTGGAACGCCTGGTCACCGACGGACTCGTCACGGCCAGCGGAACCGGCGGCTACCAGCTGACCGCGAGCGGCCGGGCACTCGCCCCCGTTTTCCAGGCGATCTCCGCCTGGGCCACCGCCCCGTCGCAGAACCGTTCCGGCCCGTGGGCGACCACTCCGCCCCGCCTTCCCGCACCGGCGGTTCCGGCAGCGCCAGCAGTTCGTCCCGCGCTGACCACGACGCCCCCGGGCGGCCCGGCGTGGCAGCCCGGCGACCTCTTCTCCCACCAGATACCCGCCCGCCCGATCTCCCCGGCAGGAGGCCCGCGCCGATGACCCGCTCCCTGCCCGAGCCCCTCCTGCACGAGCGCCGCGCGATCCGGACCCTGACCCTGCCGGGCCTGATCCGCCTGGTCACTGAGATCGACGACAACGGCCCCATCAGCCACCGGCGCGGCAGCCTTCAGGGCGCCTTCGGCGACCTCACCGCCGGGCAACTGCGCCATGCCATCGACGTCGCCCGCGACCTCGGCCTGGTCCACGCCGACGAACAGGCCCCCGATCGCTACCGGCTCACCGTGAGCGGCGAGGCTCTGGCCGAGGTGTACGACACCGCGGCCCGCTGGGCGCGCGCCCGTCAGTTCCCCGACACCAGCACCGACTTCGTCACCCGCGTCCAGCACACCCTCCAGCTGCACAGCCGCAGCACGCACGCGTTCGGCTCGAGTCTGGAGCCGTCGGCGCCGCATCAGGTCCTCACCGATTTTCTGCAGGCGAACCCCCGCGTCCTCAACCACACCGACGCCCGCTCCGCGCAGGAGAGGGCGGAAGCGGGGCGCGCTGCGTGAGATCCCGTGTCGGACCGCGGCATGCCCGCCGCCCGGTCCCCACAGTGCTGCGCGGCATCTACCTGCCGCGCAGCACGGACGCCGCCGCGTTCGCCATGGCCACCTACGGCATCCCGCTGCTGGTATTGGCCACCACCAACTCCGCAGCCCTGACCGGCCTCGCCTTCGCGCTGGAATGGATCCCGCGACTGGGCGCGTTCGCCTTCGCCGGGGCCCTGGTCGACCGCCATGGCACTACCACCGTGCTCCGCTACGCCTCCGTTGCCCGCGCCCTGGTCGTCCTGGCCGCCGCGTACCTCCTGCCGCAGCAGGAAGCGGGGCTTGGGGCAACGGTCACCGTCATGGTCCTCGCCGCGTCCACCGGCATCCTCACCGAGTGCTCGTACATCGCGGTCGAGACCGCGGGCGGGGTCGCCAGCCGTGAGGCCGGCGCCCGCGCCCACCGGGTGCAGTCGGTGCTCCTCGGCATCGACCAGGTTGCCACCCTCTCCGGACCCGCACTGGCCGGCCTCCTGCTCCAGTGGACCGGCGCCACCGGCATGCTGCTGGTGATCGCCGTCTTCTCCCTGCTCACCAGCGTCCTCGCTCCGCGCCAACACCTGCGCCCCGAGCCCGCCGCAACGCAGCCCGTCGGCAAGGGACTGCGCACCGGATGGTCGACCCTGCGCGCCCTGCCGGCACTCGGCTGGCTGGTGGCCGGACTGACCGTGTCCAACCTGGCCGTGGGCCTGCTGCAGGCCGCCGCCCCGGTGATCATCGTCAAGCAGCTCGGCCACTCCACAGCCGACGTCGGATTCATCTGGTCGGTTGCCGCCGTCGCCTCGCTCGGCGCGGTCCTCCTGTGCCGCAAGGCGATTGACCGCTTCGGCCTGTGGCCGGTCGGCGTCGTATCCGCAACGATCGCCGCCACCGCGTGCCTGGCCGTCTCCGTCGCCGGCACCTACCACGCCTATCTCGCCCTGATCGCCGTCCTCATGGCCGGCGAGGGCGGCATGACCGTCGTGCTGCGCACCCTGCGCTCCCGCCTCATCCCCGCGGACGTGTTCGGCGCCACCCTCTCCCTGACGATCTTGCTGCTGTTGCTGCCCTTCCCCGTGGCCGGCGTCCTCGTCGCCCTCGTGCCGCCAGCCGAGCTCGGCCACGTCATCACGCTCTGCGCCGTGCTCCAGGCTGCGGGCCTGTTCACCGCCTTCGCCCGGCTGCGCGCCACGCCCGCCCTGCGCACTTCCTTCGCCTGACCGATCCGGTCGCCTTCCTGCCCACCTCACGGAGACCCGCTATGCCCACGTCCCACGCCCCGGCCCAGCAGTCGGTCCTGCCGATATCCCGCCCCTCGTTTCGAGCAGGATCGCGGCCCACGCTGACCGACCGGTTCCTCGCCTTCGACGCCGAGCACCCGTACGTCTACCGCGCGCTGGAGCGCCTGACCGCCGACCGGCTCGCCACGGGGGCCACCCGGGTCGGGCTGAAGGCGCTGTTCGAGGACCTGCGCTGGCAATTGCCCGCGGGCGTGCGCGGACTGAACAACAACTTCACCGCCCTGTATGCGCGAAAGCTGATCGAGGACCACCCCCACTGGGCGAGTGCCTTCGAGCTGCGACGTCGCCGCACCCTCTGACCCCGGCCGTCTGCCGTCAACCTCCTTTGTCCTGCCACTGTTTGGAGCCTTGTTGTCCTCTCGCCCCGTCGTCCTGGTTGTTGCAGCCGCCGACATGGAGGCGCACGCGTATCGCGGCTACTGCCTTGAGAACGTCCGCGCCCACTACGACGTCGTCCTGATCTCCGGCGCCGAGCCGACCTGGGAGAAGGACTTCCTCCTCGACTACGCCGTCGCCGACCCCACCGACCAGGCGGCACTCGTCGCGGCCGGGCGAGCGCTCGCCGAACGCTACGGGCTGGCCGGCGTTATGACCTGGACCGAGTGGTACCTCGTCCCCGTCGCCCGACTCGCCCGCCAGCTCGGCCTGCCCACCACGGCTCCAGAAGCCCTCCAGGGCTGCCGCAACAAGCACACCAGCCGGAGCCTGTTCGCCCGCCACGGAGTGCCCTCCGCCGTATCCGTGAGCGTGCGCACCGAGCGGGAGGCGGCCGATGCCGCCGCGCTGATCGGCTATCCCGTCGTCCTCAAGCCCGCCGCGCACGCCGCGAGCATGGGCGTCATCCGCGTCGACACGGCCGACGACTTTCCGGGTGCGTACGCCTTCGCCGCACGCACCGCCGACCACGGTGTGGAGAGCACCCAGGTCCTGGTCGAGGAGTACCTCGACGGCCCGGAGGTGAGCGTCGAGTGCGTCACCCATCAGGGGCAGACCACCGTGGTCGCCGTCACCCGCAAGACCGTCGGGATGCCGCCCTTCTTCGAGGAGCTGGCGCACGTGGTCGACGCGAACGACCCGCTGCTCGCCGCCGTGGCGCCGGTCGCCGTCGCGGCCCTCGACGCCGTCGGCATCACCGACGGCGTCAGCCACGTCGAGATCCGCATCGTCGACGGCCGCCCCCGCCTGATCGAGGTCAACGCGCGCATCGCCGGCGACATGATCGGTCACCTCGTCCACCTGGCCACCGGCGTCGATCTCGCCCGCGCCGCCGCCGACATCGCCTGCGGACGTACCCCCGACCTGACGCCCACCCGCCGCCAGGCTGCGGCGATCCGCTTCATCTACCCCGCCTACTCCGGCACCCTGACCGCCCGCGATGTCGTGAAGCCCACCGGGGGAGTGGAGCGCGTGCGTTTCCAGCGACAGCCCGGAGACCAGCTCGTGCTCCCCCAGGACGGCGGCAATCTGTTCACCGC
>JABFVM010000266.1 GCA_013362785.1 Streptomyces sp. | reverse complement strand
CCCCGGGTGGTGGGGCGCTACGACGCCGGCCGCACCACCATCGCCGAGCCGCCGCCCCGTCGTACCTTCTCGGCGGCGGCCAGCCACTTGCCGTTCGGCAGGCGCTGCACGCCGGTGGCCGCGCCGATCTCGGGGTTCTGCCGGAAGCCGTGCCCGATCGCTTCCAGCTGTGCCTTCAACGGGCTGTTCCACAGGCCGGGTTCGAGCTCGGTGGTGGTCTGGTTGCGTTGGCTGGCGCGCGGCGCGGCGATCGCGTCGACCAACGGCAGGCCGCGGTCGAGGAACCCGGTCAGCGTCTGCAGCACGGTCGTGATGATGGTGGCGCCGCCCGGCGAACCGAGCGCCACGACGGGCTTGCCGTGCCGGTCGAGCACGATCGTCGGCGACATCGACGAGCGCGGCCGCTTGCCCGGCCCTGGCAGGTTCGGGTCATGGACGGCCGGGCTGGCCGGGGTGAAGGAGAAGTCCGTCAGCTCGTTGTTGAGGAGGAAGCCACGGCCCGGGACGGTGATGCCGCTGCCGCCGGTCTGCTCGATGGTGAGCGTGTACGAGACGACGTTGCCCCACTTGTCGGCCACCGTGAGATGGGTGGTGCTGTCGCCCTCGTACGTCGTCGGGGCCGCCGTACCGCTGGCGTCGCAGTCCGCCGGATTGCGCGGGTCGCCCGGCGCGACCGGGCTGGTCAGCACCGCGTCGTCCTTGATCAGGCACTCGCGCGAGTCGGCGTACTTCTGCGAGAGCAGTTCCTTCGTCGGTACGTCCTCGAAGGCGGGGTCGCCGACCCAGCGCCCGCGGTCGGCGAACGCGATCCGGCTGGCCTCGATGTAGCGATGCAGGTACTGGACGTCGCTCGCCTTCGACAGGTCCGTGTGCTCCAGGATGTTGAGGGCCTCGCCGACGGTGGTGCCGCCGGAGGAGGAGGGCGCCATGGCATAGACGTCGAGTCCGCGGTACGAGGCCTTCGTGGGCGCCTGCGCCTTGGTGCGGTAGGTCGCCAGGTCCTTGGCGGACAGGTCGCCGGGGCGGGCCTTCCATCCTGAACCGGGGTCCACGGGCGGGTGGTTGACCGTGTCGACGATGTCCTCGGCGAGGTCGCCCCGGTACAGCGCGCCCACGCCCTTCCTCGCCAGCTCCGCGTAGGTGCGGGCGAGTTCGGGGTTCTTGAAGGTGGAGCCGACGACGGGGAGCGCTCCGCCCGGCAGGAACAGCTTGGCGGTGTCCGGGAAGTATCGGAACCGGGTCTCGTTGGCGGCGGTCTGGGAGCGGAAGGTGTCGTCCACGGTGAAGCCGTCCCGGGCGAGCCGCTCGGCGGGCTCCAGCAGGGTGCCGAGCGGCCGGCTCCCCCACGTGTCCAGCGCCTTCTGCCAGGTGGCGGGCGTGCCCGGGGTCCCGACGCTCAGACCGCTGCTGACGGCCTCGGCGAACGGGATCGCCGTGCCGTTCTCCACGAACAGGTCGGAGTCGGCGCTCAGCGGCGCGGTCTCCCGTCCGTCGATGGTGCGCACCGTACGGGACTTGGCGTCGTAGTAGACGAAGTAGCCGCCCCCGCCGATGCCGGCCGAGTAGGGCTCGGTGACGCCGAGCGCGGCGGCCGTGGCCACGGCGGCGTCGACGGCGTTGCCGCCCTTGCGCAGCACCTCGATGCCCGCGGCCGTGGCGTCGGGGTCGACGCTGGCGACGGCTCCGCCGTAGCCGACGGCCACGGGGACCTTCTCGGCGGGGCTGCTCGGTGCGGTGGGCGGCGCCGCCGCTCCCACCGACACCACGGCGGCCGTTACCGCCAGGACCGACAGTTTCCGCGCGACAGGGCGACGCATCCGCACCTCCAGTCAGGGACCGTTCGCGCAGCCTATTCGATCGGCATGCCCCCGTCAGGTGCGCACGGACACCTGTCTCGAACAACGGTTTGCGTCGGCCCGCTACCATGCGCGCCCATGAATGACGACGTACGCAACATCGTCCTGGGCGTGGTCGCGGCCGGCATCAGTGCCGCGCTCGGCTGGCTGGCCCGCACATACCTGTGGAAGCGCCGGCTGCGCCGCAAGCAGGCGTTCTTCGGACTGCCCGACAACGCCGAGTCCCTGCTGGTGGTGAACCGCGGGGCCGGCGGACCCGAGCTGACGGTGATGCGTTACGACGTGTTCGCGCTGCTCGAACTGGCCGCCCTGATCAAGGACTGCAACGCCCACGCCCAGATCATCGCGCACGACGCGGCCCGCCAGGGCTTCGGCGAGCGCACCGAGTTCTGTGTCGGCGGCCCGGCGTCGAACCGCCGTATGACGGCGCACCTCGCCTCCCTGCTGCCCGGTGTGCGGGTGAACGTCGACGCCGAACCCGGCCCGGACCGGGGCGCCTTCCAGATCGGCTCCGAGCGCTACCGGGTGGAGGTCGGCAGGGAGGAGTACGCGCTGCTCGCCCGGCTCACCGTCGGCGACAGCCAGAGCACCCGGCCGGTCTTCCTGTTCTGCGGCCAGACCGCCATAACCAACCAGGCCGCCACCCGCTATCTCGCCCGCCACCATGAGCGGCTGTCCCGCAAGCACGGCAACAGCACGTTCGCGCTGCTGCTGAAGGTGGTCAACTCACAGGCGTACGGGCCGGACGTGGTGGAGCTGGTCGCGGACGTGACACGGGCGGCGCAGGCACCGGCGCCGACACCCGCTGCTCCCCGCAACAGCCACCGTGCCTCCTGAGGTTCATCACATTCCGGTAATCGTTACTGGCACGTAACTTACCGACGGGTTACTTGCGGTAAGGGGCCACGGTTACCGTCGGGTCACTTTGCACTGACACGAGTAGGGAGTGACCCGTGGGACACCCTCGCAAGGCCCTGCGTACGACCGCCGTGGGCGCCGTCTCCGCGACCCTGATCGCCGGAAGCGTCCTCGGAGCCGTCCCCGTCGCCCAAGCCGCCTCGAACGACGTCCGTTTCGTGGACATCAGCGGCGACGGCGGCACCACCCTCAAGGCGAACGTCATCACTCCGGCCGGCGCCGACGGCACCCGCCGCTACCCGCTCCTGGTGCTGCCCACGAGCTGGGGCCTGCCCCAGGTCGAGTACTTCGCGCAGGCCCAGAAGCTCGCGGACTCGGGCTACGTCGTGGTCAGTTACAACGTGCGCGGCTTCTGGCAGTCGGGCGGCGAGATAGAAGTGGCCGGCCCGCCCGACATAGCCGACGCGTCCAAGGTCATCGACTGGGCGCTCGCCAACACCCCCGCCGACGCACAGCACATCGGCATGGCGGGCGTCTCGTACGGCGCCGGCATCAGCCTGCTGACCGCCGCGCACGACAAACGGGTCAAGGCGGTCGCCTCCCTCAGCGGCTGGGCCGACCTGATCGACTCGATCTACTCCGGCCGCACCCAGCACGTCCAGGCGGCCGCGCTGCTCGACGGCGCGGGCCTCGTCACCGGCCGGCAGAGCGCCGAACTCCGGCAGACCTTCGACGACTTCTACGCCTCCAACCTGTCCAAGGAACAGGACATGATCAACTGGGGGAAGAAACGTTCGGTCGCAACATACGTGGACCAACTCAACAAGAACGGCGCCGCGGTCATGATGGCCAACGCCTGGGGCGACACCGTCTTCCCGCCCAACCAGTACGCGGACTTCTACGAGAAGCTGACCGTCCCCAAGCGGCTGGAGTTCCGGCCCGGCGACCATGCCACCGCGGAGCTGACCGGGCTGTTCGGCCTGCCCAACGACGTCTGGACGGACACCGAGCGCTGGTTCGACCACTACCTCAAGGGCGAGGCCAACGGCATCGACCAGGAACCGCCGGTCCGGCTCAAGTCCCGCTCCTCGGGCGGCTACGAGGGCTACCCGGACTGGAAGTCGGTCGGCGCCACGAACAGGAAGATCGCCCTCGCGGGCTCGACCACCATCCACACCAACGTCAACTCGGGGGCGGACGGCGGGATCGTCTTCCTGTCCAGCATCCTCGACCAGGTGGCCCAGCTGCCGCCGGTGGCCTCGATCCCGCTGCTCCCCCGGTACTGGGCGGGCGTATGGCAGTCGGAGAAGTACGCCACGGCCCAACACGTGCGCGGCACGGCCGAGTTGCACACCACGCTGACCCCGACCAAGGAGAGCGGCACCCTCGTCGCCTACCTCTACGACGTGGGCCCGCTCGGCCTCGGCAAGCTGGTCAGCAACGCGCCG
>JABFVM010000404.1 GCA_013362785.1 Streptomyces sp. | reverse complement strand
AGGGCGATCTCGCCGTTGAGGTAGTCGGCCTCGATGGTGCCGGTGCCGCGGGTGAGGGACTGCCAGGAGGAGCCGCCGCCGCGCGGGGTGCCGGCGAGCGGGACGAGGGTGACCTTGTCGCCCCGCACGGCCTGCTGTTCCTCGGCGCTCGCGTAAGCGATCCCGGCGGCGTCGAGCACGGCCGCGCCCTCGGCCCGCACGCGCCGCAGCAGCGCCGTCGCCTCCTCGTCGGCAATCGGGCCGGTCACCGCCTCCAGTGCGTTGCCGAGGTTGCCCAGCAGTTTGGCGTACTGCCAGCGCGCCACGTCCGCCACGACCGGTGCCTCGAAGTACGACTTCTCCAGGTCGGCGGCGACGAGGCGGGCGGTCTCGTCGGTGCCGTGGGGGTGCCCGGCAGGCCCGAGGTGCAGGATGCCGGTGAGGGGGCTGCCCGCCGCGGAGACGACGCCGGGTTCGACGTAGCTCGACGGCAGCCAGACGCAGACGCCGTACACCCGTCGGAAGAGCCGCAGGGCGAGGCGCTGGCTCTCGACGCCGTTCTGTGCGCAGAACAGCGGCAGGCGCTCGGCCGCCGTGCCGCCGCCCGCGACCGGTACGGCGGCCCAGGTCCGCAGGGCGGCCACGCTGTCCTGTGTCTTGACGGCGAGGACGAGGACGTCGTCGGGCCGCAGCTCCCCGAGCGCGCCCGGCCCGTCGGCGACCGGCAGCCGGTGGACCAGCTCGCCCTCCGGAACCCTGAGCCGCAGGCCGTGCTCCCGTAGGGTCTCGAAGTGCGCACCCCGCGCGACCAGCACGACCTCGTGCCCCGATCCCGCGAGCCGCCCGCCGATGACTCCGCCGACCGCTCCGGCCCCGATGACGATGTAGCGCACGGTCACTCCCCCTCGGTGTGGAACGGCGTCCCCTGGTGGAAGTACATCTGCCACCCGTCGTCCGTCCGCCGCCACAGCGAACTGCGGTGCGCGTGCCGGCCGTCGTGTTCCGTGTCGAAGGTGAGGTGGACGACGTCGGAGGCGAGCTGGACGCCCGCCATCCGTGAGACCGCGACGGGCCGGGGCCGCCCCGGATCGGTGCCCGCGACCAGCGACTCGATGATCGACTTCCGCGACCAGTGCCGCCCGGACACGCCGAACTCGTGGAAGTCGGGATGCAGCAGGGACCCGAGCAGTCCGGCGGAGCCGCGCACCTGCGGGTCCATGAGGCGCAGTTCGCCCTCGATGGCGGCCTCCACAGCGGTGTTACCGACGTCAGTCACCAGTCATCTCCACGAGTTTCACCACGGTGTTCCAGTTACGGCTGGTTGCGATCAAACCCTTGTTGAGGCGGGGGCGCGACAGGATTTCGGCGAGCTTGGAGCGGCCGAGGCCGTTCGGGGCGTACAGGTACAGCGCGCGGTCGCCGAGCCGGAACTCCTCCGGGAGATGGGCGGCCCGGTCGATCTCGGCGAAGCGGTCGGCGTCGACGGGGGCGGAGAAGTAGGTGACATGGAGCTGCTTGGGCTCCAACTCGGCTGCGGGGAAGGGGCAGTTGTCGGCGATCGCCCTGAGGTAGGCGTGGTCGCGCACGATCACGTCCACGGTGAAGCCGAAGTGCTTCTCGATCGCCGACGCGACCTCGGCGGCCAGGGACTCCTCGTCGCCGTGGCCGGCGGTGAAGACCGCCTGACCGCTCTGGAGGTAGGTGCGTACGCCGTCGAGGCCGAGGCCGGTGAGCAGGGTCCGCAGGTCGGCCATCGGGACTTTTCTGCTGCCGCCCACGTTGATCCCGCGCAGCAGCGCCGCATACGTCGTCGTCATCCGGCCACCTTAAGGGCGGCCGTCGTGCCCCGTGGGGGTGGGCACGACGGCTGCCCAGGGCCGTAAGTTACTGAGCGGTCAGCACGCCGCACAAGCTCTTCCCCCTGATCCGCGCCCCCGATCCGGCCGGATAGATGTAAGGGACCGCAGTCCTACCCAGTGGGGAGGGCCCGGGGTCCGAGCGGATGAGTTCCGGCCGTCGCACTTCACCGGGCAGCACGACGAGATGCCTTTATCCGGCTCATACCTTCGAAACGAAAGGTGGAGGCAGGGGGCCGCCACCGCAATCAAGGGGGCAAGCCCGTCATGGGGAACGGAGACATGCGAGTGCGGGGGCTCGCCGCTCGCGCCGGCGGCTGGAGCGCCCGGCATCGATGGGCTGCCGTCGGCATCTGGGTGCTGTTCGTCGTCCTGGCGATGGGACTCGGCTCGGCGGCGGGCCGGGTCGATGTCAAGGACAGCGATCAGCTGAAGGGCGAGACACACACCGCCGCCAAGATCATCGAGGACGCCGGGATCGAGGAGCCGGCCAGTGAGACCGTCCTGATCCAGGCGAAGGACGGGTCGCTCAAGGCCACCGACAGCGAGTTCCGGTCCGCCGTCACCGCGGTCGTCGACGCCGTCGAGGGCACCGGCAAGGCCACGGACGTGACCTCGCCGTACGACACACAGACGATCTCCAAGGACGGCCGCAGCGCGCTGGTTCAGTTCGACATGCGCGGTGATTCCGACACCGCGGGTGAGCGCGTGGAGCCGGTGCTGAAGGCCGTCGAGGACGTCCAGAAGAGCCATGAGTCGCTGCGGATCGAGGAGATCGGCGGCGCGAGCATGATGAAGACGTTCGACGACGCGTTCGGGGACGACTTCCAGAAGGCCGAGTACTCCGCGGTGCCGGTGGCCCTCGGCATTCTGCTCATCGCCTTCGGCGCGCTGGTGGCGGCCCTGCTGCCGGTGCTGCTCGCGGTCACCGCGATCATGGCGACGATGGGCCTGATGGGCATCGTCAGCCACGTCATGCCGATGAGCGACACCGCGAACTCCGTGATGCTGCTGGTCGGTCTGGCCGTCGGCGTCGACTACTGCCTGTTCTATCTGCGCCGTGAGCGCGAGGAGCGCCAGGCCGGCCGGGACCCGCAGACCGCCCTGAAGGTCGCCGCCGCCACCAGTGGCCGCGCGATCATCGTCTCCGGTGTCACGGTGTGCGTGGCGATGGCGGGCATGCTGTTCACCGGTCTCGCCGAGTTCGAGGCGATGGGCCTGGCGTCGCTGATGGTCGTGGCGGTCGCCATGGTCGGGTCGGTGACCGTGCTGCCCGCGCTGCTGTCGCTGCTGGGCGAGCGGGTCGAGAAGGGCAAGATCCCCTTCCTGCACCCGGAGAGCCGACTCCGTCGCAACCGGGGCGGCGCGAACCGCGAGAGCCGGTTCTGGACCGCCGTACTGAAGGGCGTGCTCGCCCGGCCGGTCATCTCGGTCGTCGTCGCGGCCGGCGCGCTGCTCGCCATCGCGGCCCCCGCGCTCGGCATGAAGACCCAGCAGCTCACCCTGGACAAGGAGTTCGGCGACTCGCTGCCCATCGTGCAGACGTACAACCGGCTCAACGAGGCCTTCCCCGGCGGCTCCGAGCCGGCCGAGGTGGTCGTCAGGGCGAACGACATCAACGCTCCCGAGGTGAAGTCCGCGCTCGCCGACTTCCGTGAGCGGGCGATCAGTTCGGGTGCCTCGCGCGGCCCGGTCGACATCAAGCTGCACGACGACCAGAACGTCGCCTTCGTCTACGTCCCGCTGGTCGGCGGCTCCGACCTCGACAAGGCGGGCGCGAGCCTGGAGAAGCTGCGGGACGAGGTGCGGCCGGCCACGCTCGGCAAGGTGGACGGCGTCGAGGCGCCGATCACCGGGCAGGTCGCCGGTTCGAAGGACTTCAACGACCAGCTGGCCGGAGCGGTCGTCCCGGTCTTCGCGTTCGTCGTGGTCTTCGCCTTCGCACTGATGCTGCTGTCGTTCCGCTCACTGACGATCGCCGTCACGTCGATCGTGCTGAACCTGCTGTCGGTGGGTGCGGCGTACGGCATCCTCGTCGCGGTCTTCCAGCACGGCTGGGGCGCGTCCCTGGTGGGCGCGGAGGGCGTCGGCGCCATCATCACCTGGCTGCCGCTGTTCCTCTTCGTGATCCTGTTCGGCCTGTCGATGGACTACCACGTGTTCGTGGTCTCGCGGATCCGTGAGGCGCGACTGCGGGGCCGTACGACGAAGGACGCGATCCAGCACGGCGTGGTCACCACGGCCGGTGTCGTCACCAGCGCCGCGGTCATCATGGTCGCCGTGTTCGCGATCTTCGGGACGCTGTCCATGCAGTCCATGAAGCAGATGGG
>JABFVM010000137.1 GCA_013362785.1 Streptomyces sp. | reverse complement strand
CGTCGGGTGCCGGGCGGCGCAGCAGGTCGTCGGGGGCGTCACCGCCGTACGTCGCGATCCGCAGGCCGGGTATCTCGGCCTTGGCGAGGTCGTCGACGGCCCGGATGTCGCACAGTGCGTGCCGCACCTCGGCTATCTCGCACATGGTCGCGAGCTCGTGCGGCCGCTGCTGGGCCAGCACCGTGACGGCGACCGCGCCCGCCTTCAGCACCGCCAGCCAGCAGGCTGCCAGCCACGGTGTGGTCGGGCCGCGCAGCAGCACACGGTTGCCCGGGACGACGCCGAGGTGGCCGGTGAGCACATGTGCCAGCCGGTCGACGTGGGCGCGCAATGTGCCGTACGTCCATGTGGGGCCGGACGGGGTGTGGAACACGGGCCGCTCGTCGTCGGGGCCGTCGAGCAGTTCGGCGGCGGCGTTGAGCCGTTCGGGGTAACGCAGCCCCGGCAGGTCGAAGCGGAGCTCGGGCCACTGGTCGGGCGGTGGCAGATGCTCGCGGGCGAAGCTGTCGACGTGGGCGGAGCGGTGCAGACCGGCCATGGCGGTTCGCCCCCTTGCCGTGTGGGCTGCCTTGTGGGCGTCGTGCTTGTGCACGCAGTGCTGGTGGGCATCGTGGTGGGCTCGCACAGGGAGCGTATCGTGTTGGTGACGACAGTCAATGGTGCGCGATATCGTCGAAGCGGTCCGGTGAAGCGGTCCGGTGAAGCGGTCCGGTGAAGCGGTCCGTCGAGCAGGTCGTCGCGAGCGTCCGTCGTGGACGGCTCCGCAGGGAGGTCGGCAATGCCCGCATTCTCACTCGATCCGACGCAAACCGCCTGGTGTGCGGAACTGCGCGCCCTGGCCGCCGAACGTCTGCGCCCGCTCGCGGAGAAGGGGGAACCCGGGCACGTCAACCGCGCGCTGGTCGCCGAGCTGGGTCAACTGGGCCTGCTGGAGCGGCTGTTCACCTCCGGCGCGGTCGACCTGTGCCTGATGCGGGAGTCCCTCGCGTACGCCTGCACGGAGGCGGAGACCGCGCTCGCCCTGCAAGGCCTGGGCGCCCACCCCGTGCACGCGTACGGCACCCCGGCCCAGCGGGAGCGCTGGCTGCCCCGGGTGGCCGAGGGCAGCGCGGTGGCGGCCTTCGCGCTGAGCGAGCCGGGGGCCGGGTCGGACGCGGCGGCGCTGGAGCTGCGGGCGGAACGGAGCGCCGACGGGGGTATCGAGGGGGGCACCGACGGGGAAACCGCCGGGGGCGCTGAGGGGGCGACCGAGCCGCCCGTCGCCGAGTCCGACGGGCCCGCCCGCTGGCGGCTCACCGGCGAGAAGTGCTGGATCTCGAACGCCCCCGAGGCCGACTTCTACACCGTCTTCGCCCGCACCACCCCGGGCGCCGGATCCCGTGGAGTGACCGCCTTCCTGGTCCCCGCCGACCGGCCCGGCCTCACCGGAACGGGCCTCGACATGCTGTCCCCGCACCCCATCGGCGCCCTCGCCCTCGACGCCGTCCCCGTCACCGCCGACGACCTGCTCGGCGAGCCCGACCACGGCTTCCGGGTCGCCATGGGCACCCTCAACCTGTTCCGGCCCAGCGTCGGCGCCTTCGCCGTCGGCATGGCACAGGCCGCCCTGGACGCGACCCTCGCCCACACGGCCGAACGAGACGCGTTCGGCGGCAAGTTGAAGGACCTTCAGACGGTCGCCCACCAGGTCGCCGAGATGGCCCTGCGCACGGAGGCGGCCCGCCTCATGGTGTACGCGGCGGCGACGGCGTACGACGAGAAGGCCCCGGACGTGCCGCGGCGGGCGGCGATGGCGAAACTGCTCGCGACGGAGACCGCGCAGTACGTCGTCGACAAGGCGGTCCAACTGCACGGCGCCCGGGCCTTGCGCCGCGGCCATCTGCTCGAACACCTCTACCGGGAGGTGCGCGCCCCGCGCATCTACGAGGGCGCCAGCGAGGTCCAACGCGGCATCATCGCAAGGGAGTTGTACGCGACCATGGAGGCCGGCCAGTGAGCAGCGAGCGCGTCAACCCGCCCGACCTGTCCCCGCCCACCGGCTTCTCCCACGCGGTCGTCGCCACCGGCTCACGGGTCGTCTTCCTGGCCGGCCAGACCGCCCTCGACGCGGACGGCAAAGTCACCGGGGCCACCCTGCCCGAGCAGTTCGAGCGGGCCCTGACCAATCTGCTGGCGGCGCTCACCGCGGCCGGCGGCACCCCCGCCGACCTCGCCCGGGTGACGGTCTACGCCACCGATGTCGCCGCGTATCGCACGCAGGCCGCCGAACTCGGCCGCGTCTGGCGGCGGTTGGCGGGACGGGACTATCCGGCGATGGCGGTCGTCGGGGTCGTACGGCTGTGGGACGAAGAGGCGATGGTGGAGCTCGACGGGTTCGCCGTACTGCCGTAGCTCCCGCTCACGCGGAGGCCTCGCTCATGCGGGGGTCGCTCACGCCGCCATCGCGAGGCGGTCGGCCGGCACCCGGTGCGGCGCGACGACACGGCCGTCGGGCAGCAGTTCACCGCTGTCGTCGAAGACGATCGCCCCGTCGCAGAGCAGGCTCCAGCCCTGCTCGGGGTGTGCCGACACCACATGTGCGCTGTGGCTGTCGGAGGAAGGGCACGAAGGCTGGTGGGAACACATGGCGCACCTCCACATCGGGCGGACGAGCCGTGTGGTTCGTCCATATGGGTAGACCATGCTCCCGCCCCGAACTCATCGGAACGGCCGGTCATGAACCGTGACAACACGCGGACAACACTCTGACCGATCCACGACGGTCGGGGCGGACTCGCCACCGAGTGGGTGAAGGTCACGTCCGTGGGCGCACCCGGCGGGTACCAGTGGAAGGCCCCACTCCGCCCATCCGGGAGGTCATCCCATGCCCCTGCGCCCCGCTCTCGCCACCGCCGCCTGCGCCGCGCTGCTCCTACTGGTCGCCGCACCCTCGGCCCCCGCCCACTCCGGTGCGGCCGCGGGCCCCGAGGAGATCGTGACCATCGACAACAAGGGCCTCATGGCCGCGGACGGCACCGTCACCCTGTCCGGCACCTATCGCTGCGTCGACAGTGTGGGCCCGGTGTTCGTGAGCTCCTCGATCAGCCAGCGGACCGAGACCGTCCGATACGCCATCGGCGGCACCTCTGCCGTGTGCGACGGCAAGCTGCACCGCTGGGAGAACACGAGCAAGTCCGCACTGACCACGCTCAAGCACGGCAAGTCGGACGTCGAGGCCACCATCGTGGAGCTCCACCCCGTCGGCATCCTGCCGCTGCCCCGCTTCCACGCGGCGCTGAAGGGGAACATCACGCTGTCGAAGGCGTGACGACGGCCCACCCACCGCACGACGCGGGCCACGCCCCTTCCGGCCGGGAGGGGCGCCGTGTCATCTGTCGCTCGTATGCCGTGACCTATATGTGTGGGTGCCATATGGACGGTTGCCACATAGGTGGGTGCCACCACATGGGTGGGGCCGTGCGGGTGGGTGCCGCATCGGTGGGGCCGTGCGGGTGGGTGCCACATGGGTGGGGCCGTACGGGTGGTTGTCCGGCTCACCACTCGGCCGGGCGCCCCTTGAGCTGCTGCCAGTAGCGCCGGTGTGCGTGCCGGGCCCCGTCGCTCGTCATGCCCCCGGCCAGCTCCGTGTCCAGCGGGTCGGCGAGTTCGACGATGTCGCGCAGGGCGACCGCCTGGCAGGCGCGCTTGGTGAAGGCGTACTGCTCGACGCAGTCCTCCGGCGTCCGCTCGGCGACGGCGACGGCCCGGTCCAGCAGGTCCTCGGCCGCCGCCAGTTCATGCACCATGCCCAGGGCGTGGGCCTGTTCCGGGGTGAAGGTCTCCCCGAGCAGGCAGGCCCGGGAGGCGACCGGCTCGCCCCAGGCGTGGGCGAGCATCCGGACGTACACGGCGGGCATGGGGATGCCGATGGGCACCTCGTTGAGCCCGAAGCGGGCACCGTCGGAGACAGCGACTCGGTAGTCGCACACGGCGGCGGTGATCAGCCCGCCGGCGAAGGCGTGCCCGTTGACCGCGGCGACGGTCGGACGCGGGTAGGTGAACAGCCGCATGTTCGTGGCCCGGTAGTCCTGGAACCAGGACGCGACCGCCGCCGTGTCGCCCGCGAAGAGCGGGAAGTGCTCGCCGAGGTCGAGCCCGGCGGAGAAGCGGGCGCCGGTGCCGGTCAGGACGACGGGGGAGTCGGGGTGGTCGCGTTCGAGCCGGTCGAAGGCGTCGTGCAGGTCGGCGAAGAAGGCCCGGTTCTGCGCGTTGACCGGATTGGTCGTCATCGTCACGACGGCGACACGGCCGCGCCGCTCGATCGTCCAGCTCATGCTCGCTCCTCGGTTCGTACGGGGACGGACATCGGTGTCGGCACCTTTGTGGGCACGGGCTTGGGCACGGAGCCGCCGTCGGTGCGCGCCTCCAGCGCCCGCAGTACGGCCACCATGTCCTCACCGCCGTACCCCTGCGCCACCGTCTCCTGGAACAGGCTGTGGCAGACGTCGAGCAGTGGGGAGGCCAGGTCGGCCTTGCGGGCGGCCTCGGCGATCAGGCGGTTGTTCTCCAGGACGTTGGTGACGGCCGCCTGGACGGTGAAGTCGCGCTCCAGCAGCTTGGGTCCCTTGATCCGGGAGACGGCGCTGGCCATCGGGCCCGCGTCCAGGACGTCGCGGAGCAGACGCTGGTCGAGGCCGTGCCGGTCGGCGAAGTGGAACGCCTCGGCGAGCCCGGTGACAAGAGTGATCAGGAAGAGATTCACGGAGAACTTCATCAGCAGCGCGCCCGGGACCGGACCGCAGCCGAACATCTCCCGGCACATGGGCGCGAGCAGGGGCCGTACGGCAGCCACCGCGTCGTCGTCACCCGCCAGCATCCCCACCAGTTCGCCCTGCTCGGCCGGCACGCGGGAGCCGGAGACGGGGGCCTCGACGTACGTCCCGCCCGCCGCCCGGATGTCGCCCTCAAGGCCGCCCGAGTACTCGGCCGAGGTGGTGCCCATGTGGACGACGGTGTGGCCGGCGACGCGCGCGGCGAAGTCCGGGGTGCCACGCCCCAGCACCGTGTCGATGGCGGCCTCGTCGGCCAGCATAAGGATCACGGTGCCGGCCCGGTCGAAGACCTCGGCGGGGCTCGCCGCGACCTCGGCTCCGGCGGCGCGCAGAGGCTCGCACCGCTCGGGTGTGCGGTTCCACACGACGAGGGGTGTCCCGGCCCGGGCGAGGCTCAGCGCCATGGGCTGCCCCATGACCCCGAGGCCGACGAAACCGACGAAATCGGCGAAACCGACGTACACGATGCGCCCTCACTCTCGGCCGGCGACTGACTATGACGACGGTCATAGTAGCCGCACTCTATGACGGCGGTCATAGGATGGGTGGCGGAGAGTTCGACGAATGGAGAGACCGACGATGTCCGAACGGGGGCCGCGCGAGCGGATGGTCTTCAGTGCGGCCCAGCTCATCCGGCGCGACGGGGTCGCCGCCACCGGGATGCGCGAGGTCGCCGCCCATGCCGGCGCGCCGCGCGGTTCGCTCCAGTACTACTTCCCCGGCGGCAAGGAACAGCTGGTCAACGAGGCGGTGGGCTGGGCGGGGCGGTACGCAGGGAACCGGGTCGCCCGCTTCCTCGCCGCGTTGCCGGAGCCGACGCCCAGCGGGCTGTTCGCCGAGATGGTGCGGCAGTGGACCGACGAGTACGAGGCGACCGGGTTCGCGGGCGGCTGCCCCGTGGCCGCCGCCACGGTGGACTGGGCGGAGTCCATCACGTCCACACGGGAGGCCGCGGCAGCCGCCTTCGCCACCTGGACCGGCCCGGTGGCGAGCGCCCTGGCCGACATGGGCGTACCCGAGGAACGGGCCGGTGCGCTGGCCACGCTCATGATCAGCACCCTGGAGGGGGCGATCCTGATGGCCCGAGCGGAACAGGACGTTCGCGCCCTGACGACGGTTGCCCGGGAGCTCGGGCCGCTGCTCGACGGGGCGGTGGGCCACGGGGCGGTGGGCAACGCGGCAGGGGGCAAGGACGGCTGACCGGCCGCGTCGCGCGAATCTGGCCGCCGTAGCGCCACAGGTCGCGGGCGATGACTTGTCTGTGCGTACGTGCGTACGTGCGAGAGTTCGCGTGAGAGGCCCCTTGCTCACGCCACGCCCAGGGCGACGTCCGACGTCCAAATCCGGTTGCCGCGTGGCGATCTCGCGACCTACCGTCGGCCCATGGCGGACGACGAACCCACGCGCGCGGCACGGCTGTTGGATGCTCAGGCGAAGGCGGAGCGGCTCTTCGCGGAGATCGGGGTTCGCGGGCTCGTGGCGCCGGGGCAGGGGGAGCGGGCGGTCAGTGACCGTGTGCGGGATCTGGCGAACGAACTGTTCGGGACCACCCGGCACTGGCACAAGCGGATCGTGCGCTCGGGGCCGAACACGTTGATGCCGTACCGGGAGAACCCGCCGGACCGGGTGATCGGCGCGGACGACATCGTGTTCGCCGACTTCGGGCCGATCTTCGAGGAGTACGAGGCCGACTTCGGGCGGACCTTCGTACTGGGCGACGACCCGGTCAAGCGGCGGCTGCGGGACGATCTGCCGAAGGTCTTCGCCGCCGGGAAGCGGTACTTCGAGAGCGACCCCGACATCACCGGGAAGCGGCTCTACGCCGAGGTCGAGCGGCTGGCCGCCGAGGCCGGGTGGGAGTTGGGCGGCTGGCACGCCGGGCACCTGGTCGGGGAGTTCCCGCACGAGTGGATCGACGGCGCCGACGTGGAGTCGTACATCGCGCCCGGCAACGACACTCCGCTGCGCCGCACAGACAAGGCCGGGCGTCGCTGTCACTGGATCCTGGAGATCCATCTGGTGGACCGGGGGCGGGAGTTCGGCGGGTTCTACGAGGAACTGCTCACCCTCGGCTGACAATCCGACAAGCCGACAGGCGGCCAGCCGTCCGGCCGACCGCCTGCGATCTCCGCCCGATGACGGAAGGGCCCGCCTAGAAGGCGGTGTTGTTGCAGCCCATCGTCGACCCGAGGTGGTTGGCCTGGCTTCCGGACTGGCCCTCGCCGTTGAGGCCGTTGCCCAGAACGCCGTTGAGCACGCCGACGATGCCCAGGATGTCGAGGTTCAGGTCGTGGGACTTGCACGAGGTGCTCTGCTGCACCTTGACGTCGTTGCCCCGGCGGCCGTCGCCCCGGCCGTCGGCGTGGGCGGTGCCTGCGGCCAGGGCTCCGACGCTGGTGAGGGCGGCGACCAGGACGGCGGCCTTGCGAAGCTTGTGCATGTCATCTCCGGTGGAGTGTGGAGTGATGGGGATGCGGCACGGGAGGAATCGAATCGACCCCGTACAATCAGGGAAGATTAATTAGGAATGCCCCAAATCATCCTTTGGCGCGCCGAGTTTCGTGATCTTGTGTCGGAAACCGGATGGGCGGGAGGAGCCCGATGGAACGTGCGAATCCCGATCGGCGGGCAGACCCCGGGCGTGTGAACCCCGGCCTTGCAAGCCCATGCCTTGCAAGTCCCGTACGGACAGGTGCTGTACCTACGGATGCCGCACATACGGATGCCGCACATATGGATGCCGCATCTATGGGTGCGGCATCCATATGTGCCGCACACACCGGCCAGGGACGCATCGACGTCCACCAGCATGTGATCCCGCCCGACCTTGCCCGCGCCGTCACCGGCCGTGCCGCGGCCGTCCGATGGCCCGCCCCCGCCTGGGACGAGCGGAGCGCGATCGCCATGATGGACCGGCGGTCCATCGCCACCGGATTGCTGTCGTACGCCGCTCCGCGACTTCCCCTCCGGCACGACCCGCGCCGCACTTGACCATGCGCGGTCGTCCCCCGCCGGAACCCCCGGATACGAATGATCCTCCCGCACGCCGGCGGCTTCCTGCCGTACGCCGCCCACCGCTTCGCCCTGGCCGCCCGCCTCCCTGACGGCGAGACCCACAAAGCCCCCCGCCGAACCCCCGAGGACTTCGTCGCCGACATCCGGCGCTTCTACTTCGACGCCGCCATCTCCGCCGCCCCCGCGACCCTGCCCTCACTCCTCGCCTTCGCCGCACCCGAGCGCATCCTCTACGGCAGCGACTTCCCCATGCTCCCTGAGGACTGGGGCACCGGCTTCGACGCCGCCCTGGACGAGTACCCGCACTGGGATCCGGGCCGTCTGCACGCCGTCAACCGCGGCAACGCGGAACTCCTCATGCCGCGCCTGGCCACGGCGACGCCGGGTACGCGCGACCTCTGACGAGTCAGCCCACGGCGACGCCCTCGGCCGTGCTCGAACCCGGCGGCGGGCCGGGCAGCGTTCCCGTGCAGGTGGCGCGGCCGAAGTCACCACTGGCGGTGGCGCTCTGCAGGTGCCGGCCCCGGACGGCTACGGCGCAGCGGGCCTGGCCGCCCTTCTCGCCGAGCACGATGCTCACGACGGGGCTGCGGCCGAGCGGCACCGGCACGGTCCTGCGCCACGGCAGGGCGGCGCCGCGCACGACGGTGGCCTTCCCGGACTCGCTACGCGCTTGGTAGGTGATGTCGGCCGTGCCGGTGCCGGTTACCTCGTACGTGACCGATGCGGTGGGCACCGTGGGCTTCTTCTTCTCCTCGCCGCCCCCGGAGAGCACCCCGTAGAGCACGAGTCCGCCGCACGTGGCGAGCGCCACTGCGGCCGTGATCACCCCGGCCCGGTCCGGCGGTCCTGCATCGGACTTGGCATCGGATTTCGTGGTGGAGTCACTCATGAATTTCCCCCCTCGACAAGTGAATTACCCGTGCACTCAGCTGGTGCGGAGTGATGTCGGGCCGGGTTATACCGCATGATGTCACCCGTTTTCCAGCCTCCAGAAAAATCGGACATAAAGCCACTCCCATATGGCGGTTTTAGGGGAGCTGACCCGCCAAGTAGACGAATTGTCTTGGTACTTGACACGCCATCAGTCGAATCATTAGACCCCGCCTGGAATTCAACGACCTTTGACAGAAAGGTTTGGTGTGAGTCCCAGATTGGGCAAAGCACTGGCGTGCCTCGTGGTGGCGGCCGTGACAAGTTCACTGCTGCCCCAGGTGGCTTATGCAGCGTCCGGTTCCGATGATGACGGCCGGGAACTGGAGCAGCCGTCCTCGCACGACGAGGCGGGGGTGGCCGAGCGGCAGAAACTGCCGAAGGGAAAGGTGGCGGCGAAGGCGAAGCGGATCGCGGAGCTGACCGGGCGGCGCACGGCGAACACCCGCTTCTTCCGGATGTCCGACGGACGGGTGCAGGCCGAAGTGTCGGCCGTACCGACCGCCTACCGGGCGGGCAAGACATGGCGGGACATCAGGACCCGGGTCGAGAAGTCCGGGCAGGACGGCTTCGAGTACGCCAACACCAGCAACGCGCTGCGCAGTCGGTTCGACGGCGACGCCGACCGGCTGATGCGGGTCGAGTCCGCCGACGGGCACACCGTGACGCTGGGACTGGAGGGTGCGAAGGGCTTACTGGATCCGGTGGCGAAGGGTGACACGGTCACCTACCGCGATGCGGTGGCCGGCGCGGATCTGTCGTACGAGGTCGGCGCGGGCCGGGTGAAGGAGAACATCACCCTGGCCGAACGCCCCGACGGACCACTGAAGTTCGTCTTCACCCTGGACACGGACGGGCTGACGCCGAAGGCGGGCAAGGACGGCTCGATCGCCTTCCACGGCGAGGGCACGAACCCCGTCCTGGTCATCCCGGCCCCGTTCATGAAGGACGCGCGGAAGGACACCGAGTCGCCGTACGGCACCGCCTACTCCACCGCGGTGCGGCAGCGGCTCACCCGGGACGGCAAGGGCTGGAAGCTGACGGTCGTCCCCGACGCGAAGTGGCTCGCCTCGCCGCAGCGGCAGTACCCGGTGACCATCGACCCGACCATCCAGATCGCCCCGACGCCGGCGACGGCGCAGGACGTGATGATCTCCTCGGACGGCCCGGCGTCGAACTACGACACCAACTGGCGTCTCTCGGTGGGCAACACCGGCACCGGCAGCTCCCGCGCACTGCTGAGGTTCCCGCTCGGCGGGGTCCCCGCGGGCACAAAACTGGACTCGGCCGACCTGAGGCTCTACTACGACCAGACGCACACCACCGACGACACCGAGGTGGACCTGGAGGCGCACCGGGCGACCGCGGCCTGGAGCGAGGAGCAGGCGACCTGGAACAACGCCTCCCAGATCACCGGCGAGCTGTCGGGGACGTCGGTCCTGGTGGACGACGGGGACGCGGGCACCACGGCCGCGAAGGGCTCCTGGCCCGCCTCCGGGAACACGGCGTACACGCAGTACGCGGTGAACCAGGACTACCTGTACAACAAGGACACGGTCGCCGGGGACACCTACACCTGGCAGCCGAACCTTCCCGAGGACGGCGACTACCAGGTCCAGGCGCACTACGTGCCCGCCTCGGACCGGGCGACGGCCGCCCCGTACACCGTCACCTACAACGGCGGCAGCAAGGCGTACACCGTCAACCAGCAGGCCGGTTCGGCCGGGGTGTGGAAGACGCTGGGCACGCACCCCTTCAAGGCGGGTACGGCCGGCAAGATCGTCCTAGGGGACGGACCGGCGTCCACCACCACTTCGGTGATCGCCGACGCGGTGCGGTTCACCAAGGGCGGCGTGGTCACCAAGCAGCCCTCCGAGCTGAACGTCTGGCACTCCTTCCCGGTGACGAAGACGGTCCAGTCCTGGATCGACGGCGTCAACACCAACCACGGATTCGTCGTCAAGGCCGCCGACGAGTCCCCGAACGCCCCCAAGGGCGGACCGCGCTACGAGGGCAGTGAGTACGCCTACGAGGGCGAGACCGCCAACTACCCCCGTCTGGTGCTGACCTACGGCCGTCCCGGTGTCGAACTGGAGGCGCCGACGACGATCCACGACACGGGCGCCGAGCTGAAGTGGTCGGCGTACACGGACCCGTCCACCGCGGCCGGTGACAACATCGTCGAGTACCAGGTGCACCGCTCGGTCTACCAGACGTTCACGCCCTCGGCGGCGACGCTGGTGGCGCCGGTGTCCAAGTCGCAGACGTCGTACACGGACACCTCGGCCACGCCGACCGCGGCGGACAGCGCGGACGAGTTCGGGCGGGCGTACTACTACATGGTCGCCGTCAGGACGGCGGACGGTCAGGTCAGCGGCGCGCCCACCCAGCTGGTGCGACTGCCCAAGGCCGGCCGCACCACGAAGATCGTCGAGGCCGCGCAGGACACCACCCTGTCCCAGACGGAGTCGACCACCGCGCACGACACCCTCACCGACGGCATCGCGCAGAAGTGGCTGGGAGTGGGCAACAACTCGCCCACCTACGGCACCACCCGCGCCCTGCTGAAGTTCCCCGCCCTGGACATCCCCACGAGCGCCCGGGTGCTGGACGCCACCATGCGGCTGTGGGGCACCCAGACCACCACCGAGAACACCGGCGCCGTCTACGAGATGCGGCCGCTGACCCGTGACTTCGACGAGGCGTCGGCGACCTGGGTGAAGGCGGACGCCACCACCGGCTGGACCACCGCCGGCGGCGACTTCGGAGCCACGGTCGCCGACACCGTCCCCGCGCTGAGCAACGACCCGTCCCGCCACGACTGGAGCGCCGCCTCCCTGGTCCAGAGCTGGGTGCGCACCCCCGGCTCCCACCAGGCCGTGCTGCTGAAGACGGCGGACGAATCGGTCAAGCAGGAACGCACCGTGTTCCTGTCCTCCGAGGCGCCGGAGAAGAGGCTGCGCCCGCGCATGGTCGTCACCTACCTCGACTCCACCACGGACTCGACGTACTACGCGCCCAAGACGCCGGCCCGGATGACCCCGAACTCCGCCTACACGGTCGAGTTCACCCTCACCAACACCACCGACGCGACCTGGACGGCGGCCGACAAGGTGCTGTCCTACACCTGGGCGCTGCCCGACGGCACGGACAGGACCACCGGCGGGAACCAGGTGCAGACCGCGCTGCCCGAGGACGTGGCTCCCGGCGAGACGGTCACGCTGCAGGCGCAGGTCAAGACGCCGATCAACAGCGACAACGGCAACAAGCGCACCGACCACGTGCTGACCTGGGACCTGTTCGACAAGACCGCGGGCACCTGGCTGTCGGCCGGGACCGGCGGCATCCCGGGCCTGAAGCAGAACGTGGCGGTCGAGGACCCGACCTCCAACACCCTGGGCCTGGAGAAGTTCTACTCCTACACCGGCAAGAACACCGGTGCCGGCTCGACGGTGATGAACAACCTCGCCGCCGGCAACACCGTGTGGTCCTACAACGCGTTCACCAACCCCGGCCGCGGCCTGACCACCTTCGCCCGCTTCTCCTACAACTCCCTGGACACCTCCGACACCGTGCTCGGCGGCGGCTGGTCCGCGCAGCTCGCCGGTCCCATACGCCTCGGCGCGCCGCTGGACTTCCACCCCAACCCCAGCGCCAACGCGACGGAGATCCGCCTGCCCGACGGGGACGGGACCACCCACACCTTCGCCAAGCAGACCGACGGCACCTGGAAGGCCCCCGCGGGCGTCCACTACCAGGTGACGATGAAGCCGGGCCTGGACTGCACCCCGGACAAGGACCCCGTCCCGGACGCCTGGACGCTGCTGCGCCCGGACGGCACCCGCTTCCTGTTCGGCTGCGACGGCTATCTGACCTCGGTGGTCGACAAGAACGGCAACTCGCAGACGTACACCTACGAGGAACGCAAGTCCAACAACAAGCCGACCAAGTTCCTTTCCTACATCACCGACCCGGCCGGCCGGCGGTCGCTGGCCGTGGAGTACTACTCCAAGGCCGAGGCGAGCAGCCCGAAGATCGCCGACCACGTCAAGTCGATCACGGACATCTCCACCCGCAAGCTGGCCTTCGAGTACTCCGACCAGGGTCTGCTGACCAAGCTCACCGACGGCGCGGGCTCGTCCCAGCCCAAGGTGTTCGGCTTCACGTACGACGCCACGCAGGGAAACAGGAACGTCAAGCTGGTCACGGCCACCGACCCGCGCGGCCACGACACGAAGCTGGCGTACTACGCGCCGCAGACCGGCGACGACCCCAAGTACCACTGGTGGACCAAGAAGATCACCGACCGGGTCGGCGGTGACACGCTCTTCGCGTACGCGGCGAACACGGCGAACACCAAGTTCACCGACACCACCGTCACCGACGCCGAGACCCACGCGGCCAAGTACGTCGCCGACGACTACGGCCGCCCGGTGCAGACCACCAACGCCAAGTCCCAGACCACGAAGATGAGTTGGGACTCGGACAACAACGTCACGTACCTGGAGGAGGACAACGGCGCCAAGACGGCCTACTGCTACGACCGGAAGACGGGCTACCCGCTCTGGCAGCGCGACGCCGAGAACAACAAGAGCGGCGTCCCTGACCAGACGGCCGCCTGCGTGAGCGACACCTCCAAGTGGCCGGCGAACGCCGCGACGTACGAGTACCAGACCCGCGCCGACGGCTTCGCCGCCGACCTCTTCCGCAAGACCTCACCCGAGGGCCGCGCCTGGCAGTTCGGCTACGACACCTACGGCAACCTCAAGACGGTCACCGACCCCAAGGGCGTGGCCACCGCCACCGCCGGTGACTACACCACGAAGTACGAGTACGACGGCCACGGTCAGCTCACCAGGGCGACCGACGCCAACGGCAACCCGACCTCGTACGCCGAGTTCCACGAGACCGGATACCCGAAGCGCATCACGGACGCCAAGTCGTTCCCGACCCTGTTCGACTACGACGACCGCGGCCAGGTCACCAAGGTGACCGATGCCGAGCTCAAGGTGACGACGCAGGTCTACGACACCTACGGCCGTCCCAAGGAGGGCACGGAACCCAAGGACCAGGCGGCCGGTGACCTGATCACCACGCCTGCCCCGGAGTACGACGCCAACGACAACATCACCAAGGCGACCTCGCCGAACGGCGCGCTCTCCACGGCGGTGTACGACGACGCGGACCAGATCACCTCGGCGACCGCGCCGAAGGACACCACCACGTCGGACGAGCGGCGCACGACGTACACGTACGACAAGGTCGGCAACCTGAGGACGACGACCGAGCCCAAGGGCGCCCTCACCACGTCGGACGGCACCGACTACCTCACCACCAACCACTACAACGAGATCTACCAGCTCACCTCGGTGGTCAACGCGGCGGGCGACAAGGTGAGTTACGAGTACGACAACGTCGGCAACGTCGTCACGGTCGTCGACCCGAAGAAGAACGCGACGGCGGACACGACCGACTTCTCCAGCAAGACGGCGTACGACCTGAACCACCGGGCCACCGTCGTCACGGACGCGGCGGGCAAGACCACCAAGCGGGGCTACGACAAGGACTCGCTGGTCACGTCGACCACGGACCCGGAGAACAACGTCACCACGGTCGTCTACGACGAGCGCGGCAAGCAGTCCGAGGTGAAGGTGCCCTACGAGGGCAGCACGGTCCGTACGACGAAGTACGAGTACGACCAGGTCGGCAACGTCACCAAGGTGATCACGCCGCGCGGCACCCAGACCGCGTCGGCGGACGACTTCACCCTGCGCACCGCGTACGACGAGCTGAACCGGCCGGTCAAGCAGTACCAGCCGTACGACCCGGCGGACTCCCGCTACAACGACCCGAACGTCTACACCGAGACCGTCTACGACAAGATCGGCCGGGTGGCGAAGACCTCGCTGCCGCCGTCCGAGGGCGAGAGCGTCCGCAACGACACCACGTTCGAGTACTTCGACAACGGCTGGTTGCGGTCCTCCACCGACCCGTGGGACATCGCCACCACGTACGACTACGACGAACTCGGCCTGCAGACGGCCCGCACACTGACATCGGCGGGCGGTTCCTCCAACCGGACCATGTCGTGGTCGTACTACCCCGACGGCAAACTGAAGTCGAAGTCCGACGACGGTGTGCCGGTGGGCAGGTCGGTCGTCCTCGCGGACAACTCCGACACCCAGAGCACGTCCTTCACCGGAACCTGGACGACCGGGAACGTCACCGGCCAGCAGGGCTACGACCACCGCACCCACGCGGCGGGCACCGGCACGGACGGCTACACGTGGACGCTGAACATCCCCAAGGACGGCACGTACACCGCGTACGTGAAGTACCCGCAGGTCACCGGCGCCACCACGACGGCCAAGTACACCCTCACCCACGGCACCACCACCGAGCCGGCCGTCACCAGGAACCAGACGACGGGCGCGGGCACCTGGGTCAGCCTGGGCACCTTCCCCCTCAAGCGGGACGAGAGCACCAAGCTCAGGCTGGACCAGAGCGGCGGCGGCATCGCGGTCGCCGACGCGGTCAAGCTGGTGCGCGACAACGCGGGGGAGACCGACACCGAGAAGAAGACCTTCGCGTACGCCTATGACGTCAACGGCAATCTGACGTCGATCGACGACACCTCGTCCGGCGCCAAGGTCGACGCCTACACCATCGCCTACTCCGGCCTGAACCAGGTCCAGAAGGTGACGGAGGCGCTCGCGGGCCAGGAGAAGAAGGCGACGTCGTACACGTACGACGCCAACGGCCTGCCGGAGACGGTGACCCACCCCGACCAGTTCTCCAAGTACACCTACGATCTGCGCGACCTGGTCAAGACCGTCTCGGTCGGCAAGAACGCGACGGACCCCGACCCGAAGCTGAGCTCGTACACCTACACCGACCGCGGTCTGAAGCTGAAGGAGACCAAGGACAACGGCAACACGGTCGACTACGCCTACTACCTCAACGCGGCGCTGAAGACGTCCACGGAGAAGAAGGCGAACGGCACGCTCGTCGCCTCGCACACCTACGCCTACGACCCGAACGGCAACAAGGCGCAGGACGTGGCGAAGAAGATGAACGCCGACAACCACTCGGCGTACCTCGAATCGACCACGAACTACACCTACGACCCCGTCAACCGGCTGAAGGAGTCCGCCAAGACCGGCAACGGCGCCGGCACGGAGACCTACGTCCACGACGCCAACGCCAACGTCATCCGGCAGACGGTCGACGGCACCGAGACGGCGTACGAGTACGACCGCAACCGGCTGCTGACGGCGACGACCGCGGGCGTGGGCGCGCAGTACACCTACGACCCGTTCGGCCGGCTGGAGACGGTCACCTCACAGGGCGAGGTCATCGAGCGCAGCGTGTACGACGGGTTCGACCATGTCGTCGAGTCCCAGAAGATGGACGACTCGGGGACCCTGAAGTCGACCAAGTACACCTTCGACCCGCTGGACCGGACCGCGTCCAGGACGACCGACGGCAAGACCACCGACTTCGCCTACCTCGGCCTGTCCGGCGAGGTGCTGAACGAGGAGGTCGCGGGCGTCCTGTCGAAGTCGTACCAGTACAGCCCGTGGGGCGAGCGGCTGTCGCAGGTCAAGCACAACACCGACGGTACGACGGAGGACGGCTACTACGGCTACAACAGCCACACCGACGTCGAGACGCTGACGGACGAGGCCGGCGACACGAAGGCGACCTACGGCTACACGGCCTACGGCAAGGACGACGAGGCCGAGTTCACGGGCATCGACAAGCCGGACACCGCCGACCCGGCCAAGGAGTCGTACAACGCCTACCGCTACAACGCCAAGCGCTGGGACGCCCAGTCGGGGACGTACGACATGGGCTTCCGTGACTACAACCCCGGGCTCAACCGGTTCGTGACCCGGGACATGTACAACGGCGCCCTCGCCGACATGGGCCTCGGGTCCGATCCCTTCACCGGGAACCGGTACGCGTTCGGCGGCGGCAACCCGACCACCTTCATCGAGTACACCGGGCACAAGCCGGCCGAGTGCAACGAATCCGGCTACTCCTGCTCGATGAACGACGCGGGCGGCTGGGACGTCAACTACACCGCACCGCCGTCCAGCGACGGCTACACCGAGGGGACGGCGTCGGAGCCCTTCTTCGACTTCGGCAACGACTTCCCCTACGACCCGAACGCCGAGGCGACCTGGGACGACTACAAGAACTGGAACCTGTGGGGAATCAAGAAGAACGGCGGCATGCTGCTCTCGGCGCTGGGCTTCTACTCCGACGGTGCCCTGGACGACGCCGTACCGCTCTACTCCCACTACCGCACCGGCCTGGGCACGGACCAGGAGGTCAACTACCGGGAGGGCTACTACGAGGACTCCGGGATCAGAACGTCGGTGGACGACGAGATCGC
>JABFVM010000095.1 GCA_013362785.1 Streptomyces sp. | reverse complement strand
CAGGTGAGCGCAGGCTCCGCCTGGTGTGCGTCGATGCTCTCCATGATCCTGTCGTGAGAAGCGGCAGCCGTCAGCGCGTCGTTCTCCTCCTGGATCCGTACGAGCTCGGATTCCAGGTCCTGGACACGCTGCTGGAGCCGTCGCATCTCGGCGAGGAGTCGCGGGTCGGAGCCGCCGACGTAACCGAGAAGCGCCTTTGCCATGATGGATGGTCCTCCACACTGAGTGACCGACCGAAGCGGTGTGGGTCGTGAGGGATTCGCACCCGCGGTTGCTTGGCAGGCTTGTAATTGTGCTGCCGTTCAGCCATGCCAAACAGCTAAGGTGCGCGGGGCTTTCAGCGTCTCACCAAAAAGTTTGACGGTCAACACGATCACGCCCCGTATCGGTGGGAAACCCGGGGGCACACGGCCGGAAAGCGGCGGTGCGGCGACTCCTGCGGGCCCCTCGGGGCGTGGCGATCTTTCTTAGGTGCGGAGCCTGCCACCGCAGGGGGGTTCTTGGCAACCACCTGCTTATTTCTGCTCGGGGCAGTTGCCGGTGGCAGATCCCTCCGCTTGTGCCGGGCCCGCTTTACAGAACCGGCTCAGCGGATGGCGAAGCCGTCGTAACCCCCGCGAGGTGTGTCCCAGATCTCGGTGACTCCGTCCACCCGCCCGGGCGTGTCGTCGCCCTGAAGCCAGTCCAGAAGTCCCTCGCAACCCTCTCGCGACCCTTCCGCGACCACCTGGACCCTGCCGTCGTCCAAATTGAGAGCAAAACCACTCAGGCTTCCGATCTCCAGGGCCTTGGCCCGCGTGAACCAGCGGAAACCCACACCTTGGACGCGTCCTCGCACCCAGGCGATCAGTCGTACATCCTCGCTCATGAGTGCAACCTAACGGGCCAATGTCTCTCCGGGCACTTCCTCCTCGGGCGCCATGCGGTACCGTCCCCACCCAATGAATCCCATATGAAACTCACACGATCGAGTGAGTTCTGTGAGGACGTTGAGACCGCACGGACGAGGAAGGCCAGAACATGGGACGCCACCGACGCTCCGCCGCCGGCCGCGCCGCCAGTGGCCGCGCCACGGGGGTCACACACACGGACGGCTCCTCTACGGAGAGCCACGGCCCGCTGGACTCGTACGCGAGCGACAGACCCACGAGGGGCATCGCGCCCTATCTGAACCCGGAGGCGTACGCCGAGGCCTACGCGAAGAGCGACGCCTACCTGTACGCCACGGACGACGGCTACGACCGTGTCACGGCCGCCACGACCTTCCCGGGCGACTCCACGTCCGCCGATGGGCCGGTCACCGCGGCCTTCCGCAGTGACGGCTTCACGCCCGACGCCGGCTCCCATCGCCCCGGGGGCCGCACGCACCGCCGCAAGAAGAAGGCCGCGGCCCCGGTGAAGACCGGGCTGCTCGGCGTCTCCGCCGCGGTCGCCCTGGGCACCGTCGCGGTCGCCGCGGGCGTGGTGCCCGGCGTCGAGAACTACCAGCTCGGCGGGGGCAGCGGCGCGGACCGGGTGCAGGCCGCCGACACCCCGACCAACTCCCCCAGCGAGCAGGGCGGCACGTCCGGCAGCGCCGAGCGGGAGGACAGCGGCGACCCGACCAGCCGCGACGTCGAACGGCCCGCCTCGCCGGCTCCCTCGACCTCGTCGGCCGCGCCGACGAAGACCCCGTCGAAGAAGCCGCCGGCGAAGCCCAGCGAGAAGCCGAAGGAGACCCCTTCGCGCAAGGCCACGAAGGCTCCGGCGCCCGCGAAGACCGAGGAAAAGGGCAATGAGCAGGCCGGCGCCCCCGTGCAGGTCTCCGCTGAGGCCGCCGCCGCTGCCGAGGTGCTGAAGCTGGTCAACGAGGAGCGCGCACAGGTCGGCTGCAGCGCGGTCGCCGCGAACAGCTCGCTCACGGATCTGGCCCAGGCCTTCAGCGCGGACATGGCCGACCGGGGCTTCTTCGACCACACCGACCCCAGCGGCAAGTCCCCGTGGGACCGGGCCGCGAAGGCCGGCATAACCGACCTCGGCGGCGAGAACATAGCCCGCGGCCAGGCCGACGCCGCCGCGGTCATGGAAGCCTGGATGAACAGCCCGGGCCACAAGGCCAACATCCTGAACTGCGACTTCAAGACCCTGGGAGTCGGCGTCCACTTCGGCGCGGGCGGCCCCTGGTGGACCCAGGACTTCGGCTACTGATCCGAGCTCCGGGCCTTAGCCGTCAGTCCTCGTCGAGGCCGAGGGGACGCAGAGCCGACCTGTAGTCGCCGGTCGCCACGAGGTGGTCGATGACGCGGACCATGGCGGGGATGCCCGGATCTCGCACGATCAGGCTGTCCCAGCCGTAGTAGTACCGGCCGCCGAGATTCTCCCCGGTGTCCTTCCACCGGTCCATCAGGCGGCGCGCCTCGTCGACGGTGGCGACGGTCCCGGACCAGCGCTGCCCGTCGGCGAACGTCACCCACATGTCGACGTCGCACACGGCGTCGAGATCTTCTCCCTCGCCCGGGAGGAAGCAGATCTCGTATCCGTCCCTGCGCACCCGATGGAACGGGCCGTCCCACACGGCTTCACTCAAGTCGCCACCTCCAGCGATCAACTACAGCGATCAACTACAGCTTACGAAAAGTTAGCGCGTACCCGGCGCCAGCGCTGCGCCGGAGTACGCTTGTGGAATGGACACCACGCAGGAGCTCACGGAGGTGCAGGACCTCCCATACGACGTGTTCGCCAAGGCCTGTCCCTCGCGGGGCACGCTGGAGCATGTCACCGGTCGCTGGGGCGGGCTCACGCTCGGCGCGCTGTGCGAGGGCTCGCTGCGCTTCAACGAGCTGCGGCGCCGGGTCGACGGCGTCAGCGAGAAGATGCTGTCCCAGACCCTGCACGCCCTGGAGCGGGACGGCCTGGTGCACCGCGAGGCCCAGCCGACCAATCCCCCACGGGTCGACTACGAGCTGACGCCGCTCGGACGCGGGGTCGCGGAGCGGCTGCTGAGCCTCATCCACTTCGTGGAGGGCCGGATGGACGACGTACTCCAGGCCCGTCAGCGCTACGACGAGACGCGCGGCGCCCGCTGACACTTCGGGCAGAAGTAGCTGGACCGGTTCATCCAGGCCCGTCGGCGCATCGGCGTACCGCACCGCTTGCACGGCAGTCCTTCACGGCCGTACGCGTCGAGCGACCGGTCGAAGTAGCCCGACTCGCCGTTGACGTTGACATACAGGCTGTCGAAGCTGGTGCCGCCCACCGCGAGGGCCGCGTTCATCACGTCCCTTACGTGGCCCAGTAGTTCGAGGCTGCGCGGGCGGGTGAAGGTCGCCGTCGGGCGGTCGTAGTGCAGGCGGGCTCGCCAAAGGGCCTCGTCCGCGTAGATGTTGCCGACACCGCTGATCAACGACTGGTCGAGCAGGGCCCGTTTGATGGTCGTCCGCTTGCGGCGCAGCGCCTGGTGGAAGGCCTCGTCGTCGAAGAGCGGGTCGAGCGGGTCGCGGGCGATGTGCGCGATGACGTCGGGCAGTCCGTCGGGGGTGTTGTCGTGCAACGACAGGCCGCCGAAGGTGCGTTGGTCGACGAAGCGCAGCTCGGTGCCCAGCTCGTCGGCGAACCGGACCCGGATGCGCAGATGCTTCTCGGTGGGCGCTTCCCGCGGCTGGACCAGCAGCTGACCGCTCATCCCGAGGTGGGCCAGGATGGACTGGGTGGTGTCCTCCAGGGGCAGCCACAGGTACTTGCCGCGCCGGCTGGGCACACCGATCCGATGTCCCTTGAGGCGGTGCGCGAAGTCGTCCGCACCGGCGATGTGCCGGCGTACGGCACGCGGGTGCAGCACCTCGGCGTCGGCGACCGTCCGGTGGGCGACCCACCGCTCCAGGCCGCGCCGGACCACCTCGACCTCGGGCAACTCGGGCATGGGATCCCCCGTACACACCTTGCGGGTAAGGGCCGAGCGCCCGCCCCATGGCCGGGGCGGGCGCTCGGATCGCGCTGTTCGGTCAGGCGGAGGCCGACGACGCGTCGGCGTCGGGTTCGGCGGCGTTCGCGGCCGCCTTCTTGGCTCGCTCGTCCGCCGCGGCCTTGATGGACCGCCACGCGGATTCCGCGGCCTGCTGCTCCGCCTCCTTCTTGCTGCGGCCGGTGCCGGTGCCGTACGAGACGCCTCCGACGCGGGCGGCAGCAGTGAAGGTC
>JABFVM010000089.1 GCA_013362785.1 Streptomyces sp. | reverse complement strand
CGAGATCGGGCAGCGGGTGTCGTGCGAGTTCTTGCAGTTCGACACCTGGAACGGGGAGGCTCGGCTGTCCCTGCGGGCGACGCGGCCGGACCCTTTCCTGGGGTTCGTCGAAGGCATCTCGGCGGGCATGCGGCTGAGCGGTCAGGTGACCAAACTGGTCCCGTTCGGCGTGTTCGTGCAGGTCGCCGATGGTGTTGAGGGCCTGGTGCAGCTGTCTGAGCTGAGCTCGGTGCCCGTGGCGGCGCCAGAGGACGTCGTACAGATCGGCGATCAGCTGACGGTCGTCGTCACGGACATCGACCGAGAGCGACGCCGACTGTCGCTCTCCCGGCGACAAGCCTGAGGGGTTGCGGTTCGGAACGTGTCCGCAGATGGACTGGCACATCCGGTTCGGCCCGGTGGGGAAGAGGCTCCTGCCTCTTCCGGTCAAGAAGCGCCCGTCACCCCCGACTGGCTGCTCCCGGTTCGCTGCGGGTCCCCTGGCTTCCTGGCGTTGTGGTATCCGCTGCGGAGGAGGCGCGTATGCCGGCAAGTGACCCGTCGGTGGGCGGGACCCAGGAGGGCGGTCCGCAATGGGGCCCTCGTCCGGACAGAGCTCGTCCGCCCGCTGGAACGTAGGCACCTCCTTGGGGGCCGCCGCCGAAGAAGCGGTGGGGGCGTGGCTGTCTCTGGGTTGCGCCGGCGCTGTGGCGCGGCGGTTGTCATCGTCGTGGTCGTCCTGGTGGTAGCGCTCGGGGACAGCGATGACAGCACCACCCCTGCGCCCACTACGACGGCCACCATGAACGCGTCGCAGAAGCAGCCACAGGAACCCGAGGAGGAACGAGCCGACCTCCTCAGTTTCCGGCCGGACGACAGCTTGGAAGCCGGTGTCACCAACATCTGGCTCGTATGGGCCATCAAGAACAGCAGCAGCGAGAAATCCGACTACGCATGGAAGCGGGAGGCGGCCGACGCCGACGGCACTCGCCTGGCGAAGGGTTCGCAGCCGACGACCGACGTGCGACCTGGCCAGACGGTCCGGGGCGAGTCCCCAACGACGCTCAAGGGTGTGAAGCGTCCTGGCATGGCCATGCCCGGCACGAAGGAGGCCGACATGACGCCGAGCCGGCCGCCGATGGGTGAGCCGCAGGCTAGGGCTCCCCAGGTGCGCAACTGGTGCCCCTGTCGAATTACAAGGCCCTGGACGGACGTGGGGGATCAAGTGATTGAAGTTGATGCCTCCTGCGAAGTCCTGCCGCTTGTGATTCCGAGGGGCACAACGCTCTTTGGGGCCGTCTTGGTGCCCTGTTTGAGCGGCCCCGCCTCGCTCACGGCGGTTCGGTGACCTGCTCGAACGGCCGATTCAGCTTGCCTTTTGCAAGCTGATGTCCAGGACGGTGATTGCTGGATAAAGTCGGATTGTTACTACGGCGGTGCCGACGTCCTTGGGGAGGGCCTGTAGCGCATGAGTCGTCGCTCTGCTGGTTTGGTCGGTGTCTGGGCAGAAATGCAGCGTCAGCAACAGCGCCAAGTCGAAGCTGAGGCCAGGCAGCGCAGGGAGGAGGCGCGGCAGGCGCGGGCTTACCAACGGCTTGCTGCTCAGGGGCACCGGGAGTTTCGGCAGACGGAGGCGAGGCGGCGTACGGAGGAGTTGGAAGCCCAGGTTGCCACCTTGCAGGGGCTGCTGGCCGCAGGGTGCCGGGCGCCGGCCTTCAGGGTGTCGTCTCTGATGCGATCGGAAGAGATCGTGCCGTTCGATCCGGGGCCACTTGCATGGCCTGCGCGTATGCCGGATCCGAGCCAGTACCAGGCACAGGGAGGCTGGACCGCGAACCGGCGTGCACAGGCCCAGGCCGAGGCGCGGGCTCGTTTCGAACGCGACTGGCATGCGGCACAGGCTGCTGAAGCACAGCGGCAGCAGCGCTTAGCCGCTTCCCGGCGAGAGCACGAGCAGTGGGCGGATGCTCAACAGTCGGAGGTACGGCGGCACAATGCCGGCATCGCTGAGGTGACTGCGGGGGTCGGGCGAGGGGAGCCTGACTCGGTGGTCGAGTACTTCTCGGCGGCTCTCTACTCGTCGGCTGCCTGGCCCGAGGGGTTTCCTCGGCAGGTCGCGGCGGCTTTCGATTCGGCGGCGCGGCAGCTCGTCCTGGACTGGGAGATGCCTGGGTACGACGTGGTCCCCGAGGCGAAGTCGGTGAGGTACGTGCCTGCGCAGGACCAGGACAAGGAGACGGCTCGTCCGGTGACCCAGCGTCGGGCGCTGTACCGGGAGACGCTGGCGCAGTGCGTGCTGCTGGTGCTGCATCAGCTCTTCACCGCGGACGAGTACGGCATCCTCGACTCGGTGGCGCTCAACGGCTTCGTGGACGCACACGATCCGGCTACGGGCCGGCAGGCACACATCTTTCTCGCGACCGTCATGGCCCAGCGGACGGTGTTTACCAGCCTGCATCTGGAGCAGGTGGATCCGGTCAGCTGCCTGACGGACGCGTTGAGGGGACAGCTGGCGACCCGGCCCGACCAGCTCATATCCGTACGGCCGAGTCGGAAGCCCGAGGACGTCGGCGACCACGTCGTCGCCCACGGCGGTGACGAGGAGCCGGATCTGTATGACATGGACCCGATTGCCTTCGAGTCCCTCGTTGCCGACCCTTTCCGCGCCATGGGCATGCAGGCGGTGACCACACAGCGCTCGAACGACGGTGGCGTTGATCAGGACGCGCTGGACCCGACGCCCATCCGCGGCGGCAAGATCGTCGTACAGGTGAAGCGTTACCGAAGCACGGTGCCGCCTACCGCCGTACGGGATTTGTACGGCACGGTGCAGGACGTCGGTGCGAACAAGGGTGTCCTGGTGACAACGTCGGGCTTCGGCCCCGGCTCGCGCACCTTCGCTCGGGGCAAGCCTCTGGAACTCATCCAGGGCACTGAGCTGGTCGACCTGTTGCACAGGCATGGACTCCGCGGCCGCCTGGGAGAGGGAGGACGATCGTCGGCAGTCCAGCCGACGCCGTCCGCGCCCGCGTCTGCGCCCGACGACTACAACGTGCTGGGAATGACGTGGACCGGCAACGTCGCACTGGACGTGTGCGCACTCGTCTGTCGCGGCAACCGCGTCCTGAGCGAAGAGCACTTCGTCTTCTTCAACAACCCGCAGACTCCGGACGGTTCGGTCTGCGCAGCGTCGGCTCAGGCGCCGGACAAAGCAGCGATTCGTGTCTCCTTCGATGCGCTGCCACAGGAGGCTGATCGGTTGGTGCTCGTGGCGGCCGTTGATCCAGAGGCGAACCCGGACGCTGACTTGTCGGGATTCACCGATGCCTGCATCCGGCTGCTCGACCCGGCAAGGTCCGAACTGGGTCGGCTTGACGTTTCGGACGGCCGCTCAGGCGAAATGGCTCTGGTGCTGGGCTCGTTCCGGCGCAGGCCGAATGGCGACTGGGATTTCGTCCTTGGCGGGAAGGGCTACGTGGAGGGTCTTGCACAACTCGTCCAGGAGTACGGCATCGAAGTGGAGTAGAACTCCACAGCCGTGCGCAGGGGGAGGGGAGCTGGTACGGGCATGGCGGTTGACGTGGATACGGGCGAGGTCGACGCGCTGATCATCACGGCGCTGCAGGAGGAGTACGAGGCGGCTCGCTCTGTCGGCTTGGGCGGGTATGCGGGGCACCCTGGTGTCGCGGCGTGGGAGGAACGGGAGTTGGAGTCCTTGACTCCCTTTCTCGTCGGAACGTACGTCCTGGCCGACGGTTCGCGCATGACCGTGGCGCTGGCACGGCCCACCAGGATGGGTGCCACCGCGACTGCGCCGGTGGTGTCGACGCTTGTGGCACGCCTGCGGCCTCGTTGCCTTGCCATGTGCGGGGTGTGCGCCGGCAACCCGGCCGATGTGGCCCTCGGTGACGTCGTGGTGGCCGAGTTGGCGTACGCCTACGACGAGGGGAAGCGTACGCAAGACGGTTTCGAGGGAGATCATCGCCAGATTCCCGCGCCCGATGGGTGGGTGCGCGCCGCGCAGGACCTGGACCCGACGGATCTGCCCAGTTTCGGCGAGGCATCGCCGTATGAGGCACGGATCTGGCTGATGGAACGCCTCTACGCCGGCGAGGACCCCAGACGGCATCCGGCACGCAGTCGCTTTCTGACTCAAGCATCGTGGACCGAGCAGATACAGAGCTTGCAAGCGGACGGCCTGGTAGTCCGGGAAGGCGCTGCCCTCTCGCTGACGGACGAGGGGTTCGCGCACATCGAACAGCTCGTTTATGACGATCTGGACGGTCCCCGGGAATTGCCGTTCGCCGTCGTGGTCGGGCCCATGGCCAGTGGCAACGTCGTGGTGAAGGACGGGCTCACCTGGGACCGGCTGAAGCGGTGGGGGGTGCGCTCGGTCGCCGGTCTGGAGATGGAGTCCGCCACCATTGCTCAGGTCGCACATCGGCTGGGGCTGTCCGACTGGGTGGTCGCCAAAGGCGTTATGGATCACGCCGATCCGCGCAAGGACGACCGGTACAAGAGGTTCGCGGCGCGCTCCTCCGCAGAGGTTCTGTTCAAGTTGTTGGGCCGGCGCCTGGCTTCGCCGGATACGTCCGCGCAACACGATGTCACGTCAAGGATCAGGTCCGTTTACGTCGTCGGTGGCGTCACGGGTGAAACGAACTATCCCGAATACGAGACGCCCGAGCTCGCGCATGTCTGTGAGCAGCTCGGGCAAGCCGTGGCGAAGGCCGGTGCTGAACTCGTCGTATGCAGCCCTTTTCCCGATTCAGCCGACCTCCACACGGTGATTGGCTACGTCCGGTCCGGCGTGGGTCGCATTGTCCATCTCCACAGCCCTCGGCATCCGGAGGTCGCCGAGAAGCAGGCGAGGATGCTTGAGATGCTGGGGAGCGGTCACGATACGGAGATCAGGAACTGGTACTACCCGGGGCCGGAGGACGATGACTCCAAGGGACAGGCGTGGCTGCTGTGCCAGATCCAGGCCCTCGAAGAAGCCGACGTGGTGATTGCGATCGGAGGTCGCGTCTCGAAAACCGCGAACACGGTGCTCCACCTGGCGGAGGCACGCAGGAAGCCGATCGTGCCGTTCGCATTTCTCGGCGGTGCGTCCCGGCGCGTCTATGAAAGGCGGGACTGGGCTCGCATCTACCCCGCACTCGACCATCGTCGGCTCATGGACAGAGATGCGGTGGCCGACGCCATGAAGATCGCGGATCAGCTGGTGACCGCCCGGTTGCGGACACCCCACAACTACAGCTGGCCGCCTCGTCGCGTATTCATCAGCCGCGCGAGGCCCGATGCTCACTTCGCGCAGGCCCTTGAGGCCCACCTCTCCGGTGCGGGTATCCATGCGCTGATCGGCGAAAGGGAACTGCGGCCGGACCGCATGGTCAACCCCACAATCGAGGACGCGGTTCTCTCCGCGGACCTGTTCGTAGTCCTCTGGAGCAGGTCGTACGCACTGAGCAGATTCTGCTACGACGAGATCGAGTTGGCCCTGCGGCGGCACAAGGTCGGCGAACTTCAACTCTGGATCATCAACCTCGATGGTTCGGACATCGTGCCGCCCGAGGCTCGTGCTCTGCCGCAGGCCTTGGCGAGAACGCCTCATGCCCTCGTCGCCCTTGTCCGCGAACTGCTGGAGCATGCTGAACCGGCGCCTGCGGTCCCCCGGGAGTGAACGCCCCGGGGGCGCCGAGCCGGCACCTGCACTGCGGCCCCCATCCGGACCCCCCGACTGGGCACAAGGCCTGGTCCGCATGAGGCTGGGGGCAGGACCTCAAGTTGGGGAGAGGGCATGGCCGACCGGCGTGAGGAGACGGGGCGCATTGTCGTCGGGGTGGACGGTTCGGACTCGGCGAGAGGCGGTTCTGGAGGATCGGGCCCGGCAGGACCTCGCGCAGGTCGTCGACGACACCGTGGGAGCGCAGCCATCGGTGGAAGTACGTACCGAGGTGCACTACGGCACGCCCGCGAGCGTGCTGCTCCGCGAGGCCCGTGACGCGTCCCTGCTCGTGGTCGGCAGCCGGGGTCTCGGGGGCTTCGCCGGGTTGCTGCTGGGGTCCGTCGCCCAGCACTGCGTCCAGCACGCGGCCTGTCCGGTCGTCGTGGTCCGTGACGGGGGTGAACGGTGATGTTCCGCAACTGCCGTCTGGGCCGAGCGGCTCCCTGATTTCACTGGAACGCATCACTGCGAGGGCGGCCGCATCGCGATCCCGCACGATCCCCGGCAACGTGGCAGCGAGTGATCTCACGGCCCTACGAGAACTGGTCGCACCGGCTGGAGGGACGAGGCAGTTGAAGACGTTCGACTCCAAGGCCGGGGTCCTTGCCGATTACCTTCATCCGATGGGCGCCACCGTCGCCGTGCTCGCACAGGGGCCGGTCGGTCTGATGGCCACGGCAGGGGACAGGCTCCGCGGTGCTGGCCGGCCTGGTCATCGGGCCGAGTCGGAGACCGCGGTCAAGGTCACCAAGCCCGGCGGCACGATCTCCAGCACCGGCCATTTCGGCTATTTCGGCGAAGGCGAATTCGTGCGCATCCCGCGCGTCGAATGGAGTGTCGGAATGGCGGACAGGAAGCTCGAAAGGCGTCCTGAAGATCATGGTCACCTTCTAAAGGTCATGGTCACCTTCTAGAGGGCCGTCCCCGGCACCGCGGAAGCGAGGCGGCATGCACGACCCCGACCCCCCGTTCCGGCCGGTCCGTAGGCGGGAGGGATGTCTGCCGTTGGAGGACCTCGGGCTCATCGGGGACGGCGCGACCACCGCGCTGGTCGGCCTGGACGGCTCCATCCCGTGGATGTGCGTGCCCCGGTTCGACGCCGACCCCCTGTTCTGCGGCCTGCTGGATCCCGCACGCGGCGGGCATTTCACCCTGGCCCCGGAAGACCTGGTGGAGGCGCGGCAGCGCTACGAACCGGACACCGGCGTCCTGACCACCGAGTTGCGCAGCCCCACCGGCCTGGTGCGGGTCACCGACGCCCTGGCCCTGCGTTCCGGCGCCGACCTCACCGACGACGCACCGGCCGACCGGTCCGAACTGGTGCGTTCGGTGGTCGTGCTGGCAGGGGACGTACGCCTGCGAGTGGCAGTGGAACCCCGCGGCGGTGCCCGGACGCGGGCCTTGTTCAGCGGACTCGAAGTGCGGCCCTCCCGACGGCCCGACCTGCGGCTCCACCTACGCTCCAACCGCCCCCTGACCGGCCTGCACAGCACACATGACCTGCGGGAAGGCGATCGCCTCGATCTCGTGCTGTCCTGGGGCCGCTTCCACCGTCACCACCGTCTCGACACCGACGCGATGCTGCGGGGAACCGTCGACGCGTGGCGCCGCTGGATGCGGCACTTCGACTACGACGGTCCCGAGGAGCCCCTCGTCAGACGTGCCGCGCTGACGCTGAAACTGTGCGACGACTGGGCCAACGGCTCGCTCGTCGCCGCCCCCACCTCCTCCCTGCCCGCCCCCATCGGCGGGATCCGCAACTGGGACTACCGCTACGCCTGGATCCGCGACGCCGCCTTCGCCGTGTTCGCCCTGCGCCGCATCGGCTTCCGCGGCGAGGCCGACGCCTTCCTCGGCTGGGTGCTCGACGCCTTCGAGTACAGCCGACAGCCCCGGATCATGTACGACCTCCGGGGCGACCCGGTGCCGGACGAGGTCGAGGACAGCGAGCTGGACGGCTACCGGCGCTCGGCCCCGGTGCGCTGGGGCAACGGGGCCGCCGACCAGCGCCAGCACGACGTCTACGGCGAGATCCTGGACTGCGCCGACCAGTGGCTGCGCTCCGGCAACGAGATCCAGCCCGCGCTGTGGGCCGGCCTGGCCGACCTGGCCGACTCCGCGGAGCAGGCCTGGCGCCGGCCGGACCAGGGCATCTGGGAGGTGCGCAGCGAGGGCCGGGTGTTCACGTACTCGGCCGGGCTGTGCCACGTGGCGCTGGACCGGGCCGCGCAGATGGGGGCCCGGCTCGGACTGCCCGGGCGGATCACCGAGTGGCGCGCCTCGGCCGACGAACTGCGCCGGCTCATCCTGGAGCGGTCCTGGGACGAGAACGCGCAGACCCTCTGCGCACACCTGGACGGCGGCGGCGTCCTCGACGCCAGCCTGCTCGCGCTCCCGCTGCGCCAGGTGGTCCCGGCCGACCACCCGCGGATGGTGGCGACCGCCACGGCCGTCGCCGAGCGCCTGTCGGCGGGCGGCGGGCTGCTCTACCGCTATCTCCACCAGGAATCTCCCGACGGCCTGCCCGGCGACGAGGGCGCCTTCGTGCTGTGCAGCTTCTGGCTGGTCGACAACCTGATCGGCCAGGGCCGGATCAAGGAGGCCGAAGAGCTGTATGCCTCGCTGTGCGCCCGGGCAAGTCCCCTGGGTCTGCTGTCGGAGCAGATCAACCCGTCCACAGGAGAGTTCATGGGCAACTTCCCCCAGGCGTTCAGCCACATCGGGGTCATCGCGAGCGGCGTGAACCTCGCCCGGGCCAGGGCAGGCGTACAAGGATGATCAACAGGCTCGCCGTCTTCGGCGCGACAGGGGACCTCACCGCACGCTATCTGCTGCCGGCGCTGGCAGCCCTGTGGGAAGCGGGACATCTCGACGACCGGTTCGAGCTGACCGGCGCGAGCAGGGAGGAGCGGAGCAGCGAGCAGTACCGGGAGTGGATCGCCGACCGGCTCGACCGGCACGGCGGACCGTGTCCGGCCGGCGTGAAGGACGCGATCGCGGCCCGGGCCCGCTACGTACGGGCCGATGTCACCCGTCCCGCAGACGTCGCCGCGGCCCTCGCGGGGGACGGACCGGTCGCCGTCTATCTGGCCCTCCCGCCAGGACTCTTCCCGCGCGCGGTCACCGCACTGCACGAGGCGGCGCTGCCGGCGGGCAGCCGGATCGTGCTGGAGAAGCCGTTCGGTGAAGACCTGGCCAGTGCGGAGGAGTTGAACCGGCTGCTCGCCGACCTGGTCCCGGAACAGGCGGTGTTCCGGGTCGACCACTTCCTGGCCATGACGACCGTCCAGAACGTGCTCGGCAGCCGCCTGGCCAACCGTGTGCTGGAGCCCATCTGGAACAGCACCCACATCGCCGAGGTGGAGATCGTCTGGGACGAGACCCTCGCGCTGGAGGGCAGGGCCGGCTACTACGACCATGTCGGCGCGCTCAAGGACATGATCCAGAACCACCTCCTCCAGTTGCTCTGCCTGGTCGCCATGGAACCCCCGATCACCCTCGGCGAACGAGACCTGCGCGACCGGAAGGTCGACGTCCTGCGGTCCGTGCGGCCCCTGACCGAGGACGACGTCGTACGCCGCACCCGCCGCGCCCGCTATCTGCCCGGCACGATCGGTGACCGCGCAGTCCCCGCCTACGCCGACGAGGACGGCGTGAGCCCGCAGCGGCGCACCGAGACCTTCGCCGAGGTGGAACTGGAACTGGACAGCTGGCGCTGGGCCGGAACCACCTTCCGCCTGCGCAGCGGCAAGGCACTCGGGGCGGACCGCAAGGAGGTGGCGGTGCACTTCCGTGCCGTGCCCCATCTGCCGTTCGGCCACAGCGGCGAAGCCCTGCCCAATGTGCTGCGCTTCAACCTGGAGCCGGAAGGGCTGACCCTCGATCTGACGGGCATCGGCTCCCAGGCCCATGAACTCGCCGCGCTCTCCCTTTCCGCACGGATGGAGTCGCCGGGCCTGCCCGCCTACGGCCGGCTTCTGCTGGACGTCCTGACCGGGGATCCCGCCCTGTCCATCCGCGGCGACGAGGCCGAGGAGGCGTGGCGGGTCGTCGAGCCCGTGCTGTCCGCCTGGGAGAAGGGCCTGGTCCCGCTGGAGGAGTACCCGGCCGGCTCCGCGGGGCCACCCCCACGTCAGCCGTACGAAGAGGGCCGGCAATCAAGATGAAGGAGAGCCCCGCGGTGCCCCCCGGCACCGACCGATGACAGCGAAGAGACGCGAGCGCGAAGACGCAAGCGCAGCGTCGAACGCCCGACGTTGAAAGCGTAAAAGCGTCGTTCGGCCGGGCCACTCGATCGAGTGGTTGAGGGCCCGGCGGGTTGGGCGGGGACGAGGTTGTCAAATTCGTCCGGGATTTTCGTGGGCTGGACGGATGAAAGCGGTCTGCTCCATAAGGAGTGCCGCGAGCGGCTGTTGGGCGCTGCGGGAGGCCGCTCCTCGATCATCTTCGCGTCGGCGCTCGGCCGGCAACGAGACGAGGAGTGGCCCGATGACGGATCGCAGTGTTTCCCGGGGACGGTCGAACCGGCGGCGCACCAGGTGGGCCGCCGCCTGCGCGGGGCTCGTTCTGTCGCTGACCGGGGCGCTGCAGGGCCAGGCGACGGCGGCCGTACCGGACGCGCCGACGCCGCCGCGGCCACCGGGGCGGATCCTCGACGTCCCGCTGGCGGTGGCCGAGGGGCTCCTCCACCCGGAGGCGTCGCCCGCCGGGGCCAACGACTGGAGTTGCCGGCCCACGCGCAAGCACCCGCGCCCGGTCGTCCTGCTGCACGGCTCCGCGGCGAACGCCTTCAACAACTGGAGCATGCTGTCCCCGTGGCTGAAGCAGCAGGGCTACTGCGTCTTCGCCCCCAACTACGGCGGGACGCCCGGCAGTCCGTTCCAGGCCACCGGCCCGATCGCGAAGTCCGCCCGCGAGGTCGCCGGATACGTCGACCGCGTACTGAAGGCCACCGGCGCCCGCCAGGTCGACCTCGTCGGACACTCGCAGGGCGGCGGACCCACGCCCCGCTGGTACCTGCGGTTCGAGGGCGGCACGGACCCCGCGCATCCGAAGCGCAACAAGGTGCGCAGTCTCATCGCCCTGGCCCCCTCCAACCACGGCGGGAACCTCTCCGGCGTCGGCACGCTGACCACCAAGCTGGGACTCAACCCGACCATGTCCGCCCTGGTCGGCCAGGCCTGGTCGGACCAGATGCCGGGCTCCGAGATGAACCAGAAGCTCGACCGCGACGGCGACACCCAGCCGGGCGTCCGCTACACCGTCATCGCCACCCGGTTCGACGAGTTCGCCACCCCCTACACGAACAACTTCCTGACCCCGGGACCCGGCGCGACCGTCCGGAACATCCTGATCCAGGACATCTGCCCGCAGGACATCTCCGAACACCTCTCGCTCGCCTACGACACCAACGCCGCCCAACTCGTGCGCAACGCCCTCGATCCCGCCCACGCCAAGCCCGTCGACTGCGGCCTCTCCCTGCCCGTACTCGGCGGCTGAGCCGAGGCGACGGCCGGCACCTTGTCCGGCCTGCGACGGCGACAGGGCGCACGGGCGGGAGGTGGCATGGCATGGACGGCGCGGCTCAAACGCCTGCACCTCCGGGCCGAGCAGCGCTTTCCCGTGCTCACCGAGCTGACGGACCGCCTGCTGTCCGCGAACCTCCTGGACGCGGCCACCAGACTCGCCGCCCAGGCGTTTCTGGCGGCCGTGCCCCTGCTCTTCGCCGTCGCGGCGTTCACCCCCGACAGCGTGCGCGACCAGCTCCAGGACTCGCTGCGCTCCATGTTCGGACTGTCCGGCGCGTCGGACCGGCAACTGCGGCAGCTGTTCACCGACTCCGCCGACGAGACCACGCGGCAGACGAGCGGCGCCGTGGGCCTGGCGCTGGCGCTGATCTCCGCGACCAGCTTCAGCCGCGCCATGGCCCGGGTCTGCGACCGGGCCTGGCGGCTGCCCAGGGCGGCCACCCGGATCGCCGTCTGGCGCTGGGTGGCCTGGCTGCTCGCCCTGGTCCTGGTGGTCCTGCTGCAAGGCCCGATCCGTGAGGGCTTCGGCGTCGGCCTCTGGCTGGGCACCCCGCTCCTCTTCCTGGTCGGCACCGCCGTCTGGCTCTGGACCCAGCACCTGCTGCTCGCCGGCCGCGTCCCCTGGCTGCCGCTGCTCCCCGGCGCCGTCCTGGTCTCGGCCGCGACCAGCACCCTCGGCCTCACCGCCCGCCTCTACGTCCCCAACGCCCTCAACCGCGCCATCGAGACATACGGCGCCCTCGGCCTCGTCCTCGTCCTGCTGTCCTGGCTGATCGTCCTGTGCGCCGCCATCACCTTCGGCGTCACCATCGGCGCCGTACTCGCGCAAGGGCCGCCGCTGGACCAGTACCTGAGGACGGAACCCCCTCCCTGACCGCCGGATCCCTGACCGCCGGATCCCTGACCACCGGATTCCTGACCGCCGGATCCCGGACAACTGCATCCGGCCAGGCCGTTCCGGCGTCTACGACGGTATGGATCTCGAAAAAGCGCCGCCGCGCCGCCAGGAACCCGAAGGGTGTCTGGTCGTCGCGATCCGCATTCCGGTGCGGATCGTCGTGCTCGTGCTGGTCGTGCCGGTGCGGATGGCGTGGGACGCGCTCGTCGTCGCCGGGCGGTTCCTGAACGACACGGTGCTCCGGCCGGTGGGCCGGGCGCTGCTGTGGCTCGGGCGGGCGGTGTTCGTGTGGCCGTTCGTGGCGCTGTGGCGGTACGTGGTCATACCCGTCGCGAAGGGGCTCGCCTGGCTGGGGAACGTGCTCCTCGTCATACCGACGGTGTGGCTGTACCGGCATGTACTGACTCCGGTGGGGCACGCGTGCGCGTGGCTGGCGCGAGGGATCGGCACCGGGCTGGAGTGGCTCTACGCGCGCGTGCTCACTCCGATCGGGCACGCGGTGATGTGGGTCCTCAGCGGGATCGGCGCGGTACTCGCCGCGATCGGGCTCGGCGTGTTCGGCGCCGTGGCGTGGCTGGCGCGGTATCTCGTCGTGGTCCCCGCCCAGTGGGTGTACGAGTGGATCCTCACGCCGGTCGGACGGGCGGTCGCCTGGTGCGCGAGGGGCCTGGCGTGGCTCGTGAGCACCGTCTTCACCGGGATCGGGATCGCGCTGTACTGGACCGCCCGCGTGCTGTTCGTGCTGCCGGCGCTGGGCCTGTACCGCTGGGTGCTCGCACCTGTCGGCCGGGTGCTCGCCGTCATCGGCCGGGAGATCCGGGACGCCCTCGGGCACGCGTGGCGGGTCGCCGGGCGGATCTCCCTCGCCGTCGGCCGCTTCCTCGCGAACCTCTTCCGCCTGCTCTTCGTCGAGCCGGTGCGGTGGATGTACCGCACCGTGCTCACGCCGATCGGGCACGTCGTCCGCGACGCGGTACTGCGGCCCGTCGCCGAGGCCGCCCGCACCGTGGGCCGGGCCACCCGGCAGGCCCTCACCTCCGCCCGCGAGTCCGTACGGCAGGCGCGTGCCGACTTCCGGCGGATGCTGTTCGGGGAGCCGGAGCGGCGGGAAGCAGTGGACCGGCGGGAACCTCGGGGCCGCGAGACACGTACTCTTGATAGCAGTACGACCGCTCTCACGAAGGACTGAACGACACTGGGCAAGCGACAGCCCGAAGGCCCGCCGCCCGCACCCGCGGTGCAGCGCATCCGACTGCGCTACACCAAGCGCGGCCGCCTCCGGTTCACCAGCCACCGTGACTTCCAGCGCGCCTTCGAGCGTGCGCTGCGCCGAGCCGAGGTGCCCATGGCGTACTCGGCGGGGTTCACGCCGCATCCGAAGGTGTCGTACGCCAATGCCGCACCCACCGGCACGGGCAGTGAGGCGGAGTACCTGGAGATCGCGCTCACCGAAGCGCGCGATCCGGAACAGCTGAGAGCACTTCTCGACGAGTCGCTGCCCGCCGGGCTCGACGTCATCGAGGCGGTCGAATCGCGGACCTCCGGGCTCGCCGACCGGCTCACGGCGTCCGTCTGGGAGCTGCGGCTCGACGGCGTGGACCCGGCCGACGCAGAGCGCGCGGTCGCGTCCTTCAACGCCGCCGACGCCGTCGAGGTCCAGCGCATGACCAAGAACGGCGTGCGCACCTTCGACGCCCGTCCAGCGGTCGTGAACCTCACCAGCACCGACGGAACGGAAACGCACAGTTCGGCAGCTGATAGGCCGACCGACCAGCCCTGTGCGATACTGCGGCTGGTTGTTCGGCACGTGACGCCTGCCGTACGACCCGACGACGTCCTGTCCGGTCTCCGCGCCGTGGCCGACCTGGCGCCGCCGGTCCCCGCAGCGGTGACCAGGCTGGCGCAGGGGCTGTTCGATGAAGAGACCGGCACGGTGACCGACCCGCTCGCGCCCGACCGCGAGGCAGCGACGGCCCCACCCATGGCCGAGACCGCTGCCGCCGCGACGGCGCCGGCGTAAGGAAGGTTCCGTAGGGACGGACGTCGAAAGCGCCGCCCTCGTACTCGGGAGCCACCTGGGTCGGGCAGCGCACCGACCAGAAGACTTTCGCCAGGCCGTACGCATGAGGTGTACGGAACCGGCGAGACAGGACACAGAGAGCTCCCGTGCGGCGCCCGCGCCCCGGACGGCGGCAGTCGCGCATCGCGCGAGCCGCGGACGTCACCGGCATACCGCCGGACCAGGTGCGGCGCCCGGGAGCCTGACGGGAGAAACGCCCGCATGCTCGAACCGACCGAACCCACCCAGGGTTCCGAAGAACTGAACACCCCCAGCGACACCCTGCCGCCGCGTCGGCGGCGCCGTGCCGCGTCCCGCCCGGCGGGCCCACCCGTGGCTGCCGCCGAGGCGCAGCCCGCAGAGGTGGTCGAGCCGGCCATACCGGTCGCCGATGCCGCCGATGTCGCGGCGGTGACCGAAGAGGCCGAGAAGGCCGAGGAGAGCGTCGAGGCCGTGGAGGCCGAGGTGACTCCTGAGGCTGCGGAAGCCGAAGAGACCGAGGAGGCGGCACCCGCCCGCCGTTCGCGTCGGCGTGCGGTGCGCCGTGCCTCCGCGCCTGCCGGGGCGCCCGAGACCGCCGAGGCCGCCGAGACCGTGGTGCCCGCTGCCGCGCCGGTCGCCGAGGAGGCGAGCCCGGCCGTCACGGCGGCGCCCGCCGCCGATGAGCCCACCGAGGAGGCGGCACCCGCCCGCACGCGTCGGCGTGCGGTGCGTCGTGCGTCCGCTCCGGTCGGTGCTCCGGCCGCCGCCGAGGCCGCCGAGACCGTGGTCTCCGGCTCCGCCGCCGCTGAGGCCGATGAGCAGGCCGAGAGCCCCGCCGCCGTCGACGAGGAGGAGGCCGCACCCGCCCGTCGCTCGCGTCGGCGTGCCGTGCGCCGTGCCTCCGCGCCCGCCGGAGTTCCGGCCGAGGCCGCCGAGGTCGCCGAGGAGACGGAGAAGCCCGCTGAGTCGGGCGAGACCACTGAGACTGCTGAAGTCGCCGAGACCGCTGAGGTCGCCGAGACCGCCGAAGCCGCTCCGCGTCGTACGCGCCGTCGTGCCACGCGGCGTGTGTCAGCCCCCGCCGACGAGGCGCCCGCCGCCGAGGCTCCCGCAGCTACGCCGGTGACCGAGGAGACTCCCGTGACCACCGGTGCCGAGGTCGAGGCCGCCGCGGTGACCGGCGCCGAAGCGCCTGCCGAGGCCGCCGAGGAAGCCGCCCCGCGCCGGCGCCGTCGGGCGGCGCGGAGTGCCGCCACCGGGTTCGCCGAGCCCGCTCGGTCCGCCGCCGACGAGTCCGCCGAGGCTCCGCGTCCGGCGCGGCCCGCGGTGGCCGTGTTCCAGGCGCCCGTGTTCACCGAGCCGCAGTTCCAGACGCCCGAGCGGGCAGCCGCCGCTGCGGCGGCCGAGGCCGAGACCGAGACCGAGGACGTCGAGGAGCTCCCGGAGGAGCAGCCCAGCGCGCGTCGCCGTCGTCGGCGCCGGGGCGGTGCCTTCGGCGAGGAGCCCGAGGCCCCGGCCGTCGAGGCCGCCGCCGAGGACGAGACCGAGGAAGCCGAAGAGGCCGCCGAGGACATCGTCGAGGGCGAGGAGACAGAGGAGTCCGAGGAGACCGGGTCGCGTCGCCGTCGCCGTCGCGGTGGCCGCCGCCGTCGCCGCGGTGAGGCCGCGGAGTCCGAGGGCGACGGCGGCGAGAGCGACGAGGTCGCCGCCGCGCAGGCCGCCCAGGACGCCGAGGACACCGCCGAGCAGGAGGAAGAGGACGACGAGGACGCCCGCGAAGAGGGCTCCGGCTCCAGCTCCAGCAGCAGGCGCCGCCGTCGCCGTCGCCGTCGCGCCGGTGACTCCTCCGTCGACACCGAGCCCGGCGAGGGCGACCCCGAGCGCACCGTCGTCAAGGTCCGCGAGCCCCGTCCCGCGCGGGAAAAGGGTGGCGAGCCGTCCGACGAGGTGCAGTCCATCAAGGGCTCCACTCGCCTGGAGGCCAAGAAGCAGCGCCGCCGCGAGGGCCGTGAGCAGGGCCGCCGCCGCGTCCCGATCATCACCGAGGCCGAGTTCCTCGCCCGCCGCGAGGCCGTCGAGCGCGTGATGGTCGTCCGTCAGCACGGCGACCGCACCCAGATCGGCGTCCTTGAGGACAACGTGCTCGTCGAGCACTACGTCAACAAGGAGCAGTCGACCTCGTACGTCGGCAACGTCTACCTGGGCAAGGTCCAGAACGTGCTGCCGTCGATGGAGGCCGCCTTCATCGACATCGGCAAGGGGCGCAACGCCGTCCTGTACGCCGGTGAGGTCAACTTCGAGGCGCTGGGCATGGCCAACGGCCCACGGCGCATCGAGTCCGCCCTGAAGTCCGGCCAGTCGGTGCTCGTCCAGGTGACGAAGGACCCGATCGGACACAAGGGCGCGCGTCTGACCAGCCAGGTCTCGCTGCCGGGCCGTTACCTCGTGTACGTCCCCGAGGGCTCCATGACCGGCATCAGCCGCAAGCTGCCCGACACCGAGCGGGCCCGGCTGAAGACCATCCTCAAGAAGATCGTCCCCGAGGACGCGGGCGTCATCGTGCGCACCGCCGCCGAGGGCGCGAGCGAGGACGAGCTGCGCCGCGACGTCGAGCGGCTCCAGGCGCAGTGGGAAGAGATCCAGAAGAAGGCCAAGAGCGGCAACGCCCCGACGCTGCTGTACGGCGAGCCGGACATGACCGTCCGGGTCGTCCGGGACATCTTCAACGAGGACTTCTCCAAGGTCGTCGTCAGCGGTGACGAGGGGTGGGAAACCATCCACGGATACGTCTCGCACGTCGCGCCCGACCTGGCCGACCGACTGCAGAAGTGGACCTCCGAGGTCGACGTCTTCGCCACCTACCGGATCGACGAGCAGCTCGCCAAGGCCCTGGACCGCAAGGTCTGGCTGCCCAGCGGCGGTTCGCTGGTGATCGACCGGACCGAGGCGATGGTCGTCGTCGACGTCAACACCGGCAAGTTCACCGGTCAGGGCGGCAACCTCGAGGAGACCGTCACCAGGAACAACCTGGAGGCGGCCGAGGAGATCGT
>JABFVM010000282.1 GCA_013362785.1 Streptomyces sp. | reverse complement strand
GGCCGACCGGGCCCGGCCTTCGAGCCCGGCCCGGTCCCCGCACTCCGGACGCCCGGACCCGCCTGAACCGGGGCCGGGCGTCCGGCCTCGCTTCGGGTGGCTGAGGCGCTTCCCCGGTCGCTCAGCCGCCGGTTGACCGGTCTCTGACCGCCGGCATGACCACGGATTGCGACTTCCACTGTCGTGCCGAAGCCCGTATCAAACTCTGGTTCCATGTATCCCGGTAGCGGGAGACGGGTATTGGGGAAGAGCCGTCGGCATGGGGGAGCGTTTCTGTGCAGCTATACGGCGAGCCATCGGGACGGCGCCAGGCCTTGTGCATCGGGTTCGGGCGCTTTGGGGAGCACGACGGCGAGCCTCCGGTCGGCACGCCCACAGATCTGCCGTTCACTGACGAACGGATAAGGGCACTTGAGAAGGTTCTCACCTCCCTCGGATACGACTGCACCGCCGCTGACCGCGAGGCAATTCCGACCTCAGAGGCGTTGGGCGAGGCGGTCTGTGCGGCGATCGCGGGGGGTGTGACAGGCGATGTGCAAGTCGTCCATGTGCTCAGCCATGGGCATCTGGCGTCCAGCGGCGTCTACGTTGTGGGAGCTGACGGCACCTACGCGCCTGGCACGAAGATCGAGGAGTGGATCGCCCGCATCGAGGACTTTCCAACTCTGCAACGACCGCATGTCCTGTTCCTCGTAGACACCTGCCACGCAGGTCAGTCGGCCCGGCTGGACTGGCTCCCGGCGGCCCGCGAAGGGACACGCGCTTGGGTGATTGCCGCCACGCCGCCTGAAGGTCTGGCGTACAACGGGTGGTTCACCTTGGCACTCGCCAATGTCTTGACCCGGTTGCAGGCCGGGGAGATCGACTTCTACCCGGGGAGGTACGTCCCCTTCGGCCATGTCGTGGAACATGTGCGCCGGGAAGTCGCCCTGCTCGGAGGTAATCGGCAATACGTGTGCGGTACTCCGGTGGACGGGAATCCCCAGCCACCGCCCTTCTTCCCCAACCCGCGCTCGGAGCTCACCGGATCGCTCGCGGCTCTGAGGGGGGACGTGGATGTTGCGGCCGAACCGTTTCTCGACCTTGATGTCGCACTGGACGCCGCCCATTTCCTGGACCGCGCGGCCGGGCGCCGAGAACTGAGCGTGCAACGGCGCATCGGCTGCTTCACGGGACGCGAGGACGAACTCCAGGCACTCGTCGGCTGGCTCGCAGACACCGGCGGGAGCTCTGTCCAGGTGGTTACGGGAGGCGCCGGATCGGGCAAGTCTGCGCTTCTGGGCGTCCTCGTGTGCGCTGTCCACCCCGGGTTGCGTGAATCCACACGGCACCTGTGGGAGCCCGCGGCGGTGTCGTTCGGCAGATGGGAAGTCGGCCTGGCCACGATCCACCTGAGGGAGCGTACTTTGGCCGACACTCTGGCGGCTCTCGTGCGCCAACTTGCTCTCCCACTGCCGGAGGCCGAGGCGAACGTGGCGAGCGTCATCACGGAGATGGCGCGCCTCACCCACCCTCCCCTGCTTATTCTCGATGCCTTGGACGAGGCCATTGCCCAGGACCGCATCCAGCAGGATCTGCTCCTGCCCCTTGCGCACGCCATTCGGCTCGACGGAACCCCCGCTTGCCGCTTGGTTGTCGGGACCCGGCCATGGGAACAGTTCCACTCGTTGCGCAGCCTTGCCGAGGCCAGGGGCGGGTTGCTGGACCTGGACGCCGTACCTGTCGAACGGCTCCGAGGTGAACTCGGCCGGTATGTCGCCGACCTGCTGAGCCTGGCCCCGGGCTTCGAGGACGCCGCCCTGCTGCCGGCTCGCCGGATCCTGGCACACGGCGTGGCGCGGACGCTCACAGGGCAGGGGCGGGAACGTGGTGGGGAGTTCCTGTCTGCGGCCCTGTTCACCAACTGGGTCGTGCGGGAACACCCCTCGGGCATCACGACGGACGAGGCCGCCCACCTCGCGCTGAGGGTGCCGCGCACCGTTCCCGAGATCCTGGAACTCGACCTGGAGACCGGGTCCGACAAGCAATGGCCGCGGAAGGTTCTGGCGTCGCTGGCGTACGCGTTCGGGGCGGGAATGCCGGCGAGCGTTGTCCGGCGGGTGGTTGCTGCTTTCGCCGATACGGTCAAGACGGCTGAGATCGGGGCTGCCGATCCGACCGCGCCGGAATTCGACGAGGTGCTTCGGCAGGTCCGTTTCTATCTGCGCTCCAGCCCCGACACCGACGGAACCACCCTCTACCGGCTGTTCCACCAGAGCCTCGTCGACCATCTGCGGCATGACGACGTGGACCTGGACGAGTTGTACAACCGCCTGACAGCGGTGGCTCCGCCCGACCGCGATGGATTGCGACGCTGGGACGCGGCGGAACCATACGTCGTACGCCATGCGACCCAGCACGCTGTGGAGGCGGGGCGGCTGGAGGAGCTGCTCCAGGTTTCACCAGAGAAGCTCCAGACCCTGTTCAACATCGTGAGCACACGTCAAGGACGGCTGGGCGCGGCCATCTACCGGGTGAGCACTGCTCGCCAGTCCGAGCTCTCCGTCCCGGAGCTCCGGGACCTGCTTGCCGTCAATGCCGCGCGGTACGGAGCGTCCGCGGTACTGGCTCGGCTCGCCGGTACGTCGCCTGCTCCGACATGGTTCCCGCGTTGGGCGACAGGGGGACAGCTCCCGTCGGCGCAGCGGGCTGTTCTTACAGGACACAGGAATGTTGTCAGCGCGGTCGCGTGCATGCAGTTGGACGGCCGTCCCGTGGCCGTCACAGCCAGCGACGACGGCACGTTGCGTGTCTGGGATTTGGCCAATGCGGTGGAAGCACGTCCGCCGCTCATCATGCCCGAGCGCATCACCGCGATGGCCTGCGCGGAACTGGAGGGCCGTCCCATCGTGGTCACCGGCGACGACGTCGGCGATGTCAGAGTCTGGGACCTGGCAACGGGGGACGTTGAAGTCGGTCCGTTCGCCGTCAGCCTCAGCGAGGACCACGGAAGCTATCAGGCGCGGGTCGAGGCGTTGGCGTGCAGCACCGTGGAGGGCCGTCCGATCGTGGTCACCGGATGCCAAAACGGGCAGGCGCGTGTGTGGGACCTGCTGAGTGGCGAACTGATGTGCGATCTCGCTGGCCGGGATGTGGAGAACGCGGTGCGGTCGATGGCGTGCACGGAGCTGGAGGGCCGTCCGGTTGTCGTTGTGTGCTGCAACAAAGGTGGACGTGTATGGGACCTGCGGACCGCGGAAGAGATCGCCGTCACGCAGCGGGGATTCCCCGTGGCGACCGCAGTGGCCTGCCTGACTCTGAACGGCCGAACGACAGCGGTCACCGGAGCGAATTTCAGCGGGCAAGTGCAGTTGTGGGATGTAGCTGGTCTGCGGCAGATCGACGACACCATCACCAGTCATCGCGACTCGGTGCTGGGCCTTGATCTTGCCACGGTGGGCGATCGCCCTATCGCGGTGACTGCCAGCAACGACTCCTCGGTGCGGGTGTGCGACCTGGACAGCGGCACGCAGATTGGAGAGCCCCTTACTGGGCACAGTGGCGCGGTGAACGCGGTTGCGTGCGCGCTGGTGGAAGGCCGACCGGTCGCGGTCACGGCGGGCAGGGACGGCACGGTGCGGATCTGGGACCTTACCGACGACCCTCGGCTCGGTGAGCCTCGTCCCGGGCATGGTGGTCGGGTAAACGGGGTCGCGTGCGCGGTAGCGGACGGCAGACAGATAGCAGTCACCGGCAGCAATGACACTACGGTCGCCGTCTGGGACCTGGAACTGGGGGCGCGTATCCGTGAATTGACGGGCCACGCGGGATGGGTGAGCGACGTGGTCTGTACGGAGTTGGCGGGCCGCCCGCTCGCCGTCACAACGAGCCTTGACGGGACCGGGAGGGTATGGGATCTGGGTTCCGCTCAACCGATCGCAGACCCCTACACCGGTGTCGGTTACGGGGCGGGAGCGGTGGATTGCAGTGTCGTCGACGGGCGCGCGGTCGCGGTGACCGGCTACTTCGACGGCACCGTACACACATGGCAGATCGCGGGGCTGCGGCGACGTTGGGAGAACGTCTGCCACGGACGGCATTCCGCCGCGGTGACCGCTGTGGCATGCGGGAAGCTGGATGGCAGCCCCATCGCTGTCACGGGCAGTCATGATCGCAGGGTAGGCGTCTGGGACCTGCGCACAGGCCGGCAGATCGGCCAGTATCTGAGTGGACACGACGGTCCCGTCACCGCCGTGGCGTGCGGTGAACTGGACGGCAACCCCATTGTCGTTTCAGGCAGCCACGACCGCAGCGTGCGGATCTGGGACCTGCGAACTGGTCAGCCCTTGGGCGAACCGCTGCTCGGACACACCGCCTCCGTGGCCACAGTCCGGTGTGCCGCGCTGGATGGCCGTCCAATCGTGCTCACCGGCAGTTACGACCGCACGGTGCGGATATGGGATCCGAAAACCAGTGCTGGGACGGCGACGTACGTCATGCCGGACGCCGTGACCGCAGTGAGTATCACCTCTGATGGCGAACTCCTCGTCGGCTTCGGCTGGGAGGTTGCCTGCCTGAGCTGGACCGGCCGGAGCGGGGCCATGTCGGAGAGGAATGATCGATGAACGACTTGCGCGTCCTTGGCATTCACGGCGTGGGTAACCTCCAGCCCAGCCTTGCCCCCGGCCCCGCCGCCCGGCGTATCGCGGACTGGTGGCTCAAGGCGCTTGCCAAGCGCCTCGGCTCCACTGCCCTCACCGTGGAAATGGCGTACTACGCGCACCTGCTCAGTAGCGCCGAAAACCTGCCACAGGGGGAGGAGGAGCTGGATCTGTTGCCCCAGTGGGCCCAAGACGACGCCCTGATATGGGGAAGGCTGCTCGGCGCCGGTGACGACATCGCGCAGGGAAGGCTGTCCGCACCTCTGCGGGCACTCGTGGACTGGATCGCCCGCACGTACGGACTCGATCACCGGCTCGCCAGGATGTTCATCGTCCTCTTCTTCGCCGAGGTCAACGCCTACTTCACGGATTCCGACCGGCGCGGAGCCGCTGTCACCGAGGTCGCCGACGCGCTGGAACGAGTCGAGCCACGGGTGGTCGTCGCGCATTCACTTGGCTCCGTGGTGGCCTACGAGGCATTGTGGACGAGTCCTCATCCCGAGATCGAACTGTTCCTCACTCTCGGTTCGCCCCTGGCGATGCCCGATGTCGTGTACGACCGCCTGTTGCCGCACGAGGGGGCCAGGCGGTTACCACCTGGGGTTGCCCGTTGGATAAACATCGCCGACCCGGGCGACATCGTGGCCGTTCCGCGGGGCGGCATCGCCGCCGGTTTCCAGCAGGTCACGGCCGACATCACCGACGGCATCGGGGCTTTCGACTTCCATCGCGCTACCAAGTACCTGGCCTGCGCGGCGACGGCGGGGGTGCTTGCGGCCCACATGTGATGGAGCGGTTCGCGCGGGTTGAGGCGGCGCGTTTCGGCGAGAACTCCTCTCCGACCGTGACAGCCTCACCCGCCGCCTGCTCGGAGTCCGCGAGGACGAGAACAGGGACAGGGACTGGGGCGGCGAGGGGGAGTGGATGGCTCTGCGGGCCTGACCGACCCGCGACGTCAGCCGACCGTAACGCCCGCACCGTCCAGCCGCTCCAGCTCCTCTCCGCTCAACACCAGCTCCGCCGCACCCGCCGAGTCCCGTATCGACTCCGGACGGCTCGCCCCCGGAATCGGGATCACGGTCGGGGACCGGGACAGCAGCCAGGCCAGGCACACCCGCTGAGGGCTGACTCCGTGTGCCTCCGCCACGGCGTGGAACGCCCCGAAGCGCGAGTCCCGCATCCGCGACGGCCCGTGCAGGGAGCTGCGGGAGATGCCGCCCAGGGGGCTCCACGGCAGGAACGCCAGCCCCAGTTCCGCGCACAGCCGGAGCTCGGCCTCGCTCTCCCGGGCGGCCGGCGAGTACTTGTTCTGCACCGACACCAGCCGGTCGCCGAGGATCCGGTGGGCGGCGCGGATCTGGTCCACGTCGGTGTTGGAGACACCGGCCAGCCGGATCTTGCCCGCGTCGAGCAGTTCACGCAGTGCGCCGACGGACTCCTCGAACGGGACGGCCGGGTCGGGTTTGTGCAGCTGGTAGAGGCCGATCGCCTCGACGCCGAGCCGTCGCAGCGAGGCCTCGGCGGCGGCCTTGAGGTGGCGGGGGTCGCCGTTCACCGTCCAGCTGCCGATGGGGGTCCCCCCAGGCCTTAGGGCACTGGGGGACGGCCGGCCCCGGCCGCCCTTGGTGGCCACCAGCACGTCGTCCGTGTCACCGCCGTACGCGGCGAGCGCGCGGGCGACGAGGAGTTCGTTGTGGCCGGGCTCGGCGCCCGGCAGATGGTAGGAGTCAGCCGTGTCCAGCAGCGTGATCCCCGCGTCCAGGGCGGCGTGCACGGTGGCCAGGGCGCGCCGCTCGTCGGGATGGCCCTCGATGGACAGCGGCATCGCGCCGAGGCCGATCGCGCTGACGCGGCGAGGGCCCAGAGTGCGGTACCGCATCTCAGGCGTCGATTCGGTCGTCAATTCAGGCCTCAATTCAGTCGTCATGTCGGCCGCCGTCCTTTCCGAGGGTCTCGGCGACGGCCTTCGGGAGCCAGTGCCGGGCGTGTGTGAAGCGGAAACCGAGCCGGGTGGCACGGGAGTTGTCCATGCCGTAGGCGCGGGCGAAGGAGAAGGGGGAGACGTCGCCGACCTCGACGTGCCGGAAGACGGTCCGGCCGTCCAGGAAGTGCGCGGCGATCTCGGCGCACAGGTCCTCGGTGGTCAGCAGGCCGTGCGAGGCGGCGTTGACCGGACCGGTGAAGTCCTGGCCCACCGTCCAGTACAGGAAGTCGGCGATCTCCTCGACATGGATGTACGTCGCCGGATGGTTCACCACGGGTACGGCGATCGGCTCGCCGGTGCGGATACGGCTCGCGTAGTGCGCCATACGGCCGGTGAAGTCGTCGTCCCCGCCCAGCACGTGGGCGACGCGCACCGCCGTGTACGGGAAGGCCGGGCCGGCGGCGAACACGGCCTCCGCCTGCCGCTTGCCCTCGCCGTAATGGGTGGCGAGGAACTCCGGGTCGTCCCAGGGGAGTTCGAGGTCGACCGGTACGTCCGCCGGGTCCACGTCCGTCTCGCGCACGGGGGCGATCGAGTCCTCGTACTCGTACACCTCCACCGTCGACGTCAGTACGTAGCGACGGGTGCGGCCGGTGAAGACGCGGCGGGCGATCTCCGCCTGGCGTGGGGTGTAGCAGACCTGGTCGACCACGGCGTCGAACGTCCGCGAACCCAGCGCCGCCGTCAGGGACTCCTCGTCGCCGCGGTCGGCGACCAGATGGACCGCCCCCGGCGGTGGCGGCGACGACCCTCGATTGAGCACCGTCACGCTGTCCCCGGCGGCCAGCAGCCGTGCGATCAGCCGCTTGCCGAAATAGCGGCTGCCGCCGATGACCAGTACCTCTCGTGCCTTTCCCATGACCATAATTCTCCGGGCCATACACCACGTCCTGAAGGGGAAGACATGGGAGATCCGGTCACCGCGCCGAAAGAACCACGGCATTTGCGCGCGACCGCCACCGAAACCTCGGTGGCCTTCGACGCCCTGGACCGGCAGATCCTGGAACTGCTCCAGACCGACGGCCGGATCAAGCTCAGCGAACTGGGCCGCCGGGTGCGGCTCAGCCCGGCCGCCGTCACCGAACGGGTACGACGGCTGGAGGCGGCCGGCGCGATCACGGGCTACGGCGCCCAGGTCGCGCCCGCCCGGCTCGGCTACGGCATCCAGGCGTTCATCCGGGTCAACCCGCACGGCGGCTACACCCTGCGCCACCCGCGCACCCTGGAGCTGATCGACCGCCCGGAGATCATCGAGGTGCACCACGTCGTCGGCGAGGACTGCTGGATCCTCAAGGTCGCGGTCGAGGACACCGTCCACCTGGAGGAGATCCTCGAACAGACCTCGGCGCTGGGCCGCACCACGACGTCGATCGTGCTGTCCTCGCCGCTGCCGAGGAAGCCCCTGCTGCCACGGTTGCCCTGACGTCGGCGTCAAGGCTTACGTTCGTACGCATGCGAATCGGCGAGCTGGCCGCGCGGGCCGGGACCACGACGCGCACGTTGCGCTACTACGAGTCGCGGGGGCTGCTGCCCGCGCGGCGCAGCGGCAACGGGTATCGGACGTACGACGAGAGCGACCTGAAGCTGCTCCGGCAGATCAGGACGTTGCAGGACTTCGGGTTCGACCTGGAGGAGACCCGGCCGTTCGTGGAGTGTCTGCGGGCCGGGCACCCGGAGGGCGACTCGTGTCCCGCCTCGCTCGCGGTCTACCGGCGCAAGCTGGACGAGCTCGACGCGCTGATCGGCGAGTTGCAGGCAGTGCGGGCCAAGATCGGCCTGCGGCTGTCGATGGCCGAAGGGGAACCACCGCTGTGCGAACTGGGAGGGCAGGAGCTGTGATCAAGGCAGCCGGCGTGGCCGAGGTGACGGACACGGACTTCGAGACGGAGGTGATCGGGGCGGAGCTGCCGGTGCTGGTGGAGTTCACCGCCGACTGGTGCCCGCCGTGCAGGCAGATGGGGCCGGTGCTCAGCGCCCTCGCGGCGGAGGAGCGCGAGCGGTTCAAGGTGGTCCAGCTGGACGTGGACACCAACCCGGAGACGACCAACGCCTACAAGGTGCTGTCGATGCCGACGTTCATGGTCTTCCGGGGCGGTGAGCCGGTGCGGTCGATGGTGGGGGCGCGGCCCAAGCGGCGGCTCCTGGCGGAGATCGAGGACGTCCTCTGACCTGACGTAATATAAAGAAATCCCCCGAGCAATTGCGCTCGGGGGATTTCTTTGCGTATATTCAATGGTTCGCGACTTCACGGGAATTCGGTCGCGGAGAAGTTCAGTAGGCACAGTATATCGGCCCGGGAGTGGAATTGTCAAACAGCGATGAAATTCGCGGTGAGCAGGAATTCATCGACGTGCTGTACGCCCGCGTGGACGGCCTGCGCGCCGGCACCGAGGCCGGTGTCACGGACGCGCTCGCCCAGGGCAACACGCCCATGCAGGCCCGGCTGGAGCGGGACATCCTGGTCGCCGAGCGCTCGGGGCTGCTCGCCGCGCTGAACGCGGTGGACGGCTCGCTGTGCTTCGGCCGGATCGACCTGGCCTCGGGCGCCACCCACCACATCGGCCGGATCGGCCTGCGCACCGACGACGCGGACCACACACCGATCCTCATCGACTGGCGGGCCGACGTCGCCCGCCCGTTCTATCTGGCCACCGGGCACACCCCGATGGGCCTCAGGCGCCGGCGGCACATCACCACCAGCGGCCGCAGCGTCACCGCCCTGCACGACGAGATCCTCGACCTCGGTGACCAGGAGCGGACCGGCCACGAGGACCCGACCGGTGACGCCGTGCTGCTCGCCGCCCTCGACGCCGCGCGCACCGGCCGGATGCACGACATCGTGCAGACCATCCAGGCCGAACAGGACGAGATCATCCGCGCGCCCCATCGCGGGGTGCTGGTGGTGGAGGGCGGTCCCGGCACCGGCAAGACGGCCGTCGCGCTGCACCGCGCCGCGTATCTCCTCTACGAACACCGCGAACTGCTCGCCAAGCGCGCGGTCCTGATCGTCGGCCCCAACCCCGCCTTCCTCGGCTACATCGGCGAGGTCCTGCCCTCGCTCGGCGAGACCGGCGTCCTGCTGGCCACGGTCGGCGAGCTGTTCCCCGGTGTGCGGGCGACGGCGACCGACACGCGGGCGGCGGCCGCGGTGAAGGGGCGGGCCGACATGGCGGACGTGCTCGCCGAGGTCGTACGGGACTGGCAGGCGCTGCCCGATCCGGTGATCGCGATCGAGCACGACCGCGAGATCCTGATGCTCGACGACGACCTGGTGCGGGTCGCCCGCGAGCGCACCCGGGACGCCAGGCTCCAGCACAACGTGGCGCGGGAGACCTTCGAGGGGCACATCCTCAACACACTCACCGAGCTGTACGCCGAGCGCGTCGGCACCGACCCGTACGACGGCGGCAGCCTTCTCGACGCGAGCGACATCACCCAGATCCGCGACGAGATCGCCGAGAACCCCGAGGTGTGGGCGGCCATCGACCAGCTGTGGCCGCGGCTGACCCCGCAGCGGCTGGTCGCCGACTTCCTCGCCGACCCCGTCGGCTACCTCCCCGACGAGGACGCGGCCGCCATCCGCCGGCCCGTGACGCGGGCGTGGACCGTGGCGGACGTACCGCTGCTGGACGAGGCTGCGGAACTGCTCGGCGAGGACGACCGGTTGAAGCGGGCGCTGGCCGAGCGGGAGCGGGAGACGCAGGTCGCCTACGCGCAGGGCGTGCTGGACGTCTCGTACGCCTCGCGCACCTACGAGTTCGAGGACAAGGACGAGGAGGACTCCGAGGTCCTGTCCGCGCACGACATCATCGACGCCGAGCGGTTCGCCGAGCGGCACGAGGAGGACGACCACCGCAGCGCCGCCGAGCGCGCGGCGGCCGACCGCACCTGGGCGTTCGGGCACATCATCGTCGACGAGGCGCAGGAGCTGTCGCCGATGGCCTGGCGGCTGCTGATGCGACGCAGCCCGACCCGCTCGATGACCCTGGTCGGCGACCCGGCCCAGACGGCCGAGGCGGCGGGTGTCGGCTCGTGGCGGAAGATCCTCCAGCCGTACGTCGAGGACCGCTGGGACCACACCCGCCTCGGCGTCAACTACCGCACACCCGCCGAGATCATGGACCTCGCGGCGGCGGTCGTCCGGGCGGAGCACCCGGACTTCGAACCGCCGAGTTCCGTACGGTCCACCGGTGTACGCCCCTGGGTGCGGGCCACCGACGACCTGCCCGGCGCGGTGGCGAAGGCCGTCGAGGAGCTCACGCCCGCCGAGGGCCGGCTCGCGGTCATCGCCCCACGCCATCTGCACCGCAGGCTGGCGGCCCACCTGGACGGCGTCACCGCGGGCACCGAGCCCGACCTGACCCACGCCGTCGTACTCCTCGACCCCCGTCAGTCCAAGGGCCTGGAGTTCGACTCGGTGCTGGTGGTGGAGCCGGGCCTGTACGGCACGAGCGACCTCTACGTGGCGCTGACCCGGGCGACACAGCGGTTGGGCGTGCTGCACACGGGGCGGCTGCCGCAGGCGTTGGCCGAGGGCACTTCGGGGTGACGCCAGGGCTTCGCCCGCGCCGTGACAGGGCGGGCCGACTGCGCGACCAACCGCCGTCGGGGGCTGGTCGCGCAGTTCCCCGCGCCCCTTCGGGGCGCTGCCGTCTAGGCCGGGCGTAGCCAGACCGTCGCCAGCGGCGGCAGCGTCAGCCGGATGCTTGCCGGGCGGCCGTGCCAGGGCTGGGGTTCCGGCTTGATCGGGTCCGGGTTGGTGACGTCGCTGCCGCCGTACTTCGCGGCGTCGGTGTTCACCGTCTCGTGCCAGGCCGGGACGTCGTCCGGGACGCCCAGGCGGTACTCGTCACGGACGACCGGCGACATGTTCGACACCGCGAGGAGCGGGACGCCGTCCGCGTCGTAGCGCAGGAACGCGAAGACGTTGTCGTCGGCGGCGTCGCCCACCACCCACTGGAAGCCCGACGGGTCGGTGTCGCGCTGCCAGAGGGCCGGCGTGTGGCGGTAGACCGTGTTCAGGTCGCGGACCAGGTCACGCACGCCCCGGTGGTCCGGCTCCGCCCCGTACGCCGGGTCCAGCAGCCACCAGTCGGGGCCGTGCGCCTCGGACCACTCGGCGCCCTGGGCGAACTCCTGGCCCATGAAAAGGAGCTGCTTGCCGGGGTGGGCCCACATGAAGCCCAGGTAGGCGCGGTGGTTGGCGCGCTGCTGCCACCAGTCGCCCGGCATCTTCGACACCAGGGAACGCTTGCCGTGCACCACCTCGTCGTGGGAGATGGGCAGGACGTAGTTCTCGCTGTAGGCGTACACCATCGAGAACGTCATCTCGTTGTGGTGGTACTTGCGGTGCACCGGCTCCTTGGCCACGTACTCCAGAGAGTCGTGCATCCAGCCCATGTTCCACTTCAGGCCGAAACCCAGGCCCCCGAAACCGCCCGGACCCGACACATGTGTCGGACGCGTGACGCCGTCCCAGGCCGTGGACTCCTCCGCGATGGTCACGACGCCCGGCACCCGCCGGTACACCGTCGCGTTCATCTCCTGGAGGAACGCCACCGCGTCCAGGTTCTCCCGCCCGCCGTGCTCGTTCGGGAGCCACTGGCCCGGCTCGCGTGAGTAGTCCAGGTAGAGCATGGAGGCGACGGCGTCCACCCGCAGGCCGTCGATGTGGAACTCCTCGCACCAGTACAGGGCGTTGGCCACCAGGAAGTTGCGTACCTCGCGCCGGCCGAAGTCGAACTCCAGCGTGCCCCAGTCGGGGTGCGCGGAGCGCAGCGGGTCCTCGTGCTCGTACAGCGGACGGCCGTCGAACTCCGCCAGCGCCCAGTCGTCGCGCGGGAAGTGCGCCGGCACCCAGTCCATCAGCACGCCGATCCCGGCCTGGTGCAGGGCGTCGACCAGGTACTTGAAGTCGTCCGGCGTGCCGAGCCGGGCCGTCGGCGCGTAGAAGCCGGTGACCTGGTAGCCCCACGAGCCGCCGAACGGGTGCTCGGCCACCGGCATCAGCTCCACATGCGTGAAGCCCAGGTCCTTGACGTACTTGGGGAGCTGATCGGCCAGTTGACGGTACGTCAGACCCGGGCGCCAGGAGGCCAGATGGACCTCGTAGACGGAGAACGGCGCCTCGTGCGTCGGGATCGCGCCGCGCCGCTCCAGCCACGCCTCGTCGCCCCACTCATGGTGCGAGGCGTGCACGATGGACGACGTGTTGGGCGGGGCCTCCGTCCGGCGGGCCAGCGGATCCGCGCGCAGCGTCTTCGAACCGTCGGGCCGGGTGATCTCGAACTTGTACAGCTCGCCCTCGCCGATGCCCGGCACGAACAGCTCCCAGACCCCCGTGCCGCCGAGCGAACGCATCGGATAGCCCGTGCCGTCCCAGAAGTTGAAGGTGCCGGCCAGCGAGACACCGCGCGCGTTCGGCGCCCACACCGTGAAGCGGGTGCCGGTCACCGCCTGGTGCGTCATCGGCTCGGCGCCCAGCGCCCGCCACAGCTCCTCGTGCCGTCCTTCGCCGATCAGATGCAGATCGAGCTCGCCCAGCGCGGGCAGGAAACGGTACGCGTCCTCGGTCTCCTGCACCGACCCCTCGTACGCCACCAGGAACTGGTAGCCCTCCGGCACCTCCCGCAGCGGCAGCAGGCCCGAGAAGAACCCCTCCGCGTCGTCATGCAGTTCCGCCCGCAGATTCCCGGCCACGACGGTCACCGACAGGGCGTACGGCTTGAAGGCCCGGAACGCGACACCGCCGGGCACCGGATGCGCGCCGAGCACGGAGTGCGGGTCGTGGTGCGTGCCGGTGAGGAGACGGTCGCGGTCGGCGGCGTCCAGGGCCGGCGAGACGGCGACCGCCACGGGCTCGGCCGGCTTCGGCACCGCCTGTTGCGCAGGGATCCTCTTCTGCGCCGCCTGCTGCGCGGGGATCTTCTTGGCGGCGGCCTTCTTGGTGGCGGTGCCCTTCGACGCCGAGGCCTTCGCGGTGGTGCTCTTCGCCGCGGCCTTCTTCGCCCCGGCCTTCTTGGCCACGGCCTTTTCCACTACGGCCTTCTCCGCTACGGCTTCCTCCACCACCGTCTTCTCCACGGGGGCCTTCTTGGCGGGCGGCTTCTTCGCAGCGGCCTTCTTGGCCGCCGGTTTCTTCGCGGCCGCCTTCTTCTGCCCGGCGGCCTTCGCCGTCGCCTTCTTCGCCGTCCCCTTCCGCACGGCCTCCGCGGCCTCCACGGCCTTGGTCGCCGCCCTTTTGGCGACGCTCTTCTTCTCGGCCGACTGCTCGGCCGTGTTCTCGGGTTCCGAACCGCTGGAGGGAGTGGTGCGGGGGGTCACGGGCGGGGCCTCCTAGGCGAAGGTGGGGATGAGGGGGTGGCGGGGGACGGGGTACCGGAGTCCACGGCGAGCCGATGTATCGCGGACAGCGGAACCGGGAGCCAGTCGGGGCGGTGCCGGGCCTCGTAGACGACCTCGTAGATCGCCTTGTCGGTCTCGTACGCGCGCAGCAGCACCGGATCGGTGCGCGGGTCGACGCCGCCGGCCTGCGCGTAGCCGGAGCAGTACGCGGCCCGGCAGGCCTCGGCCCAGCCGGGTGCCGGACGCTCGGCCGAGTGGGCGGCGTAGTCGAAGGAGCGCAGCATCCCGGCGACGTCCCGCACCACCGGCTGCGGCATCCGCCGCTCGGCCAGCGACTTCGACGGCTCGCCCTCGAAGTCGATGAGCCACCACTGACCGGCCGGTGAGCGCAGGCACTGGCCGAGGTGCAGATCGCCGTGAATGCGCTGGGCCGTCCAGGTGTGGCCCTCGGCGGCCAGAGCGGCCAGCGCCTCGAAGGACGAGCGCAGACCCGGCGCGTACGGCCGCAGCGCCGGCACCGCCTGCGCGGCCACGTCGAGCCGCTCGACCATGCCGTCGACCAGCTGCTGCACCTGTGTGTGCCCCAACGTCACGGTCGGCAGCGTACGGGCCAGAGCGGTGTGGACCTCGGCTGTGGCGCGCCCGAGCGCGCGCGCCGCGGCGGCGAAGTCCTCACCTTTGGCCAACTGGCGCAACGCCAGCTCCCAGCCGTCGGCCGCGCCCTGCACGAACGGCTGGAGCACACCGAGGACATACGACTCACCGGCCAGCTCGGCACGGATCCACGCCGTCGGCGCGGGCACCCGGTCGCAGTCCTCGCGGGCCAGCGCCAGCGGCAGCTCCAGATCGGGGTTGACGCCGGGTACGACCCGGCGCAGCAGCTTCAGGATGAACGTATCGCCGTAGACCACGGACGAGTTCGACTGCTCGGAGGTGACCAGACGCGGCACCAGACCGGAGCGGATGTCCTGGCCTCCGTCCCGCTCGAAGCGCAGGGCGCCGATCCGGGCCCCGGTGCGCAGCGCTTCGAGGAGCAGCTCGCTGGGGCGGGTGTCGTACAGGGCGTCGTACACCGTGCGTCCGGCGAGCGGGCCCTCGGCCACGTGTCCGATCAGCGCGGGCGCCAACCGCGGCGGCAGCGCCTCGCGCTCCCCTATGAGCAGTTGGTAGCAGTCGGCCGGCTGCTCGGGTGCGCCCGGCACGGGGGCGAGGGGCTGATGGGCGCGCACCAGCAGGTGGTACAGGCCCAGTTTGCGGCCGGGCGGCAGCAGCTCGGTGGCCGCCACCAGCGAGAATCCCGTGACCGGCCGCCCCTTGCCCGCGAACCAGCGCTGCCGCGGCAGCCATTCCCGCAGCAGTGGATCCAGTGACGCAAGGAGGCCGGGCGAAGTGGTGATGGTACGGGTGACGGCTTCCGACATGGCGTCGCGTCCTTTCCCCGGGCGGTCGGGGTGTTACTCATGCGTGCCCCGGGCGGGGCGGTGGAAACCGCCCCGCCGGGCTCTCAGGCGGCGTCCTTGCGCAGCCGGAACCAGTAGAAACCGTGGCCCCCGAGGGTCAGCAAGTACGGGAGCTCACCGATGGCCGGGAATCGCACCCCGCCGAACAGCTCCACCGGATGCCGCCCGTTGAACTCGCGCAGGTCGAGCTCGGTGGGCTGTGCGAAACGGGAGAAGTTGTGCACGCACAGCACGAGGTCGTCCTCGTACTCGCGCAGGAAGGCGAGTACGGCCGGGTTGGAGGACTGGAGTTCGGTGTAGGTGCCGAGTCCGAAGGCGGGGTTCTGCTTGCGGATCTCGATCATGCGGCGGGTCCAGTGCAGCAGCGAGGACGGCGACGCCATGGACGCCTCGACGTTGGTGACCTGGTAGCCGTAGACCGGGTCCATGATCGTGGGGAGGAACAGCCGTCCGGGGTCGCAGGAGGAGAAGCCGGCGTTGCGGTCGGGGGTCCACTGCATGGGGGTGCGGACGGCGTCACGGTCGCCGAGCCAGATGTTGTCGCCCATGCCGATCTCGTCGCCGTAGTAGAGGATCGGCGAGCCGGGGAGCGACAGCAGCAGCGCGGTGAACAGCTCGATCTGGTTGCGGTCGTTGTCGAGGAGCGGGGCCAGCCGCCTGCGGATGCCGATGTTGGCGCGCATCCGCGGGTCCTTGGCGTACTCCGCGTACATGTAGTCGCGTTCCTCGTCGGTGACCATTTCGAGGGTCAGCTCGTCGTGGTTGCGCAGGAAGATGCCCCATTGGCAGCCGGACGGGATGGCCGGGGTCTTGGCGAGGATTTCCGAGACCGGGTAGCGGGATTCCCGCCGTACCGCCATGAAGATGCGCGGCATGACCGGGAAATGGAACGCCATGTGGCATTCGTCGCCGCCGCCTCGGTAGTCACCGAAATAGTCGACGACGTCCTCGGGCCACTGGTTGGCCTCCGCCAGCAGCACCGTGTCCGGGTAATGGGCGTCGATCTCCTTGCGTACCCGCTTGAGGAACTCGTGGGTCGCGGGCAGGTTCTCGCAGTTGGTGCCCTCCTCCGCGTACAGATACGGCACCGCGTCCAGCCGGAAGCCGTCGATGCCCAGGTCCAGCCAGAACCGCAGGGCGGAGATGATCTCCTCCTGCACCGTCGGGTTCTCGTAGTTGAGATCCGGCTGATGGGAGAAGAAGCGGTGGAAGAAGTACTCCTTGCGGACCGGATCGAAGGTCCAGTTGGAGGCTTCGGTGTCGACGAAGATGATGCGGGCGTCGCCGTAGGCCTTGTCGTCCTTGGCCCACACGTAATAGTCGCCGTAGGGGCCGTCGGGGTCCTTCCGCGACTCCTGGAACCACGGGTGCTGGTCGCTGGTGTGGTTCATGACGAAGTCGATGATGACGCGCATCCCGCGCTGGTGGGCGGAGTCCACGAAATCCACGAAATCGGCGAGGTCACCGAATTCCGGCAGCACCGAGGTGTAGTCGGATACGTCGTAGCCGCCGTCCCTGAGCGGTGACTTGAAGAAGGGCGGCAGCCACAGGCAGTCGACGCCGAGCCATTGCAGGTAGTCGAGTTTGGCTGTCAGCCCCTTGAGGTCGCCGACGCCGTCGCCGTTGCTGTCCTGGAAGGAGCGGACCAGGACCTCGTAGAAGACGGCGCGCTTGAACCAATCCGGGTCACGATCCTTGGCAGGAGTGTCCTCGAAGGTGTCCTGAACGGGCTCGTTGACGATCATTTTGTGGGTGACCCTCCGATCTGCGGGGTGGACGGTCGCAGAACACGAAAGATGTGCGCGGGCTCGCGGCCCGGCTCAAGGCGCACATAGTTGGTCCTGCCCCAGTGATAGGTCTCGCCGGTGAGCTCGTCGCGCACCGGCACCGACTCGTGCCAGTCCAGGCCGAGTTGCGGCATGTCCAA
>JABFVM010000611.1 GCA_013362785.1 Streptomyces sp. | reverse complement strand
CCGGACCACCATCGTGCCACCACGACTCAATTCGGGAGACGCGGCGTTGGTCTGCGGACGATGCAGAACCAGTGGGATATGGAGCCATGACGCCCTCTCAAGGTGCCGGAGGGTTCCCCTCTCCAAGCAGGCTAACTGAGCCATTCCTACACAGGTTCGACGGTCTCAGGCACATGCAACCCTGTACGCCCTCGGTTCACGACGGTCCATCGCAGCCAGCGCCTCAGCTCCGATACCTTCCCAGCTTCGCCAGTCTCCTTCAAGACGACGATCTTGGCTCCCGAAGCTCATCAGTCCCTGTCTTCGGGCCCACCATTACATTGCGACCCAGGCATTCAGACCTGTATTGAGGGCGTGCTGCCAAATGGGGGCGTCCTCCGTGAGCGGTTCGATTTTGTTGGCCCATTCCTGCAGGCTTTCGAGGGCGTCCCCGCGCTCGTAGTTCGTGGCGAAGTCACTGACAAGGAACTCGTGGCACAACCGAAGCAGAATGAAGAAATTTCGGAGACTGCTCGCCAGGATCGCATCGCCATAACCTGTGTTGTCGTCCGCAACAACCGCTCCGGTCCCTCCGTCAAGGAGGACGATTCCTCCGCCCCAGTGCCCCAAGTGGTAAAAGGGTCCCGTGACATCGGCGGGTATCGCATGCTCCGGCCATAGCATGGGAACCAGCCCTGTCTCGGCGGCATCGATGGTGCTCATGAATGGCAGGTGGTCGGCCAGGACAGGCAGCCCGGTCTCCATCAGGAACTGTCGGCTCTCTGTGTGCACGAGGCCGGCCGGTAGTTCATCTTCCCGTAGGGGGCGGCATGTTCCGCGGCCGAAGGTTGCCTCCAGCCATGCGCGGCTTGGCGCGCCCTCGGCCAATGCCGGTGGTGGGCATTCCCACACACCGGCCCGGGTAATGGGTGAGTCCATGAAGGGGTTCGGCATGGCGGGCAGGTCCGGCTGCAGCTCGGGAACGGCTTGCACCTCTACGACGAAAGCCCCGGATGCGCCGGCGAACAGCCAATGTCCTGATTCCAGCCGCTTGGATCGGAAGTAGCCGATGTCGTCGCGGCTCTCCCACCCGTCGAAGATGTCGCGGACAGGAGGCCCCGCCGCAGGGATCGGCCAACTACGGCTCTCTGCGGCTTGCGCTGCAATGTCCTCCGTCGCGAGCTCTGCGCTCGACGGGTAGCCCGAGGCCCCGTTGTCCGATTTCCCGAAGCGACCGAACACGCCGTAGGGGCGGCAGTTGGACCAGATCGTGCGCCAAGGCAGCCGTGCCCCGGCTTCTGCTGCGACCGACTCCGCGAGCTGCTCCTCTCCGCGGCTCAGCGCGCAGTGGTGCAGCCAGGCCACCCACTCGTCATGCGGTGCCGCGGCCAGCCCCAGTCGCTCCAGGTAGTGAGCGTCGATAGCGATACCGCCTTGGGGCACACCGCCGGACCATCGGACGGCGAGGGCTTGCAGGAGTCCGGTCGCATCCAGGTTCGCCAGGACTCGGCCGTCACTCAGCAAGTCGTCGAGCATGCCCGCATGGACGGCGTGGAGGCCCAGGACCCGGGCTGCGTACGCCCCCACAGGTCCCGCCGTGCGCCAGGGTCCAGCTGCTCGTTCACTGCGGGAGTCCACAAGCGCTGTGACGACCGCCGCGTGATCGACCCGGCTCAGTTCCCGGATCCGGTGGCGTACGGCTTCCGCCTGGAAGCCGACCCGTACCTGGCCGTCCCCATCGGCAGACACCTGCAGCACCGTCGGCAGGCGTGCCGGCAACCTGCTCAACTCCTGCTGTGACACTGTGATCCCAAGGATCATGCACAGCTTTTCCCAGACGCTCAGGGGCACGTCGCGAAGCTCGGCGGCCGCCAGAGCCAACAGGGCTGGGTGAGCCGCAAGCGTGTCGGCCAGGGTCGTATCGGCGGGCTGTGCGTCGAATGACGACTGGAGAACCAACTCATTCCGGGTCGGCAGGAAGACCCATGGCCTGTCCGCTGAGCGTTCGATGACGAATCGGATGGCCGCCCGAGAGGTCCGGGTGAAATGGGCGACCAGATCTCTGGTGATCCGACTTGCTTCACCAGAGGTCACGAATTCGTCAGCCCACTGGACATTCGCCAGCAGTGCCACCCCGTCGTGCGTCAGCCGGCGTACGCCATCGCCCAGGGTTTGCTTCGCATCGTCGACTCCCCATGCCTGCAGCAGACGATGAGCGATGTCCTCCGCCCGCAGGCCCCGGCAGTCCAAGTAGACAGCATCCGGCATTTGTTCGGCGAGTGTCCGAAGAAACTCGGTCTTGCCTGAGCCGACCGTGCCGCGGATCGCCAGAGTGCGTTGTCCCGGGTGCGGTGGCGCCGCCAGCCATGCCTGAGCCCGTTCCAAGGCCTGCTCAAGGGTCAACTCCACGTGGTCCTCGATTCGTGTCCAGCTTGGCTCGCCGCTCATGTTAGGCCATGGATCTCACGCTCTCACTCGGCGTTTGAGGCGGCGGCTTTCCAGACTCGCAGCCATTCGCCGCGGTATTTGATCATCTGTTCATCGGTGATGGCCTTGACTCGATTTCGCTCCGCATTATCCATTTTCCTTGCTTCCTTGACGGCTGCATCACGCTCGGCAGCCGTGGCGTACTCGGCGGCGGCAGCGTCGGCTTCGTAACCGAAGCGATCGCCTCGGCGGTACCCGATTCCGTAGGAAATGCGGAGATCGCTCTTTGGCGGATTGTTCTGCACCTCAGGGGGGCGGTTCTCGCGATCGTCCTTATTCCTGGCTCGGGATGATCCGGAATCCCGCTCGCGATCATGGCTGAGATAATCCGAGCAGTTGGAGCCTCCTGTGCCGGTCACGTTGCCGCATGGTTCGAACTCTGTGAAGAGCCTGACGGCCTTGTACTTGCCCGGTTCCGCAGCCTCCACCTGCCTCATCCACTCACCCAGGTGAGGCTCGGAATGATCCTGATGGTAATTGGCGCCTGTCGGGATCGATGAGTCGATGACATAGTGAACCTCGGTCTTGTCGCCGACCTTTTCGTGCACCTCAAGAACGGCATAGTTCTTGCCGGACATGTCGGGGCGCAGGTCACCGTCCTTGTGGTCATTCCATATCTTGTCGAAATCTTCGTGAGCCTTGTCCCTCGCCTCCTTCGAGGCGTCGGGACCGATTTCCTGTGCGACGAGATATCTTCTGGCTCGAACGTCGGCAGGGCCGGTTGTCTTGGCGTCGTTGCCGCGGCGAACCCGGTGGTTGTCGTGCATGCCGACCCCCGGTAGCGGGTTCACTCCCCGCTCTATACCCTTTTCCCTGCGTCGATCCGGGTCCTGCTGTATTGGGTTGTTGCCGACGGCATGCTGTTCGTGGAACGTGTTGCTGATACGCGCGATACCGGCTACGACGGCCATCTTCTGGTCGTCGTTGAGCTGCTGGAATTTCTTGCCAAGAATCTCATTCAGGCGGGACTGAGTGACATGGCCCTTTTCTCGCGTTTCTTGTACCACGCGATCCAGCGAACCATCCTCGGCCCAGCGCCGGGCATTCGCGAGGACTGGCCCGAGGTCGACCTGTGACACATGATGCGTCTGACGGAGAGTTGCCTGGGACTCTTCCATCGGCATGCCATCTACATGGGTGTGATCGGCCTGCTGCCGCTCACCGAACTCGGCGGAGCCGCGTACCTCTTCGGGGTCGAACCTGGAGTCTTTGGAGGGCGGAGCGCCGGCAGGGTCATCCGGCGGGCGTCGGTCAGAGCCTGCCGGAGTGGTCGATGCCGACCGAGACGGGGGTCGGTTCTCCGGTGCCCCCGTGCTGTCGGGCGTCACCGGATGCCGATTCGAGTCCAGCGGAATCGCGAAGACCCCGTTGTTCCCGCTGTGCAGCGGCTTCGAGCTCTGCTGCCCCGTCTGGGCGTCGATGTAGGTGATCTTGCCGTGGTGGTTGACGGCGTTCCACGCGTGGGCCCGCCCGTTGGCGTCCTGGGTGATGATCACGGCCTGTGAGCCGTGGCCGCTGTCGCGGAGGGTGTTCTCCAGGCGGTTGAAGGCGTCGGGCCCGTTGCCCATGTCGTTGAAGCGGGCGCCGAGGGTGTTCTCGATGCGGTCGCGGCCGCCCTTCTCGCCGCGGTCCGAGGGGTTGCCGTCCGCGTCCAGGTCGGGCGTACGGCTGGCCGCTGCCGTGGGGTTGCCCGCGTAGGTGTCCACCGTGGACAGGGCCACGTCGACGCAGTTGTTGTTACGGCCGGGGGCGTCCCGGCCTTCGCCGTTGATGCGCTCGACCCAGCGGCCGTCCGCCGGGTTCGGCGGTCGGGTCGGGTCGCCGTTCTCGTCTCGCGGGACCGAGTTCTCCAGGGCGTCCTGCTCGGCGCGAGTGGGGTCGGTGACGCCGCCCGGGGGATTGGTGTTGCGGGTCTCCGAGGCCGGAGTGGGGGTCTCCTTGGGCTTCGGGTTGTCCGAGGAGTCGTGCTGACTGGGGTTGTTGGGGGTGGAGTCCGGGCTCCTCGGGGTGGACTGCTGGGGCTGGTTGTTCGGTGCCGGGGTCACGTGGTGGATCGGGACCGGGACGACCTGAGGGTGCTGCTGTTGGTTCGGGGTGTGAGTCGGGGGCTGCTGGGTGTTGGGTTGCGCGCCCGGCTGGTTCGGGGTGTTCGGCGTACTGCCCGCGGGCTGTTGGGGCGGCTTGGTGGGGTTGGAGCCGGCGTTCGGCTGGTTCGGGGTACCCGGCGTGCCCTGAGCGGTGGGGCTGTGGGTGGCGGGACCGGGCTGGGGCGAGGAGTTCGGGGTGCTGTTGCTCGGTGTCGAGGAACTCGGCGTACCACTGCCCGGTGTCGAGTTGCGCTCAGGCCCGCCGCCCGTCGACGGGGACGGTGACGGCGTGGGAGTGCTCGTGGAGGGCGATGCGGCCCTGGGGGGAGTCGACTGGGAGGGGTTCTGGTTCGGGTTGGTCGTACTCGGGTTCTGGCCCGGGGTGTGGGTACGGCTGCCGCCGGTCGAGTCCGTGCTGTTGCGGGGCGGAGTGCGGTCGCCAGGTGTCGTACCGGGGTTGGTGCGGGGGCCGGTGCCGTCGTTCGGCGTCGCGGTCCCGGGGTTGTTGCGCGGCGGAGTGCGGTCGCCCGGCGTCGTACCGGGAGTGTTCCGCGGCGTGCTGCCGTCGCCCGGAGTCGTACTCCCGGGACGCTGGGCCGGTATTCGACCGTCCGGCGTGCCCTGTGAACCGGGCGTACGGCCGTCCCCCACACCCGGAACTCGCCCGTCCGGCGTTGAAGCAGGCGTACTCCGAGGCGTCGTAGGAGATGTCGGGCTCGGCGTGGAGGCAGGCCCCGTCCCCGTCGCGGAGGGCGTTCCTGGCGTGCCGGAGGAAGGGTTCCTCGCCGGACCGGAGTTGGGGTTCGGGCTCGTCGCGGACGGGGTGCCGGCACCGCCGGAAGACCCCGGGGTGTGGTGCCCACCCGGAGCCGGCCCCCCGGTCGAAGGCGCAGTGGGCGACGTCGGCATGCCCCCGCCGCCGTCCGAACGGCCGCCGGAACTGGCGGGAGAGGGATCGGCGGTCGTCGGCGTCGGCGCCGCGTTGGACTGCGTGGGAGCGCTGGCGGCCAGACTGTCGATCTGGGTGCCGAGCGAGCCGCCCCCCGGCGAGGACGACGTACCGCCGGACGACGCGGACCCGGGAGCGGGCGTGGACTGCGGGCTCGGGGACGACAGTCCGGACACGGGGGAGCCGCCGCCGGAGTGCGAGGGACCGGATGTGCTCGGCGTGCTGGACGAACCGTTGGACTCGGAACCGTTGGAGTCGGAACCGTTGGACGAGGGACTGCCGGACAAGGGACTGTCGGACGACGGACCGCCGGAAGAGGGGTCGTCGAAGTCCGACAGGGACGGCCCCGCGGAAGGCGTCGGCCTGGAGTACGGGCTGTCCGAGGAGGACGGGTTCCCGGAGTCGGAGCCCGGCCCGGAGCCGGAGTCGGGGCCCGGGCCGATATTGGGTGCGGGGATGTCGGCGCCGCCGGTGTCGGCGGATATGCCGCTGCCTATGTTGGCCCCGGGGATGTTGCCGTTGCCCGAGCGCGTCGAGTTGGAGGAGTCCGACCCAGACGAACTTGAGTCGGAGGACGACGAGTTGGAGGACGAGGAGTCGGAGGAAGACGAGTCCGTGGAAGACGAGTCCGAGGATGAGGAATCCGACGATGAGGAATCCGAGGAGGACGAATCCGACGACGAAGAGGACGAGGAGTTGGAACTCCCCGGCCCGGAGTCGCTGCCGATGTCACCCCCCGACGGGCCGTCGTACCCGTCGATCCGGCTGTCCACCGCATGCCGGGCCCGGCTGCCGGCCTTCTGGCCCAGGCTGTCGCGGATGCCCTCGGCGAAGGTCTGCGGGCTCTGCCTGAGGGCGTCCAGGCCTGCCTCGCCACCGGCTTTCATGGTGGCGCCGATGTCGTAGCCCTCCTGGGCGCCGAAGCCGACGTTCACCGTCTGCCGGATGAGGTCGGTGACCATCGCCTCGACCGCCGAGATCGCAGGCTCCTTCAGCATCTCGATGAACGCCTCGAGCATGGCTTTCTTGAGCTCGTCGAGGAGGCGTCGGACGATCAGGCGGGTGACCTGGGTGGCGCCGAGGCCGGCGACCTCGGACAGGCCGAAGGTGAAGGGCGCGGCGGCGTGCGCGGCGACGATCTCGATCGCCAGGGCGATGAGCTGGGCGATGACCGCCCACTTGGCGAACTCGACGAGGTAGGCGCAGGCCTCCAGCACGTTCGCAATGAGGAAGGCGGCCTCGGCGGCGCTGCGGAGGTAGCCGTCGTTGCCGCCGCCACCGTCGAACTTCTCGTAGGTCTTGGTGAACTTGTCGATCGACTCACCGGCGTTGTGGGCCGTGACCTGACGCGCGCTGTTGTTGGCGGTGGTGTGGAGCTCGTTGACCTTCTCGCCGAACTGCCGCCACACGGTGGCGCAGTCCCTGAGCTTGTCCTCGTTCGCCGTGGGCCACTTGTAGCCCAGCATTTCGAGAACCCATTCGAGCTCGTCCGGCAACATCATCGCCACAGCAGAAAGCACCCCCGTCAGCCAGCACGGCCGTACACCTCCCTCACCCGTCGAGGGAAACCACACAGATGTACAGCCGTGCCCATAGCTTACGGACTCATCAGCAGGCGACTTCAGAGTGTTGCTGTCACAAATTCGTTCCAGGGCAGGGTCGTTGCGCCCGGCGGCACTCGTCCCGTACGAGCAGCTGTGTCACTGCTGTGTCATTGCGTACGGCCCTGGGTCCGCTCCTTGTGCCCCTTCACGTCAGGTCGGCCGATGTGACCCTGCGCGCGCTCCGACTCGCCGAGCCAGATGTGCGGGACGTACTGCTGGACCGCCGCCACCATCTGCTGTTGGCAGCCGCTGGGGAACGGGACGCGGTAGTGCAGCCGGGGCAGGCCGGGATGGAGCGGCTCCTCGTCGCGGACCAGCGTCCACAGGACCGGGTCGTCCCGGTCGATGGGGCCGCTGGGGAACAGCTCCAGGGAGTAGAGCTTCTGGCGCTGGCCGAGCTTGCTCCAGTAGAGGCCGACCCCGACGAGGCTCTGCCAGGGGATGACGTTCCGCACCGTCCCGCCGTCGAGCCACAGGCCGGTGCTGTCGACGAGGATCCTCGTCTTGCGGTTCGCCCAGTTGGTGATGAAGAGGAACACGCCGAGCACGCCCAGCACCAGCATGAACACCAGACCCGCGTACCCGCCGGGGGTGGACTCGCCTTTCTGGTTCCCGGTGGCAATCACGACGGCACCGAAGACGCCGACGGCGCCCATCGCGATGAGGAGGACGGAGCAGGGGAGTCCGACCATGGCACCCCGGCGGCCGGTCCGTATGACCGTGGCGTCCGGCGCGGGGGAGGGCGTGTGCGAAGGCAACATGGTGCGTGAGCTTAGCGAATTCACCTACGCTGCCTCGTCATGACTACGCACGGCCGGGAACTCGGCCGGGAACTCGGCGGGGAACAGGTAGAGATGCAGATGCGAGACGGCGAGGGCGAGCCGACCCCGCCCGGCGTGGATGAGCTCAGGGCGAGTTTCGTAGAGGGAGTTGACCCGGGGTTCGCGAGACAGCGGTCGCAGCAGGCGCGGAGCGCTCGCGGTGGCCTCATGGCCGCCGGGGCCCTGGTGGCGCTGGTCTGCCTCGTCGTGATCGTGGGACGTCTCAACAGCGGGACGCCGACGGGTGCGGGGACCGTGGTGTACGGACTGGCGCTCGCTTCCGCTGGTCTCAGCGTGGAGTTGGCGCGGCGCGCACGCACCCGCTTGGCCATGATGGCGATCATTCTCGCGGCAGCGGGTGCGTCGCTGGCGGACGCGCTGCCCTGACCTGCCCTGACCTGACCTGTTCGATCAAGGCGATCAGCCGCCGACCAGTACCGGTCGCCGCCCGCTCGTGCGGACGGCGACCGGTACTGGCCGACGGTCGGCGACTCGTAGGCCGACTCAGCGGACTCAGCCGACTCGGCCGACTCAGACCTTGGTGAAGCACAACTTGTAATCGAGACCCCGACTGCTGCTGTACTGAATGCCGTAGTCGTACTTCGCGTCGCACTCCAGCTGAGTGCCGGGCAGCATCTCGCCCGTCTTGTACTCGGCCTCGGGCGAGTCACAGTCGACGATCGTGGGCAACGGCTTGCCCTGCGGGTCCGCGACCTTGACGCAGTCGCCGACCTGCGGGTCGTGCGTCTTGGCCTCCTCGGCCTCCGCCGACGCCGAGGCCTCCGCCTTCGCCTTTCCGCCGGTGGGGCTGGTGTTGTAGTCCCAGACGTAGTAGGCCAGACCACCGAAGATCGCTATGACGACCACGGCGGCCTTGAGCATCCGCAACAGACCTCCCGGCTGGGGACGCTGCGGTCCCCGAGGAGGCTGCGGCGGCTGAGGGCCTCCGTAGGGCTGCTGCGGTTGCTGCGGGTACCCGTACGGCTGCTGCTGTCCATAGGGAGGCGGCTGCTGTCCGTACGGCTGCTGCCCGTATGGCGGCTGATTCTGGTACTGCGGCGGAGGCGTCGACATGCCTGCAAGACCCCGTGGTTGACTGAACGAAGAGAGATCAACGCGAAGTTGACCGGCGCAGACTACCGTCCGACGGCAGCCGGGGCCGACACCGGGTGCGCCGTCAGAAGACGTAGCTGACGAGGAACGACACCCCGGCTCCGACGAGGCCCACGCCGATCACCCCGATCACGGCCGCTCGCGTCGCTCCCCGACCGGCCGCCTCCCACGCCGCGTCGAACGAGACACGGCTCCGGCCGAACGGGGCGAAACCGGTGGCGAGGCAGAAGACGCCGAGGCCCGTGAGGACCCACCCGCCGAAGAACGCCCCGAACCGGCGCCAGGCCCGGTCCATGCCGGTCTGGACGTAGTCGGCATCCGCCGCGTCGGCCGCCGTCAACGGCTCCGTCTGCTGCACCGCCAACTCTGTGCCGGGCGCGTGCCGTTGCCTCACCTGCACGGCGGCGTGGACGTCCGTGCTCTTGCCGTCCTCGGAGACGAACGTACCCTCGCAGCGCACGGGCCGACGGTTCTTACGGCTGCTGCGGGAGGCGTTGGCCGGGTAGCTCACGTCGCACTGCTGCACGGTCAGGGTGCCGTGCGTGCCCGCCCAGCCCGCCGCATACGCCCCCTCGTACGCGCCCCACCCGCTCACCACGAGCCCCGCGAGCAGAAACACCAGGCCGCCCGCGCGCCCGAGACGCCCGAAGGCTCCGCCGACCAGACCGGCGAGTGAACGGTCGACGCCGGTGCCGCTTCCTGTGCCCTGCGTCCGAGCCATGACGATGCGGCCCCCTCTCCTCGGTCCTTCGCCTCGGCCGTTCTCTTCGGGCGTCCGCCTCGGCCGTTCTCTTCGGCCGTCCGCCTCGGCCGTTCTCCTCGGCCCATCTCTACTTCGGCCAGCGGGCCCCAGCATGGCACCCATGTGTGACGGGAGATACTGAGGGTGTCGAGAGTCGAGGAGAAGCGAATGACCAGGAAGCCCGAGAACTCACCCCACCCGGACGGCTCTTCGCCAGACCGCGGTGTACTCGACGAGGCACTCGAACCGGACCAGATACGTTCCCTGAACTCCGCTCTTCGCAAGCTGTCCGAGACCGACAACGTCGGCAAGGACATGCAGGAGGCCGCCAAGAGGCTGCTCTCCGGCCGCCTCGCCCTGCGTGACGCCATGGACGACCCCGCGGTGGCACGCGCCCTCGGCGGAGGCATGGAGTCCCTGCGCGGTCAGTGGGAGTCGCTCTCGGAGGAGGAGCGCGACCAGGTCAGGCACGGCGAGCCGCTTGCCGGAGGCGGCCCTTCCGCCGGGTCGTCCGAGCCGAAGCGGCCGGAGGGCGAGGGCTCGCAGTCCGGTAGGAAGAACCAGGGACGCCACAGCGGAGGGTTCTCGCTGTACTGATCACCTGTACGACGTACGGGTCATGTACGGGTACGGGTCATGTACGGGTACGGGTCACGTACGGGTACGGGTCACATACGGCTCAGGACCGGCGCTGTTTGCGGTACAGCGCGATGGCCGCCTCGGTCGGGTAGTTGGGGACGGTCACGGTCTCGCCGGTGTCTTTGGCGACCACGATCTTGCTGCCGCCGGGCGGAGCGGGCCGAGGCCGTCCGGCGGCGTCCGTGACAGGCGGGAACACCGCGTACACCAGGTACCCGATGTCGAACTCCTCGACGCGCATCTCGGCAGCGGTGCCGTCCGGCAGTGTGGGCTCTGCATACCGGCTGCGCACGAGGGCGAGGGCCTGCTCGGGCGTGGTGGGCGGCGGCGTTGCCGGGTTGTCCGGGGTCACTGGTTGCTCTCCTTGCCGCCTCGGTGGGGATGGTGCAGAGGGCCGGTCAGAACAACCCGTGCCACATCTGCTCGACGATCAGCGACCACCACGTCTCCGCGTTGTTCAGCGTGGAGGCGTCCACAGCCGCCAACTGCTCCTGCAGCGCCGCCACTTCCGCACCGGCCGCGACCGCGTCCAGACCGTGCATCCGCTGCCTGACCGTGGCGATCAGGGCCAGGGAGCGGGCGAAGGCGGCAACCGAGACATTGACGTAGCGCGCCTCGGCGGTGACCGGGTCCACCGCCCAGACCGCGCCGAGACCGTCCGGCTGTCCCGTCCCCGGCAGGCACTGCACCGCGATGACCGCGACGCCGTCGAAGCCGACCCGGGTCAGGTACGACAGGGCGCCGATCTTCTCCTCGCCGGCCGGGCTGCGCCGCTCGCGCAGATTCGTGGCGACATCGGTGAACAGGCCACCGGCCGGAGGGCTGTCGGGCCGGTCGGCGGTGAAGAACAGCGGGAGGTCGGCGGGGAGCCCTGCCCAGGTGAGCGTCGACTTGGCCGCGTCGGGCAACTGGCTCTCGGCCACGTCGTCGGCGTCGTGACGACGTACGCCGTCCTGGCCGAAGACCTCGACGAGATGGCGGCCCAGGGCCACGTCGCGCATCGGTTCCGCGGGAGTCACCTGCGCGGGAACCGGCAGCCGGTGCGGGCGGGGCGGCGGCTGCTGACCGGCGATCCGGTGCATCGTCTCGACCTGCTCGACCAACGCCGTGATGCCCTCCGCACGCGCCTCGGGGCGGGCCCCGTAGCTCTGCGAGCAGGAGAGCTGGGCGTTGGGGAAGGCGTTGAGGAGCTCGGCCGTGTAACCGCCGGGGAGCAGGCTGGGGCGCAGGTCGGTGTGGATGGCCACGACATTGTCGGCGGGGACTTTCATCCGCCGCAGCTCGGCCCACGCCTGGTACTCGGCGGGGGGCAGGCCCGGCGCGGACGTACGGAAGAGCGTGGTCTCCTCGCCGTTCGCCGGGTCGGTGTAGGTGAAGACGGCGGTGTTGCCGGGGCCGGTGACCGGACGGGCACCTTCCGGGGAGCCCGCGCCCTGCGTCCCACCGCCGTGCTTCTGCCGGTACATCCGCACGACCTCGTCGACCGGCACCGACGGCCAGACCGTCAGCTCGCCACTGCGGCGGTCCACGACCCCGCACGCGTCGCCGATCTCGGCAGGCGGCCGCCGCTCCCCGGTCACCGGGTCACGCTCGGGCTCCGCGGGCGCCGCCCACACGACCCAGCCCAGGTCGAACTCCTGCGTCCGCACCTCGCGGCGCGGCTCCGCCGACCCTTCCGGGTTGAGCCAACGGTCGGCGATGGCGAGCGCCTGCTCCTGGCTGGTCACGGGGAGGCTCCTTCAAAGGGGTGGTTGCGGGCGGACAGGGAGGGAGGTGGGCCTGCGTCATGGTGTCCGCAAGGCCGTCGTACGTGCCTACGAGGCTATCCCCGGGTCTGCCGCGCGAATACGGAGGGCCTTCGCCCCGCGCTCGGTGGCGAGCAGGAGGATGCCGTCGGGGGAGAGGTCGGCGGCGGTGAAGGGCGCGTCCGAGATCAGCGCGGCCACGACCTGCTGGTCCGCCCGATCCCAGACACGCAGGTAGTCGGCCCCGCGGCTCAGGCCCAGCGGGGCGGCGGCGCGTTCCTCCTCCGAGGGGCGAAGAATCTGCTCGGGGTCGGCGTCGCCGAGGGGATCGGACTGCAGCAGGTCATGGACGAGCACCGCGGAACCGGGCCCCTCCCCGGGCGCACCGACCGGCCGTGCGCCGGGTGTGCCCGCGGGCACGACCAGTACGGCGACCGGGGTGGCAGCTCCGTCGGGGCGAGGCAGGCTGCCGACGGTCACGGCGCTGATGCCGGGGACGGACACGCTCCACAGGGTCTGCCAGGGCAGTTCCAGGCCGAGTCGCTGCTGAATCGCCTCGGCGTACTCGGGCAGGCCGTCCTCGACGAACGCGCTCTCCAGCAGGGCGGCGCGCAGCGTGGTGGGCGCCTGGGTGCGGGTCAGCAGAGGGGCCGTGCGCAGGTACGTCCGGGCCGGTGCGCCCAGCTCCCCGGCCGGTACGGCCTCGACGGCGGCTCGCAGCGGCACCGGATCGGCGTGGACGAACAACCCGGGATCCGTGAGGAGTTGGGGCAGCAGACCTGCCTCCAGTGTGTGGGCCGCGATGTGGTCGCGCACATACGGGTCGGCCTTGCCCCAGTCCTGGTCCGGCACGGCCTCCAGCAGCGCCATCGCCAGCTGGGTCTGAGCGGCCCGGACGTTCGGCAGGCCGGCGCGGATCTCGTCACCGACGGCCGGGTGCAGCAGCCGGAGCAGCGTACGCACGCCGTGCCCCTGCTCGCCCTCTCCCGCGTCCGCGTCCTGTTCCTCGGGCTGCACGAACGGCCCGGCGAGCAGCATCCCGTCCGCGATGGCCTGGCTCATGTCCTGCCCGGCGACCGCGCTCGCCACCCGTGCCCACAGCTGGACCGGAATGCCGTCGCCCTCGGCCAGGGCGAGCGGGGCCAGCAGCAGCCGGAGCGTCCGAGGGTCGGCACCGAGCCGCCTGGCGTGCAGGTCGAGGGCCTCACCGACGGAGGCCGGCAGCACGCTCTCGTCGGCCGGGTCGAAGCCCTCGGGAGCCATCAGGAGGCAGTTCACGGCGAGTTGGACGACCAACGGACTGGTCCCGGCCCGTCGGCCGATGGCCGTACCCAGGGCGAGACGGACGGCGGGATCCACGGTGAACGGCAGTTCCGGCGCCCCGAACCGCGGGTTCAGCGCGGCCTGGGCGTGCAGCACCAGGCCCTCGGGGTCGGCCCACTCCGGCTCATCGAGATCGATGACCTGCACGGTGCCCGGCGGCAGCCCCTGGGCGAGCTCGGCGGCCCGCGCACGCGGCACCTCGGCCAGCAGCCGGACCGTCTCGGTGGCGGCAAGCGGGGCGAGCACCTCCCGTACCAGCCGGGCGGGCTCGTCCACGGCTCGTACCGGCCCCGCGCGGTCGACGTCCGGCACGACGACGGTCACCGGTTCGTCGAGCGCCGCCAACTCGGCGTACACGCCTTCGACGCTGGTGGCGTTGAGGTCGTAGTGGTCGGCCAGCAGCCACAGGACCTGGGCGGCGGTCCATCCTTCAGCGGTCGGTACCGCCGGGGCCGGCAGGTCCGGCGGTACCGTCGACGGATCCATCTCGTCCAGCGGCAGTTGCTTGCGGTACTCCGGCTCGCACAGCATGAGGAAGCCGGTCAGCAGCCGCGAACGGCCGCTGCCGGGGCTGCCGGTGAGCAGTACGACCCGTGGGGCGCCGGGCGCTGCCGCACGCCACGCGGCGAGCGCGCGCAGTGCTGCGGCCCGGCCGCCTATGTGGGGGTGCGGTGCGTAGCCGTCGTTCGAGCCGGTCATGGGTCCCCGTCCTCCGCCGTCGCGGACGCAATCACATACGGCCCTGATCTTAGGCGCCGAGCCACGCCCCGGGGCGAGCGGACGACGCCCCCGCCAGGAACACCGGGGACACCAACGCGCGGACGGCTACTCCGCCGGCACCCCACCGTTGTGCGGCGCAGGCTCAAGGTCGAACTCCCCGTCCCGCGCCCCCAGCACGAACGCCCGCCATTCCGCCTCGGTGTACCGCAGGACGGTGTCGGGGTCGAGGGACGAGCGCATGGCCACGGCGCCGTCGGGCAGGTACGCGATCTCGACCCGCTCCTCGTGCTCCTCGGTGCCGGGCGCGCAGTGCCACTCGACGCCGGAGATGTCGAGGGCGTAGAGCTCGTCCCGCTCCCTCTCCTTGCGTGCCTTGATGTCCTCGGCCTGCGTCCCGACCTCGTTGTCCCGTGCCTCGGTCATGCTGCTGGGCCTCTTCCTGACGTGCGAACGACTACGCGTCTCACCCTACTTGTGAGAGCGCCGCACCTGTGGGCGACCGCGGAACATGTGATATGGCTCAGGGGTGCTGCGGCACACGCGTGATCTTGCCCTGCACGACTCCGGGCGGCACCTCCACCTGACCGTCGTACTCGGACATCGTCTGCTTCCAGATGGCGTCCTGCGCGGCCTCGTTCTGCTCGTGGGCCACACCCATCTTGCCGAAGGCGACGCCCATCCCGGCGATCCGCTCCGCCAGGCTGCGCATGGAGTCGTACATGCCGTCGCGCAGGCCCTCGTAGACGACGCCGAACTTCTCGCCGATGTCGTCGTCGCCCCAGGGCGGGGTGTCGCCCTTCTCCAGGGCCGTCAGGCCCTTCTGCAGGGCCGCCGCGGCCTTGGAGAACTCCACCCCTACGTTGAACATGGCGAAGCCCTCGGTCTTGAGTACCTCGGGATCCGAGTCCATGTAGTCCGACGGCACAACTGCCCCCCGTGGCTCGTCATTTCTCTCGCGAAGCCACTGTAGCCGCGGCACCCGCGACGCACCCAGCCCCACCGGCCACGACGGAGGGGCGGCACCCAAGCGGGTACCGCCCCTCCGGCTACAGCGAACGACTACAGCGAACGACTACGGCGACCGGTTCTCAGAACCGAGGCGGCAGCCAACCCGTCTGGATCAGCTGGCCACCACGGCGCCGGGTGTGGAAGTTTCCACGGCCGGGCGGCAGTTGCGACGGCGAGATGTTGCCCAGCAGGGCACCCTCCGACCGGTCGCCGGAGAGCACGACGCCCTGGGCACCGAGTTCGCGCATACGCTGCATGACCGGCTCGTACAGCGACCGGCTCGCACCGCCCGAGGACCGCGCGATGATGATGCGCAGACCGACGTCACGGGCGAACGGCAGGTACTCCAGGAGCGGGGCCAGCGGGTTCACGCCGGTCGCCACCAGGTCGTAGTCGTCGATGATGACGAACGCGTCCGGGCTGTTGTACCAGCTGCGGTTGCGCAGCTGCTCGGGCGTGACGTCCGGGCCCGGCATACGGCGGTTCATCGAACCGGCGAGGCCCTCCAGCGTCTCCGACAGCGCCGGCGCCGAAGCGCAGTACCGCGACAGGTGCGAGTCGGGCACCCCCTCCAGGTGGGCGCGCCGGTAGTCACCCATGACGATCTTCGCCTTGTCCGGCGTGTAGCGCTCGGTGATCTGCTTGACGAGCAGCCTGAGCAGCGCGGACTTACCGGACTCGCTCTCACCGAACACGATGAACAGCGGGTCCGTCTCGAAGTCGACGAAGACCGGCGACAGCGACGACTCGTCGATGCCGATGGCGATACCGCGGTCCGGGTGCTCGAAGCCCTTGGGCAGCTGGTCCGACGGCATCATCGTGGGCAGCAGACGGACGGCCGGGGCGTGGTTGCCCTGCCAGTTGTCGTTGATGCCGCGGATGAGGATCGACGTCGCCTCGGACAGGTCCTCCGTCTCCGAGGAGCCGTCGACCCGCGGCAGCGCCGCCATGAAGTGCAGCTTCTCCTGGGTCAGACCACGGCCCGGCACGGTGGCGGGGACGTTCTGCGCGACCTTGCGGTCGATCTCCGACTCCGTCGGGTCACCGAGCCGGAGCTCGATGCGGTTCTGCAGCATGTCCTTGAGCGCGGGCCGCACCTCGGTGTAGCGGCTGGCCGTCAGGATCACGTGCACACCGAAGCCGAGGCCGCGCGTCGCGATCTCGGTGACGGTGGCCTCCAGCATCTCGTAGTCCGTCTTGAAGGTGGCCCAGCCGTCGATGACCAGGAAGACGTCACCCCAGGGCTGGTCGGGCAGCTGGCCCGAGGCCCGTCGCTGACGGTAGGTCGTGACCGAGTCGACGTTGTTCGCGCGGAAGTACTCCTCACGCGCGTTCAGGATGCCCTCGACCTCGCTGACCGTACGGCGCACCTTCTCGGCGTCGAGACGGTTGGCGACGCCACCGACGTGCGCCAGCTCCTCCATCGCGATCAGACCGCCACCGCCGAAGTCCAGGCAGTAGAACTGCACTTCGGACGGCGTGTGGGTGAGCGCGAACGACGAGATCATCGAGCGCAGCAGTGTCGACTTGCCGGACTGCGGACCACCGACGAACAGGCCGTGACCCGCACCGCCGGAGAAGTCCCGGTACAGCACGTCACGCCGCTGCTCGAACGGCTTGTCCACCAGACCGACCGGCACGTTGAGCCGGCCGAGCGCCGTGTAGTCGGGCGCGGTCAGACCGCGGTCCTGGCTGACGGCGAGCTGCGGGAGCAGCTGCTCCAGCGAGGGCGCCTCCTCCAGCGGGGGCAGCCACACCTGGTGGGCCGGCGGGCCCTGGTTGATCATCCGGCCGACGAGGACGTCCAGGACGGTGTCGGCGAGCGCGTCGTCCACCCGGTTGTCGGGCTCCGGCTCCTCCACCACCGGCTGCGGGGGCAGCGCCACGTGCTCCGCCGAGAACAGCGCGGGCCGCAGCTGCGTCGAGCGGTGCACCCGGGACGGGCCCTCACCGTGGTACGGCCCCGACACGTACGCCGCCTTGAAGCGGACCATGGTGTCGGTGTCGTACCGCAGATAACCGGAACCGGGGATCGACGGCAGGTGGTAGGCGTCCGGCACACCGATGGCCGTACGGGACTCGGCGGCGGAGAAGGTCCGCAGACCGATCCGGTACGACAGATACGTGTCCAGGCCGCGCAGCTTGCCCTCTTCC
>JABFVM010000348.1 GCA_013362785.1 Streptomyces sp. | reverse complement strand
TCCGGCACACCCGCGGCAAGTCCACCCCCGACCTGCTGCGCATCCGCGACGGCGAGGTCGACGACATCCCCGCGGCCGTCGCGCTCCCCGCCACCCACGACGACGTGCTCGCCGTCCTGCGCGCCTGCGCCGAACACGGCCTGCCCGTCGTCCCGTTCGGCGGCGGCACCTCCGTCGTCGGCGGCCTCGCCCCCGCCCGGCGCGGCCCCTTCGTCGCCCTGGACCTGCGCCGCATGGACCAGCTCCTCGCCCTCGACCCGATCTCCCGCACCGCCACCCTGCAACCGGGACTGCGCGCCCCGCAGGCCGAGGCGCTGCTGGCCGAACAGGGCTTCACGCTCGGCCACTTCCCCCAGTCCTACGAGTGGGCCACCATCGGCGGTTTCGCCGCCACCCGCTCCAGCGGCCAGGCCTCCGCCGGCTACGGCCGCTTCGACGAGATGGTCCTCGGACTGACCCTCGCCACCCCCGACGGCACCCTCGACACGGGCCGCGCACCGCGCTCGGCGGCCGGCCCCGACCTGCGCCAGCTCCTGCTCGGCTCGGAGGGCGCGTTCGGCGTCATCACGTCCGTCACGGTGCGGATCCGGCCCGTCCCCGAGACCCGGGTGTACGAGGGCTGGCGCTTCGGGTCCTTCGAGGAGGGCGCCGCCGCGCTGCGCCGCCTCGCCCAGGACGGCCCGCGTCCGACGGTGCTGCGGCTGTCCGACGAGACCGAGACCCTGATCGGCCTCGCCCAGCCCGACGCGATCGGCGCCGCCGCCGCAGGTCAGCAGCCCACCGGATGCATGGCGATCGCCGGCTACGAAGGCACGGACGAGGACACCTCGTACCGCAGGGAGCGGGCCCGGGCCGTCCTGCGGGCGTGCGGCGGCACCCCGCTGGGCGAGGAACCCGGACAGCGCTGGGCCCACGGCCGCTACTCGGCGCCCTATCTGCGGGACTCCCTGCTGGACGCCGGGGCGTTCGCCGAGACCCTGGAGACGGCGACCTTCTGGTCACGAGTCCCCGAGCTGTACGCGTCCGTCCGCGACGCCCTCACCACCACGCTGACCGAGTCCGGCACCCCGCCCCTGGTCATGTGCCACATCTCCCACGTCTACGAGAACGGCGCCTCGCTGTACTTCACCGTCGTCTCCGCACAGGGCGACGACGCGGTCGCACACTGGGAGAAGGCCAAGCACGCCGCCAACGAGGCGATCCTCACCGCGGGCGGCACGATCACCCACCACCACGGCGTGGGCACCGATCACCGCGACTGGTACGTCCGTGAGGCGGGCCCCCTCGGCATCGAGGCGCTGCGTGCCGTCAAGCGCCGACTGGACCCGGCGGGCCTGCTCAACCCCGGCGTCCTCCTGCCGCTCGACTGACCCGGGCACCAGGACCGCCACCCCCACACCTGCCCCCCACCTCTGCCCCCACAGACGCCACCCCCCACACCCACCACCCGCCCGTCTCCGGCAGCTCCCTCCCGTCGGCCCGAAAGGCACCCCGATGAGACAGTTCACCGCCATCGTCAACCCCACGGCGGGCGGATCCGCCTCAGCCGCCGCGCTGCTGGACGTGGCCCGGCCGCTGCGGGAGGCCGGGGCCGACCTGGAGACCCAGTACAGCCGCAGCCTCGCCCACGCCCAGGAACTGGCGCGGGACGCCGCAGAGCGGGGCCGGGTGGTGCTCGCCGTCGGCGGCGACGGAATGGCCGGCGGCATCGGCGGAGCCCTCAGCGGCACCGACGCCCTGCTCGGCCTCGTCCCGGCCGGACGCGGCAACGACTTCGCCCGGGCCCTCGGCCTGCCGACCGAGCCGTCGGCGCTCACCGAGGTACTGCTCCACCACGAACCCCGCAAGGTCGACACCATCGAGGTGGAGTCGGCCGTCCACGACCGCACGGTGGTCCTCGGCAGCGTGTACGCGGGCGTGGACGCGCTCGCCAACCGCCACGCCAACAACGCCACCCTGCTGCGCGGCTCCGCGTCCTACTACGCGGGCGGCCTGCGCGCCGTCACCGGCTGGCGCCCCGCCCGCTACCGGGTCACCGTCGACGGCCAGGAACACCTGCACACCGGCTACACGGTCGTCGCGGCCAACTCCGGCTACTACGGCTCCGGCCGCCTCATCGCCCCAGACGCCCGCGTGGACGACGGCCTGCTCGAAGTGGTGATGATCCGCGAGGCGCCGCGGCTGCTGTTCTTCACCCTGATGAACGAGCTCAAGACCGGCGCCCATGTGCGCCGCCCTCAGGTGACGATCCTGCGCGGCAAGGAGATCCGTATCGCGGCCGACCGCGAGGTGCCCTACGGCGCCGACGGTGAGGTCGAGGCCACCCTTCCCGTCACGGTCAGGGTCCTGCCGGGAGCGCTGCGCGTGCTGTGCTGAGCCCCGCCGACGGGTAGCGCGTCCGCGACCTGGGCCGGCGACGGCTCATGTGCCGTCCACCGGCTGCCGCGGGCGCGCCGTCCTCAGCTGCTCGGACGCGGCGTTGCGATCGGCCTCGTCCTGGAGGAGCAGCGAGAGCAGCGCGGCCACCGGCAGCCCCGCTTCGGCGGGGTGCCGCAGCACCTTGCCGGGCTCGATCCGGTAGGTGTTGGTGCGTCCCTCGCGGATATGGGACAGATAGCCGTCCCGCTCCAGTTCGGAAATGATCTTCTGGACTGCCCGTTCGGTGAGGCGGCAGTGCACCGCGATATGCCGGATGCGGACGTTCGGGTTATCGGCGATGGCCGCCAGCACACGGGCGTGATTGGTCAGGAAGGTCCATCCGGTGTGCGGCTCAGGGGCTGCGTCCATGGCACAAGACTACGACTGGACTTTCACGTATACAAAAACACGTACGGCATTTCATGTATCTATTGACGTGTCCGGGGGTTCGGGTTCAGTCTGGTGCGGAACCGATTGGAATGAGGAGCACCCGAGGGAGAGGCGGTCATGCCTGAGCTCGCGTCCCCCGCACCGGCGGCGACCCCGCTGGTCACACACCTGCGCCCCGAAGGGGACCGGGTCATGGTCACGGTCCGTGGAGAACTCGACCTCGACACCGGCGAGCAGTTCCGAAGGGTCCTGCGGGAAGCCTTGAACCGCTCGGTCCACGGCATCCGTCTGGATCTTGAGGGCGTCTCCTTCTGCGACTGCTCCGCCCTCAACATCCTGCTCGTCCTGCGCGACGGGGCCCTGGGGCAGGGAAAGACGATCTCCCTGCACTCCACCAGCGCCGCGGTCGAGCGCCTCCTCACCCTGTCCGGCGTACGGACACTGTTCGCCGACGGTTCCGAAGCCGACGGCGGCGACGTCGAGGGTTCCGAAGCGGACGGTTCCGAAGCCGAGGGTTCCGAAGGCGACGGCTCCGAAGTCACCGACGGCGATCTGCGGATCGAACTCGCCCAGCTGCGGCGGGCCATGCAGACCCGGCCGACCATCGACCTGGCCCGGGGCATCCTGATGGCGTCCTTCGGCCTGAGCACCGAGGAAGCCTGGAAGGTCCTGGTCACGGCCTCCCAGAACACCAACACCAAACTGCACTCACTGGCCGGAGACCTGGTCACCGCGATCAAGGGCGACCCGCTGCCCAACGCGGTGCAGGAGCAACTGTCGTCCGCGGTCTCCAGGGTCACCTCCTCCTGAGCGCCCGTCAGCCGCCGGAGCGCCCCGGTTGCGCCGATCGGCGGCGCGACGGCAGGGTTCGGGTGTGCCTACCTTGCTGATCGTCCATCACACCCCCTCGCCCAACTGCCAGGCCATGCTCGAAGCCGTCGTCTCCGGAGCCACCGACCCGGACATCGAGAACGTCGAGGTCGTACGACGTCCCGCGCTGTCGGCCACCGCGACCGACGTACTGTCCGCCGACGGCTACCTCCTGGGCACCCCGGCGAACCTCGGCTACATCTCGGGGGCCCTCAAGCACTTCTTCGACCAGGTCTACTACCCCTGCCTGGACGCCACCCGGGGGCGGCCCTTCGGCTACTACGTGCACGGCGGCAGCGATGTCACCGGGGCCGTGCGGGCGATCGACTCCATCACCACCGGCCTCGCCTGGCGACCCTCCGCACAGCCGGTCACCGTGACGGGCGAGCCCGGCAAGAACGACATCGAGGCGTGCTGGGAACTGGGCGCGACACTCGCCGCCGGCCTCATGAACTGACCGTTGCGATAAGAAATTTCTGTGAATCCGTGAGGTGTTTGAACACGATGCGGCCCGCCTCCGTATAGGACCGGGGGATTTTCATGCCCTGACCGACCACGAGGCGTAGGAGTACTTCCTTGGGACGCAGCACGCGAAGACGCCCCACGGGCGCACGGCGAGCGACCTTTGCAGCGGTCGCGCTGATGTTGGGCGGCGGCGGCCTGGTCGCGGCCAACGTCTACGCCTCCGCGACCGAGGACGGCGGAACGGAACAGGCCCAGACCCTGTCCTCCCCGGCCGGCACCATCGACTGCCCGGACGTGGGCACCAAGCTCACGGCCGTACCGGACGGGGCGAAGGAGGACGTCGCCAAGGAACTCGCCCTCCTGGACCAGCAGATAGCCGACGCCTACCAGCGACTGCAGGAGTCGGCACAGGCCATCCAGCAGGACGCGGGCTTCGCCGACAACGCGATCATGAATCCGCTGAAGGAGAAGCGCGGCGCGACGATCGAGCGCATCGCCATCGCCGTCGACCGCGAGGGGGACCGGCCGCAGGGCCTGGAGTCCCTCGCCTCCTGCACCCTGCGCGCCCCCGAGAACGGCGGCGGCGACAAGGGTGACGGCCAGGCCGGCGGCGACCAGACGGGTGCCGGGCAGGGCGCCCAGCAGCCGGGCAACGGCGGACAGCAGCCCGGCAACGGAGGCCAGGCGGGCAACGGAGGCCAGGCCGGGAACGGCCCCGTCGCCGCGGACTACGTGGACATCAAGTCCGTACAGCCGAACGTGCCGAGCCCTGCCCTGCAGTCGGACGCCTCCCGCGGCACCTTCGCCACCAGCTGCGGAGTGAACGAGAACGGCCTGTTCAACTCCGACAACGTGATCGTGGCCCCCGGTGTCTCCAACGGCGCCCACCACTTCCACGACTACATCGGCAACCAGTCCAACACCGCCTTCGCCAGCGACGAGGACCTGGCGAACGCCGAGACGAGCTGTGTCGACCAGGGCGACAAGTCCACGTACTACTGGCCCGTGATCCGTCTGCAGAACGGAGCGCAGGAACAGGACGCCAACTCGCCCGGCGGCGGCATCGAGGGCAACGCCGGCAAGATCGTCACTCCCAAGGAAGTGACGCTGAACTTCGTGGGCAACCCGCGCAGCAAGGTCACCGAGATGCCGCGTCTGCTGCGCATCATCACCGGTGACGCCAAGGCGTTCATCAACGGCACCGCCAACGCCAACGCTTCCTGGAGCTGCACCGGCTTCGAGGACCGGCAGCTGAAGGACAAGTACCCGCTGTGCCCGCAGGGCAGCGACGTGGTGCGCTCCTTCAAGTTCCAGAGCTGCTGGGACGGCCAGAACATCGACAGCGCCAACCACCGCGCCCACGTGGCGTTCGCCGCGGCCGACGGCAGCTGCGCGAACGGCTTCAAGGCCATCCCGCAGCTGGTGCAGCGGATCGTCTACGACGTCGACGCGCCGAGCCTCCAGGACGGCGGCAAGACCACTCCGCTGTTCGCGGTGGACTCCTTCCCCGAGCAGCTGCACAAGCCGGTCACCGACCACGGCGACTTCATCAACGTCTTCAGCGAGGACCTGATGGGCGAGATGGTCGACTGCATCAACGAGGGCCGCAAGTGCGGCGCCGGCGCCGACCAGGGCGGCGACCCGGGCCAGGAGGAGCCGACCGAGCAGCCGACCGAGGCCCCCACCACCCCGCCGGCCGGTGACGACAAGCCGGAGCAGCCCGGCAACGGCGGCGACGAGCAGACGAAGCCGCCGGCGAACGACGACCCGGCCACCGAGGCCCCGGAGACCGAGGCACCCGAGACCGAGGCTCCGGCGACGGAGGACCCCGCGACCGAAGCCCCCGCCACCGAGGCCCCCTCGAACGGCGACCAAGGCGACCAAGGTGACGCCCCTGGCGCCGACGACCCGGCGAAGGACGACAAGCCGACCGTGTCGAGCACGGTCGCGCCCAAGTCGTACGGCACTCCCAGCGAGAGTGCCGCTCCGGCGGAGAACGGCTCGGACGAGATCGGTACCCCGGCTCAGACGCAGCCCGCCGGTGACGACACCGAGGACAGCCTGGGGACGAAGCCGCAGGCGGTCGGGGGCAACCTCGCCGAGACGGGCACCACGCTGTGGCCGGCCGCGGCCGGTGCCGTCCTCCTCATGGGCGGTCTCCTGGTGCTGGTCCGCGCCAGGCGCAGCACCCGGCAGAGGTGACGACGGTGCCGACGCGACGGAACGGCGCGTGAGGCGCTGACGTTCCACAAGGGCCCGGACCGGTCGACCCGGTCCGGGCCCTCTCATGTTCTCGGGATTTCGGCAGCCGAGCGGATCACGGAGTGGGAATGCCCGCCGGACGCGCGGGACGGCCCAGGCGGACCGGCACGCCGGGGGAGTACAGGACGCTCACCGGGGCGGCGCTCGGGGCGGGCAGCCCGGCCGCGGCGACCAGGTTCTCCTCGCAGGTGATCAGCTCGGCCCGGTACAGCGGCCATCGCGGGTGGTCGTTGGGCAGGTACGCGAGCGGCTCAGGTCCGCCGAAGAAGGCGTTGTGCATGCCCCAGCGTGCGGTGAGGAAGTGCTCCAACTCGGTGGGTTCCTCGATGCGTTCACCGGTGCGCACGCTGATCCGGCTGAACGCGCCGCGCGGGCCGGGCCAGCGCCGGGAACTCGTGTAGGTGACGGTGTCGCCGTCCGCGCGCACGGTCATCCGCGACCACAGGTACGGCAGCCGGAAGCCGACGCGCCCCATCACGACCGGGATCAGCCGCGACGCGTCCATCGACCGGAACACCACACCGCGCCGCCCGTGCGCGTCCACGGAGTACAGGCGCACATTGGTCTCGGGAAAGGTCCCGAGATACGGCACCCCGGGCAGCCGCAGCCAGCCGACCCGATGCATCCGGAAGGCGACGAGCCCGACGTACGTGACCCCGTCGTGCGTGTCCGGAACGGTCCCCCTCGGCAACAGCCCCGCCACCGCGTCCGGTTCGACGGCCCAGTGGATGAAGGCGAGGTCGAGCCACTGCTGGGTGAGGAGCGGGGCACGTATGAGGGCGGGCGCTTCCGGGGTGACAGGCGTGGGATTCGGCACGACGCCCAGGATGGCAGAGCCCGGATCCGCCCCGCCGCGGGCCCCGGGTCATCGATAGCGTGCGGCGACGCCGGTCAGATAGCCGCGCAGCATGAGCCCGGCTTCGTCCAGGAGCCCCGGATCGCCCTCGGGGTCGCGGCGGAACGCCTCCTGGGCCAGGGCGTCGGCGGCGAGGACCGCGGCGTGGCAGGCACGGGCGAGCGCCTCGTCGTCGTGGGCGAGTCCGAGGACCAGCACAATGCGCCGTACTCCGTCCGCCATACGGCGCTTGTGTTCGCGGTCCGCCGCGCGGGTCTGCTCGGTCAGGCTGCTGCCGAACCACAGCGCCCGGAAGCCGTGTCCGGTGCGGTAGATCGCGGCGTACGCGTCGATGAGGACGCCGACCGGGTCGTCCCACTGCTCGGCCTCGGCCACGGTGACGAGGTCGTCCATCGCGGCTTCGAGGCGGGCGAGATAGCCGGCCGCGAGGGCGTCGATGATGGCGTCGCGGTCGGGCAGGTACTGGTACAGCGAACCGACCGAGACGCCCGCCTCCGCCGCGACCCGGGTCGTGGTCAGCGCCTGCACCCCGTCGCGGACCAGAACACGCTCGGCGGCCTCAAGGACCCGGGCCAGCCGCGCTCTGCTGCGCGCCTGTCGGGGAGTACGGCGGAGGGGAACGGGCCAGCCGCCGCCGTGTTCCGCTGCCGGATCACCCATGCACCGGCCTCCAGATCTGAACGTGACTTTGTTTCAGGTTTACGTTACCGTCGCGCACATGACAGGCTCAAGCTCGGTGCTGGGTCAGGAACGCGCCGCCGTGGCCGAGGCGTGCCGCCGGCTGGGGGCGGAGCGGCTGCTCATCGGCACCGCCGGGAACGTCAGCACACGGGTGGACGACCGGATCGCGATCACGGCGACCGGCGCGGTGCTCGCCGAACTCACGGCGGACGAGGTGACCGTGGTCGACCTCGACGGAAACATCGTGGCCGGGACACTGGAGCCCACCTCCGAACTCGACCTGCACCTCGGCGTCTACCGCCGCTACGGCGCGGGCGCGGTCGTCCACACCCACGCCCCGCTGGCCACCGCACTGTCCTGCGTGCTCGACGAACTGCCCTGCATCCACTACCAGTTGCTCACCCTGGGCGGCTCGGTGCGCGTGGCGCCGTACGCCACGTTCGGCACCCCGGAACTCGCCGAGTCGGTCCTCACGGCGCTGGAGGGCCGCAGTGCCGCGCTGATGGCCAGCCACGGCGCCCTCACCCACGCCCCGACCCTGGACAAGGCCGTCGAACACGCGCTGCTGCTGGAGTGGGCCTGCGGCGTCTACCAGCACGCGGCCGCCCTCGGCACGCCCCGCGTTCTCGACGAGCGCCAGCAACTCGCGGTGATCGAGGCCGCGATCGCCCGGAACTACGGCACCACCCACCCCGTACCACCCGTGCAGGAGGGAAACCGATGAAGGTCGTCACGATGGGCGTGCACGTACTGGACGTGCTGGTGCGGCCGGTGGAGGCGATACCCGAGGGCCAGGGCGCGACACTGGTGGAGGACATCAGGATGACCGCCGCCGGGACGGCCGGCGGGACCGCGCTCACCCTGGCCAGGCTCGGCGCGCTCGTCCGCAGCGCCGGCGCCATCGGCTCCGACCCGACCGGAGACATGCTGGTCCAGCTCCTCGACACGGCCGGCATCGACACCCGCTTCCTGGTCCGCCGCCCGGACACCCCCACCTCCGCCAGCGTCCTGCCCATCCGCCCCAACGGCGACCGCCCCTCACTCCACCTCCTCGGCGCCAACATCACCTACGGCCCCGACGACGTGCCCTGGGACGCGCTCGCCGAAGCGGACCACCTCCACCTCGGCGGCCCCGAGCTGATCGGCGTCGACACCGCCGCACGCATCCTGGCGTACGCCAAGGAGCACGGCGTGGTCACGTCGGTGGACCTGCTCGCCCCCGGCGCGCTGGGTAGTTTCGAGCAGATCGAGGCAGCGCTGCCGTACGTCGACCACATGCTGCCGAACGAGGACCAGGTCCTCGGCTTCACCGGCGAGACGGACCTGGTCGCGGGCGCGCAGAAGCTCCTCGCCGCCGGAGCCGGCCTGGTCGCGGTCACCCGGGGCGGCGACGGCGCGCTCCTGGTGACCCCGGACGGCACCGAGAAGGTGCCCGCGTTCGCGATCGACGTGGTCGACACCACCGGATGCGGCGACGCGTTCTCGGCCGGCTTCGTGCGCGGCATGGGCCTGGGCCGTACTCCGTACGACTCCGCCGTCCTCGGCTGCGCGGCGGCGGCCCTGGTGGCCCAGGGCCTCGGCAGTGACCACGGTGACTTCGACCTGGCCACCGCCGACGCCTTCGCCGCCGCACACGAACCCCGCTCGTGACCCCCGACGGCGTCTAGCCGTGCAGTTCGCGGTAGGCGAGGACCGCGCCGGGGTGCAGGGGCACGGCGCCCGTCGAGATCAGGCTGCGGACGTCCAGGAACTGGGTGCCGAGGGCCGTGGCGGGCACGAGGTGGGTGGCCCGGCGTACCAGGACGTCGGTGAGGGCGGCGGCGACGGATACGGGCAGGTCGGGGCGGCACAGAAGGAGGTTGGCCACACCGATGGTGGTCACCTCGGGAGTGCCGCGGTACGCCCCCGCCGGTACCGTCACTGCTTCGAGCCCCGGTCCGGGACCGCTCGTACCGGCACGCAGGCGGGGGAGCAGGTCGCCCAGCGGCAGGAGGCGGATACCGCTTCGGGTGTCGAGGTCGGAGAGCGTCGGCAGCGGTAGGCCGCCCGACACGAGCAGGGCGTCGATCGCACCGTCCCGCATCGCCCGTGCGGCCTGCGGCAGCAACAGATGGCGTACGCGGACACCGGCGCCCGGGGTGAGGCCAGCGGCGCGCAGGAGCCGGTCGCCCAGCACGGCACCGCCGGACGCCGGGGCGCCCAGCGAGACGGTGCGCCCCGCCAGTTCGGCGACCGTGCGGATCGGTGCCTCGGCGCGCACGGCCAGCTGAAGGTAGTTCTCGTAGACCCGGCCGATCGCACGCAGCGGGACCCGGTGGCCGAACGGTGCCGAGCCCGCGTGGGCGGCCCACGCGATGTCGGCCAGCGCCAGCGCGACCTCGGCCCGACCCGACTGGAGCAGCCGGATGTTGGCGACACTCGCCTCGCTGTTGATCACCTCGCAGGACAGCCGGGGGTAGACGGTCCGTACCTGGTCGGCGAGCAGTTGACCGAAGGCCGCGTAGAAGTTGCCGGACTCGCCGGTCGCGATCCGCAGCCTGCCCTGCGGGCCACGGTCCGCGTGCCGGGCGTCGGCCGCCGCGGCGGCTGCCACCAGCCCGGTGCACGCCGTGCCGAGGGCGGCGCGCAGGGCGGTGCGGCGAGTGGGACCGGTCATGCCGTACACCCCTTCGGACCGGAGGCTCCGTGATCGGCGCGGGGGAGTACGACCCGGACGCGCAGGCCGTGCGGGTCGGCGGTGGCGAACTCGACGCGTCCGCCATGGCCGGTCACCAACTGCTCGGCGATCGCCAGGCCGAGTCCGCTGCCGCGTACGTCGCGATGGCGTTCCGAGCGCCAGAAGCGGGTGCCCGCCTGGCTGAGTTCGCCGGTGGCGAGTCCCGGCCCGTCGTCCCGTACCTCGAACACCGCGTCCGGGCCGTCGGCGAAGCAGCGCGCCCCGACCCGGGCGCCGTGCCCGGCGTACTTGATCGCGTTGTCGAGCAGGATGTCGGCCACCTGGGCCAGTTCGCCTTCCGTGCAGGTCACCAGGACGGCGGGACCCGGGGCGAACTCCAGCCGGACTTCCCCCTGTTCGGCCACCGGCCACCACAGCTGAACCTGGGCCGCGGCGACCGCCGTCGCGTCGCACCACGCCGGCCGCTCGCCCGTCACGGCCAGCTCACCGGCGCGGTGCTCGGCGTTGGCGAGGGCCAGCAGGTCGTCCAGGAGGTGCTCCATGCGTTCCAGCTCGGCGGTCACGCCCGTGTACGTGCGGGTGGCGGAGGCGGGCAGCCGCAGCTGGAGCGAGTCGATGCGCAGCCGTAGCGCGGCGAGCGGGTTGCGCAGCTGGTGCGAGGTGTCGGCGACCAGCCGGCGCTGCTGCTCCAGCGCGGTGGTCACCGCGTCGGCCATGCGGTTGAAGCCGGTGGCCAGCTGGCGCAGCTCGGGCGGACCACCGGCCCGGGCGTGCTCGGCGGGCAGCCCGGCGGCCAGCGCACCGACCGCCCGGTCCAGATGGTGCAGGGGACGTACCACCCACCGTGTGGCGGCGCGGCCGAGCAGCACGCACGCCACCGCGATCAGCCCGGCACCGGCCAGGACCAGTGCCCAGCGCAGCGCGATGTCATCGGCGGCGTCCCGCACCGACGCCCGCAGCACGACAGCGCCGGACACCCGGGTGCCGGTGCCCACCGGGCGGGCCAGCAGCTTGGCGCCACGGGACCAGGGGCGCAGGGTGCCGCCGGGCGACACGGGCTGGTTGCGCAGCGCCGCGTCCACGAGACGGGTGACGGCCGGGTCTGCGGCCCGTATCCCACCGGTCTGCACCACCGGGGCCCGGCGTTCGTCGACGACCACGACCGCCTCGCCGTACAGCTCGGTGTACCGGGTGACCTCGGCGGTCAGCGCGCCGGTGTCGCCGCTCTCGGCGGCCTGGTCGGCCAGCGCCGCGAAACGGTCGAGGTCCGCGGTGCGGGCGGCGACGAGCTGCTCGGTGCGCTGCGTGGCGGTGACACCCAGCAGGGGCACGGCGAAGCCCGCCACCGCGAGCACCGCGAAGGCCAGGACGACGGTCAGGACCCGGGTACGCATGGGCCCGGCTCAGTCGCCGAACCGGTAGCCGAAGCCACGGATCGTGATCAGGACGTCGGGGCGGCCGAGCTTGGCCCGCAGCTGGGTGAGATGGACGTCGAGGGAGCGGGACACCGCCAGATAGGCGTCGCCCCACACCTCGTCCATCAGCTGCTGGCGGCTGACGGCCGTGCCCGCCCGGGCCGCCAGCGCGGCGAGGACCGCGAACTCCTTGGTGGTCAGGCGCACTTCGGCCCCGTCGACCGTCACCCGGCGCGCGTCGAGATCGACCTCCACGTCACCGGCGCGGACCGTCCGCGGCGCCGGCGCGGCCGGTGTCGCGGCACGGCGGGTCACGGCCTCGATACGGGCCAGCAGCTCGGCCAGCCGGACCGGCTTGACCAGATAGTCGTCGGCGCCGAGGCGCAGACCGCGCACCACCGACCGTTCGTCGCCCCGCGCGGTGAGCACCACCACCGGCAGACCGCTCACCGCCCGCAGCTTGCGCAGCACCTCCAGGCCGTCGAGATCGGGCAGCCCCAGATCGAGCAGCAGCAGATCGGCCTGGCGGTGGCGGGCGAGGACGTCCTCGCCGCGCCGCACCCGGGTGGGCAGATGACCGTGCTCGTACAGGACCTCGGTGAGCGCACCGGCCACACCGTCGTCGTCCTCGGCCAGCAGCACGCGCACGGTCGCCACCCTCCCAGTCAGTCCCGAGCCTCGCTCTCCAGCGGCGATCCGTCCGACGTCTCGCGCATCCGAATGTAGACGAGCAGCGAGACCAGGACACAGGCGGTGACGTAGTAGAAGTACCAGGTCTCGTGCCCGGCGTCCTTGAACCACAGGGCGACGTACTCCGCGGTCCCGCCGAACAGGGCCACGGTCAGCGCGTAGGGCAGGCCGACGCCCAGCGCCCGGATCGACGTCGGGAACAGCTCGGCCTTCACCACCGCGCTGATCGACGTGTACAGGGAGCTGACCGCCAGCGGACCCACCATGAGCAGGAACGCGTACACGGGATCACTGGTGTGCGACAGCAGGGTCAGCGACGGCACCACGACCACGGCGCCCAGCACCCCGAACGCGATCAGCATCGGACGCCGCCCCACCCGGTCGGACAACAGCCCCATGACCGGCTGGAGCAGCACGAACACCAGCAGCGCGAAGAAGTTGATCCAGGCCGCCGTCGGCTTGGCGATACCGCTGGTGTTGACCATGAACTTCTGCAGATACGTCGTGTACGTGTAGAAGAACAGCGTGCCGCCCATGGTCAGCCCGACGACCACCAGGCACTGCCGCGGGTAGGACAGCAGCATCCGCAGACTGCCGCGGGCCGGCCCGCCGTCCTCGCTGTCGCCGTCCTCGGCCGCCGCCCGCTCGAAGCTCTCCGACTCGTCCATGCCGCGCCGCAGCCACAGCACCACGATCGCGCCGGCCGCACCGACGACGAACGCGATCCGCCAGCCCCACGCCTCCATCTGCGCGGCGCTGAGCACCTGCTGCAGGACGATCTGCAGGCCGAGCGCCGTCAGCTGCCCGGCGATCAGCGTGACGTACTGGAAACTGGAGTAGTAGCCGCGCCGGCCGGGTGAGGCCACTTCCGACATGTACGTCGCCGACGTCGAGTACTCGCCGCCGACCGACAGCCCCTGCAGCAGTCGCGCGGTCACCAGCAACACCGGCGCGACGACGCCGATCGCGCCGTACGACGGGGTCAGCGCCACGATCAGCGAACCCGCCGCCATCAGCGTCACCGACAGGGTCAGCGCCGCGCGCCGGCCCCGGCGGTCGGCGTACCGCCCCAGCACCCAGCCGCCGATGGGGCGCATCAGGAAGCCGACCGCGAACACCGCGGCGGTGTTGAGCAGTTGGGCGGTCTGGTCGCCGGAGGGAAAGAACGCGGCGGCGAAGTACACGCTGAACGCGGTGTACGCGTACCAGTCGTACCACTCGATGAGATTGCCGATCGATCCGCGCAAGATGTTGCTGACGACCCTGCGCTCACCGCGGCGCGACTCCTGCGCGCCCACGGCCGTGGTCTGTGTGGCCATCGAAAACTCCCTTGTCTGTGGCCCGGGAGCACACAGAGTCGACGCCACGACAGGGCCCTTCAACAGCGGGAACGAAGTCCTAACAGTCCCTTAGGGCGGTGGGGGAGCGGGTTACCGGCGAGCCTGCGGGCAGCGGCCCACGCAGAGCGCCGCCCGGACGGCGGCCCGCATGTCGGCGCTCTGTGCGTCGGAGCCGCCCGGGTCGAGGTTCACCATGACCGTCGCCTGCCGGCCGTCGAGCGTGGCACCGCCCGCCGTCTCGAATCCGGGGAAGTCACCGGTGTGCCCCCAGTAGCGGTCGCCGCAGGGCAGCGGCCTGCTCTCCAGACCGAGGCCGTACGCCCGTCCGTCCGGGCTCCCGGTCGGCCGGGTCCGCATCATCTCCAGGAGCTGGGCGGGCCGGAGCAGCTCGCCGTGTACGAGCGCGTCCAGGAACCGGTTGAGGTCGCTCCCACTGGAGATCATCCCGCCGCCGGCGCCCCCGACCGAGGGGTTGATGGCGGTGACATCGAGGAGCGGCGCGCCCTCGCCCGGCCGTGCGTAGCCCCGCGGATGCGGTCCGGGGATCGCCGGGTCGTCACCCGGTACGTACGTCTCGTGCAGGCCGAGCGGCACGATGACGCGTCGGCGGATCTCCTCGCCGTACGAGCGGCCGGTCACCTTCTCGATGATCATCCCGGCCAACAGGTAGCCCGTGTTGGAGTAGCGCCAGCCGGTGCCCGGCTCGAACGTCGGGGGGTGAGCGAGCGCGATGTCCACGAGGTCGCGGGCGTCGCGGTGGGCCAGCGGGTCCTTGAGGATCTCCGCCGGGCTGAGATGGTCTAGGACGTCGGGCACGCCGCTGGTGTGCTGGAGCAGCTGACGGACGGTGATCACCCGCCCGTCGTTGCCGTGTCCGCGGACGACGCCGGGCAGATAGCGCTCCACCGGGGCGTCGAGTACGACGCGACGCTCGCCGACCAGTCGCAGCACGACCGTCGCCACGAACGGCTTGGTCATGCTGCCGATCCGGAACCTGCTGTCGGGGTGCACCGGGGCGTGGCTCGCCACGTCGGCGACACCGCTGGTCAGGACGGTGCTGCCGCGCCGGTCGCGCACTTCGAGGAGCGCGCCGGGGGCGCCGTCGGCCGTGGTCAGCCGGTGCAGGAGCTCGCGGAGCCGGGCGTGACCGCCGGTGTCACCCGCCCTGAAGCCGGCGGCAGTGTCCGGCCACGGCACATCGGCGGCCTTCGCCGGGCCCACCGTCGCACCGGCCGTCGTGGCCAGGCCGAACAAACCGCCCAGCACACCCCTGCGCGCGATCACATCTGCCCCCTCGGCCGGACTTGAGGCGGACGCCCTGGCCACAGGAGACCCCAAGTCGCTGTATGCGCCCACCATGTCCGCAGCGGGCCGGCCCGTGCGATGGGGCAGCCATCAGGATCGACGGTGGGGTTACCACCCCGTTCCCGGCGGGGTCCAGGCGGCATGGCGCAGGATCGCGCGGACGGTCACGCGCGCGGGGGCGAGCCGCAGGGCCGTGTTGCGTACGGCGACGGCCAGGGGGTGCGTCAGCTGTTGCCCCATCCGGCCGGCCCGACGGGCGGCGCGTGCGACGGACTGGCTGCGCGGGCGGCGCTCGGCGTCGTAGCGGGCCAGCGCCGATGCGACGGTGGGCTCGTCGGCGAGCGCGGCGGCCAGCACCGTCGCGTCCTCCAACGCCTGGCAGGCGCCCTGGCCGAGATGCGGCGTCATGGCATGGGCCGCGTCACCGAGCAGGGCGACCCGGCCTGCCGTGAACGACGGCAGCGCGGTCGCCAACTCGTGGATGTCGTGGTGCAGCACGGCCTCCGGCTCGGTCGCGTCCAGCAGCGCCGGAATCGGATCGTGCCAGTCGCCGAAGCGGCGGCGCATCTCGGCGAGGGGATCGGCATACCGCACGCCGGGCGGCGAGTTGAGCACCGCGTGCCATTCGGCCCGGCCGTCGGCGAACGCGATGTGGCCGAACTCGGCGCCCCTGCCCCAGGTCAGTTCGAAGTCCGTCGCCAACCCGACCGGCCGCCCGGTGATGGCACGCAGCACGGTGGACCCGCAGTAGGCCGGGCCGGGATGCCCCGGGAACAGCTGCGCACGCAGTCGACTGCCCACCCCGTCCGCGGCCACGACAAGATCCGCCTCCAGGACGGCGCCCCCGACCGGTATCCGCACCCGACCGGGGACGGAGCGGTCGACGGACGTCACCTCGGCGCCGACCACCGGACACTCGGACGGCAGCGCCGCACGCAGCAGTCGATGCAGCACGGCCCGGGGGACACCGACGATCGGCGTGCCCAGCTCACGCTCCAGAGCCGCCCCGTCCATCCGGGCGAGCCGCCCGCCACCGGGGACCCGGGTACCCCCGGTGTACTGCGGCCGCGCGGCCGCCCGCACGGCCTCGCCGACACCCAGGACGTCCAGGGCGCGCATGCCGTTGGCGTGCAGGGAGATACCCGCGCCCGCGTCGGCGAGGACGGGGGCGCGTTCGACGACCGTGACCTCCCAGCCGATCCGGCGCAGACCGATCGCGGCGGCCAGCCCGCCGATGCCCCCGCCGACCACCACCGCACTGCCACCGCCGCCCATACCGGGCCTCCCTCGTCCGCCCCGCCACCCAGGCTTCTACATCTGTAGAAGCCCGAGGAAGAGTACCCCGATCCTCTACAGGTGTAGAAAGGGGTATGCCCACAGACCGACGTACCGTCCTCGCCGACGCCGCCATCGACGTCCTCGCCGAGGCCGGAATCCGGGGACTGACCCACCGCGCGGTGGACCGGGAAGCGAACCTGCCGCCGGGCACCACGTCCGCCTACTACCGCACCCGCCAGGCGCTGCTGACCGCCCTGGTCCGCCGCCTGGTCGCCCTCGACCAGGCGGAACTCCAGGCCATCGGGGCACAGACGCCGGTACCGCGGACCCCCGACGAACTGGTGACCGGGATCGCCGCCTTCGTCGAGCTACGGCTCACGGGCGACGGACGCCGACGCACCCTCGCGCGCTACGCCTGCGCCATCGAGAGCGTGCACCACCCCGAACTGCGGGAGATCCTCGTGCCGCGCCGCAACGCGGGACGACAGGTCGTGTACGACTTCCTGACCGCGCAGGGCGTCGCGGATGCCGATGACCGCACGATCACGCTGTTGACCTGCGTGGACGGCCTGGTCTTCGACCGCCTGGTGGGCGGCGGAGCCGTGTCGGACCAGGCGATCCGGGGGCTGGTCGCGGCGGCGCTCGGACAACCCGCCCCCATGCCCCCCGCATAACCGGCCCCACCCTGCCGACACCGGGCGGGCCACCACGACCTGCCGCCCGTCCGCCCCGCCGCCCGTCCAGCAGGTGGGCCACTACGACCTGCCGCC
>JABFVM010000349.1 GCA_013362785.1 Streptomyces sp. | reverse complement strand
TTCCGAGCTGGGCGCGGTGCTCAGCTTCGACTTCGCCAACATCCGCTACATGACCGCCACGCACATCGGCACCTGGGCGATGGACAAACTGATCCGCTTCGCCCTGCTGGTGCGCGGCGGCGAACCCATCGTCTGGGACTTCGGCTCGGCGGCCCGGCACCACCAGCTGTACAACCCGTGGCTCGACTACAGCGACGGCAAGGAAGGCCCGCCCACCGGCGCCCGCGCCGGCATCTCCACACTCCGCGGCGCCTTCCACCCGGACGCGGGCATCGCCCAGGACGTCGCCGCGAAGATCGCCGCCGAGCTGCGCGAACACGGCCTGGCCGGTGAACCGCTCGGCATCGACGTCGCCGAGATGCCGATCCTCACCGCCCTGCGCGCCGCGGGCATCGACGTCGTCGACGGCCAGCAGGTCTTCCTGGAGGCCCGCCGCATCAAGACCTCGGACGAGATCTCCCTGCTCACCCAGGCCTGCGCGATGGTCGACGCCGCCTACGAGGAGCTGTACGGCTATCTGCGCCCCGGCGTGCGGGAGAACGAGTGTGTCGGCGTGGTCAGCAAGGTCCTGTACGACCTCGGCAGCGAGTACGTCGAGGGCGTCAACGCGATCTCCGGCGAGCGCTGTTCACCCCACCCGCACGTCTACAGCGACCGCCTGATCCGCCCCGGCGACCCCGCCTTCTTCGACATCCTGCACAGCCACCTCGGCTACCGCACCTGCTACTACCGCACCTTCGCGGTCGGCAGCGCCTCCGCCGCGCAGCGCGACGCGTACGTCCGCTGCCGCGAGTACATGGACCGTGCCATCGCCCTCGTCCGGCCCGGCGCGACCACCGCCGACATCGTCCAGGTCTGGCCGCGCGCCGAGGAGTTCGGCTTCGCCGACGAGACGGCCGCGTTCGCCTTGCAGTACGGCCATGGCGTCGGCCTGTCCATCTGGGAGAAGCCGATCTTCAGCCGGCTGGTCTCCCTCGACCACCCCGAGGTCCTCGAAGAGGGCATGGTGTTCGCCCTGGAGACCTACTGGCCGGCCGCCGACGGCTGGTCCGCCGCCCGGATCGAGGAGGAAGTCGTCGTCACCGCCGACGGCTGCGAGGTCATCACCAAGTTCCCGGCGGAGGAACTGCTGGTCGCGGGCCGCAAGTACTGGACGGTGGGCGGCGAGCTCAACACCCGCCGCGAGTCGCAGTCCCACCTCAACACCTCGTACGGCAACACCTCGTACGGCGACGGGACGCGCTGATGGACCCGGCCGGACTCCTCGCCGCCTACGAGCAGATGGCCGTCATCCGCCGAACGGAGAAGGCCGCCCATGACCTGTTCCTCCAGGGCCTGGTCAAGGGCACCACCCACCTGGCCGCCGGACACGAGGCCATCGCCGTCGGCGCGAGCGCCGCCCTGCGCCCCGACGACCACGTCTTCGCCACCTACCGGGGACACCACCACGCGATGGCGCGGGGCGCCACCCCGGAGGAGTGTCTCGCCGAACTCATGAGCCGTGCGACGGGACTGTGCCGGGCCAAGGGCGGCTCCATGCACCTGACCAAGGCCTCCACCGGCATGCTCGGCTCCTACGCCATCGTCGGCGCCCACCTCCCGATGGCGGCCGGCGCCGCCTGGTCGGCAAAACTGCGCGGCACCGACCAGGTCGCGGTCGCCTTCTTCGGCGACGGCGCCACCAACATCGGCGCCTTCCACGAGGCGCTGAACCTGGCCGCCGTATGGAAGCTGCCGGTGCTGTTCGTCTGCGAGAACAACCTGTACATGGAGTACACGCCGATCGCCGACGTCACGGCGGTGGCACGGCCCGCCGCCGACCGGGCGCCCGCCTACGGCATCCCCGGCGAAGTGGTGGACGGCAACGACGTGGTCGCCGTACAGGAGACGGTGGCCCGGCTCGCGGCACGGGCCCGGGCAGGAGACGGGCCCGCGCTGCTGGAGGCGCAGACCTACCGGCACTACGGGCACAGCCGCGCCGACCCGGCGGCCTACCGTCCGGCCGAGGAGGTCGAACGGTGGCTGAAGCACGACCCGCTGGACGTGGCGCGCGGGCGGCTCCTCGAACTGGGCGTACCGCCGGAGACCGTCACCGAGGCCGACGAGCGTGCGACGGCCGTCGTACAGAAGGCGGTCGAGGCCGCGAAGGCCGCCCCGGCGCCCGATCCGGACCAGGCGCTGACCGATGTATGGGCCGACGGAGGTGCGGCGTGGCGGACGTGATCAGTTACCGGGAGGCGGTCGCCGAGGGCATCGCGCGGGAGATGCGGCGTGATGCGTCCGTCGTGTGCCTGGGCGAGGACATCGGCGGGGCGGGCGGGGTGTTCAAGACGACCGTCGGGTTGTTCAAGGAGTTCGGGCCCGAGCGGGTGTGGGACACGCCGATCTCCGAACAGGCCATCGTGGGGGCCGCCATGGGCGCCGCGATGACCGGGATGCGGCCGGTCGCCGAGATCATGTTCTCCGACTTCCTGGCCTGCTGCTGGGACTACCTCGCCAACGAGATCCCGAAGGTGCGGTACATGACGGGCGGTCAGGTCACCGTCCCGCTGGTCGTGCGCACCGCCAACGGCGGCGGGCTGGGCTTCGGCGCCCAGCACTCCCAGGCCACCGAGAACTGGGCGCTGACCGTGCCCGGCCTGAAGATCGCGGCACCGGCGACCCCCGCCGACGTGATCGGCATGATGGCGGCGGCCATCCGCAGCGACGACCCCGTCGTCTTCTTCGAGCACAAGGGGCTCCTCGCCTCCAAGGGCGCGCCCCCGCCCCCGGACCACGTGGTCGAGCTGGGCCGTGCCGCCGTCGTCCGCGAGGGCACCGACGTCACCCTGGTCGCGCTCGCCTCGATGGTGCCGGTCGCGCTGAAGGCCGCCGAGCAGCTGTCCGGCCAGGGCATCGAGGCCGAGGTCGTCGACCTGCGTTGTCTGGTGCCGCTGGACGTCACCACCGTGCTCACCTCGCTCGAGCGGACCTCGCGGCTCGTCACCGTCGAGGAGAACCCGTACCAGGGCGGCTGGGGCGCCACGCTCGTCTCCGTCGTCGCCGACGAGGGGTTCGCCCTGCTGGACGCACCGGTCAGACGGGTGGCGGGGGAGTGCGTCCCGCTGCCGTTCGCCGACGCGCTGGAAGAGCGGGTGATCCCCACCGTCGACAAGGTCGTGGCGACCGTACGCGGACTCGCCGCCTACTGAACACCCCATGGGAGGAACGGCGATGACCAATCGGATAGTCCTGCGCGGCGGTCACGTGGTGTCGATGGACCCCGCCATCGGGGACCTGCCCCAGGGTGACGTCCTCATCGAGGACGGGAAGATCGCGGCCGTGCAGCCGGAGATCAGCGCCGACGCGGAAATACTCGACATGAGCGGCCGCATCGTGATCCCCGGCTTCGTGGACACCCACCGCCACACCTGGGAGGCACCCATCCGCAATGTCGCCCCGGACGCCACCCTGGACGACTACTTCGTCGACATCCTCGACACCTTCGCCCCGCTGTACACCCCCGAGGACGTGTACGCGGGCAACCTCGCGGGCGCCCTTGAGTGCCTGAACGCCGGCATCACCACGCTCGTCGACTGGTCGCACATCAACAACACACCCGAGCACCCGGACGCCGCGATCCAGGGCCTCGCGGAGAGCGGCATCCGCGCCCAGTACGCGTACGGCAGCGCCAACACCTCGCTCGCCGACTACTGGTTCGAGAGCAAGATCCCGATACCGGGCGACGACGTACGGCGGATCCGCGGGAAGTACTTCGCCTCCGACGAAGGGCTGCTCACCATGGCCCTCGCCACCCGCGGCCCCGGCTTCTGCGTCAACGACGTCGTCACCGCCGAGTGGGCGCTCGCCCGCGAGCTGGACATCCCGATCACCGTGCACGTGGCGATGGGCCGGCTGGCGGGCCGCTTCGGCATGGTCAAGCAACTGAACGACCTGGGACTCCTCGGAGCCGACACCACCTACGTCCACTGCTGCTACCTCCACGAGGACGAGTGGCGGATGGTCGCCGACAGCGGCGGCACGGTGTCGATCGCACCGCAGGTCGAGCTCCAGATGGGCCACGGCTGGCCGCCCGTGATGAAGGCCATCGAGTACGGACTGCGGCCCTCGCTCAGCATCGACGTCGTCACCACCGTGCCCGGCGACATGTTCACCCAGATCCGCGCGGCCTTCGGCGCCGAGCGCGCCCGCGTCAACGCCGACTGCTGGAAGGCCAATCTGCCCGTCCCGGAAACAATGCTGACGGCACGTCGGATGCTGGAGATCGCGACCCTCAACGGCGCACACGTGGCCGGCCTGGAGGACCGCACCGGCTCCCTGACCCCCGGCAAGCGCGCAGACGTCGTCGCGATCGACGCCACCGCGCTGAACGTCGCCCCGGTGCACGACGCGGCCGCCGCCGTGACGCTGTCGGCCGACGTCTCCAACGTCGACACCGTCATCGTCGACGGTGTGATCCACAAGCGCGAAGGCAAGCTGGTCGCCGACGTCGAGCGCGCCCGGCGACTGGTCTCGGAGTCCCGCGACCGGCTGCTGGCCGCGAAGGAGGCGAAGAGCGCCGCATGACCCGACACCTGGTGCGCCGGACCGCCGCCCTCCCCGAGTCGCCGTACGACGAACTCGGATACCGGCGGCGGGCGTTGGTGGGCGAGGGCGACGGCAGTGTGCACACCGGCTTCGGTGTGTGCGCGATACGGCCCGACGGCCGCGTGGCCGCCCATGTGCACTCCTACGAGGAGAGCTTCCACGTGCTCTACGGGGCCGTGATCCTGGACCTGCCCGAGGAGTCGTACCTCCTCGAAGAGGGCGACTACGGCCTCCTCCCGACCGGCGTCCCGCACGCCTGGCGCGGCGCCGGGGACACGGGCGGACGCTGGGCCGACATGCTCGCCCCGGTACCGCGTGCCCGCTACGGGTACGACACCCAGACGGTGCCCGCGCTGCCCGAGCGCGATCCCGTCCGGATCGACGTCCGTGACCCGCGCATCCGGAGCTTCGGCCACTTCGAGCCCGTGCAGATGGACCCCGGGAAACAGTCGCAGGAACTGCTCGCGGTGTCGGCGAGCATGCGGACCGCGCTGCTCGTGTACAGCGGGATCACCGTGAAGATGATGGTCGACAGCGACCTCGGCGCGGTCGCCTCGACCATGTTCATGGTGCAGTACGCCCCCGACGGCATCGCCGGCGCGCACGACCACCCCTTCGAGGAGACGTACCTCTTCCTCGAAGGCGAGGCCGACGCCACCTTCGACGGCGAGCGGTACCGGCTGGGGCCGGGCGACGTCGCCTGGGCGGGCGCCGGTTGCGTGCACGGATTCGCCAACGCGGGGGAGGGGCCGCTGCGTTGGCTGGAGACACAGGCGCCGCAGCCGCCGCCGCGCCACGCGTACCGGTTCACCCGGGACTGGGAGTATCTGAGGGAGGCACTGGAGTCATGAGCAGTGTGGTCGTCGTCGGCGGGACGTCCGGGATCGGCCGCGAGTTCGCCCGCCTGCGTGCGGGGCGGGGGGACGAGGTGATCCTCACCGGGCGGGACGCGGATCGCGCCGACCTGGTGGCGAAGGAGATCGGCGCCCGTCAGGGCCTCGCCCTGGACCTCGCACAGCCGCGCGGGATCGCCGCCGCGCTGGCCGGCGTCGGGCGGGTGGACCACCTGGTGATCGCCGGTGTCTCCCGGGACGAGAACCGGGTCACCGAGTACGACATCGACGCCGCCCTGCGCCTCGTCACGCTCAAACTCGTCGGCTACACCGAGGTCGTGCACGCCCTGCGGCCCCGGCTGCACGACGACAGCGCGATCGTGCTGTTCGGCGGGCAGGCCAAGGAGCGCCCGTATCCGGGGGCGACGACGGTGGCGACCGTCAATGCGGGCATGGGAGGCCTGGTGAACACCCTCGCCGTCGAGCTGGCGCCCGTGCGGGTCAACGCCGTGCATCCCGGGGTCGTGGGCGACAGCCCGCACTGGGCGGGCAAGCCCGAGGAGGTGCTGGCGGGGCTGCGCGCCAGGACCCCCGCGGGGCGGCTGGCGACGATGGCCGATGTCGTGGACGCGGTGGACTTCCTGCTGCGCAACCGGTCGGTCAACGCCGTCGAGCTCGCTGTGGACGGAGGGTGGGTGCTGGGCTGAATCCGAGACTGCGCTCCGGCTCACGCACGCGTCGACCTGGGCGACCTGGTGCAGGTGGGGTTCGGTCGGTCCGCTCCCGCTCCCGATCACGCGGCCCGGCGGAGGCTGTCCTCGGCCACCTCCTTGTCGAGCGAGGCTCGCACCAACGCGGCGGCGAGCACGGCCGGTTCGGTGTTCCCGGCCAGGTCGACGAGCCGGTCCGGATCCTTGGGCAGCCCGAGCCGCTGCGCTCCCGAGAGCGCCTTGTCATCCAGGTAGGGTGCCGCTTCCGGCCAGACCCGCTGGGCCTCGCGCAGGAAGATGTCCGCGCCGGCCGGGCCCATGCCGGGGAACTCCCGCAGCAGACGCCGCAGTTCGGAGACGTCGCCGTCCGCCTCCTTCCGCAGCCGACGCAGATCGCCGCCCCATCGGTCGGTCAACAGCTCGGCACCGTCCCCGAGTTGGGTCGCCGTCCGCTCGTCGTAGCGCCGGTAGCCGCCGCGCCCCAGGGCGTCCACCCGCTCCTGCCAGTCGGCGTCGGCCATCCGGCGGGGATCACGCAGGCCCGCGTCGTACAGGGCCCGGGCGGTGTCGACGGCGACCGAGCCGCGGATCCTGGCGCTGAGCAGAAGCGCCAGGACCAGCAGCCGGTACAGCGGCTGCGGGGTGTCCTTGAGGGGGATGCCCGCCTCCTCGGCGAACGTCTGCCCGTGGCCGCGCACGAGTTCCCGTACGACCTTCTTGTCGTCGCTCATGGCTTCAGCGGGTCGTGGCCGATCGTCATCAGCTGATGTCGGCGGCGGGTCTGTTCGGGTTCGGGCTCGTTCTCCAGGTCCGCCTCGGCGGTGACGGTGTCCACGACGTCGTACATCACCTGGAGGTCGTCGTCCGTGAGGTCGGTGCGCCGCTTCTGGAGGATCGCGAGGACATGCTGCCCCATGGGTGGGCCGGCCTGGTCCGGCAGTGGCTCGGTCTCCTCGTCCGCGTCACTGACCCGTAGCCAGGCGGCCAGCTCCTGCGAGGTCATGTTCACCACGCGGTGGAAGTCCTCCCACAGCGCGTCCAGTTCGAGGGCGTCGGTCACAGTGTGCCCCTGTTCCAAGTCGTGGTGTGCCTAGTGCTCAGTCGTCGCGCGGCCAGTTCTCGGCGTCGAACATCCAGCGCTGCTTCTCCAGCTCGCTCGTGATGCCGATCAGCAGGTCCTGCGTCACCGGGTCCGGCTCCGCGGTCGCCTGGATGCGCTCCCGTAGGCGCTCTATGGCCGCCGCCAGGGCGTCCACGACCATCTGGACGACCTCCGTATCGCGCACCCACCCTTCCTTGGGGCCGGGCAGCGTGTAGGCGGCGGCGATGGTCTCGGGCCGGCCGTCGGGGGGCAGGCCGAGCGCCGCGGAGCGCTCCGCGACCGTGTCGGCGTACGAGCGGACCACTGACACCACCTCGTCGAGCTGGAGATGGATCGAGCGGAACCGCGGGCCGACGATGTTCCAGTGCGCCTGCTTTCCGATCAGCGAGAGTCCGAGAAGATCGATGAGCGTGCTCTGCAGGGCGTCCCCGGCGACCCGGCGAGCCGGTTCGGGGAGCGTGCTCTTGACCACAGTCATCCCTGGCTCCTCCTTCTGGCTCCAGTTGCTGGAATCACTGCATGTGGGCGCGGGTGCCCAGGGCGAACCGGAGCAAACGGGGTGCGTCTCAGCGTGTGAGCACGCCGTCCAGGAAATGGATCAGATCCGCGAAGACGTCCGCCTTGTTCGTCTCGTGGAAGAGCTCGTGCCGGGCACCGGCGTAGATGCGCTCGGTCGTCTCGTCCCCGCGCAGCTCCTCAATGCCGGTACGGCTGCCGGGGAGCGGGACCAGTCGGTCGTCGTCGCCGTGCAGCCACAGCAGAGGCACCCGCCCGATGCCGCCGCCCTTGGACACGGTGTCCAGCATCCGGGCGAACGCCTCCACCGTCGGCCGCTTCATCGGCCCGTGCCAGACCAGCGGATCCGCCGCGTACGCCGCGCCGACCTCGGGGTCCCGGGAGAGGGCGGCCGGGCTGATCGGCCTGTCGGGGATCTCGTCGAGGGCGAGCAGCCGCCGGGGCAGCTCCCAGTCGCCGATCACGGGCCCGGCCAGCACCAGGGCGGTGACCTCGGCGCCGTAGAGCTGTGTGTAGCGGGCCGCGGTCAGGCCGCCCATGGAGTGGCCGACGAGCACGAGCGGCACGTCCGGGTGGGCGGCGCGGGCCAGGTCGGCCACGGCACGCAGATCGGCGACCACGTCCTCGAAGTCCTCGATCACCACGCGCTCGCCCGCCGACCTCCCGTGCCCGATGTGATCGGGTCCGAACACGGCCGCACCATGCGCGACCAGGGCATGCGCCACCCCGGCGTACCGTCCGACATGCTCGGCGTAGCCGTGCACCACGAGCGCGACGTAGCGCGGCCGGGGGTTCGGCCACTCGCGTACGACGATCGGGCCCCGGCTTCCGTCGAGGAGATGCTCGCGGGCGTCGGCCATTGGTTCCTCCGGCTGGGATCGGTCGGGATCGGCAGGGGTCGGTTGGGGTCGATGAAGGCTCTCGGGGATCTTCCCAGGGTGCGCCGGGGCGGTCTATAGTCCAAAACTAGCGGTGCTAATTAATAGGGTGTCGATCCATACTGCCCGGTCAGGAGACCTGTCGTGCGTCCCGTCCACTTCGCGGCCGCCCGCCGCACCCCCATCGGCAAACTCCGTGGAGCGCTGTCGTCGGTACGGCCCGACGACCTCGCCGCGACCGTGATCCGAGGCCTCGTCGCCGATGTCCCCGCCTTGGACCCGGCGCGCATCGACGACGTCTACTGGGGCGCCGCCAACCAGGCCGGCGAGGACAACCGCAACGTCGCCCGCATGGCCGCCCTGCTGGCGGGCCTGCCCGAGTCGGTCCCCGGCGCCACGGTCAACCGCCTGTGCGCCTCCGGCCTGGAGGCGGTGACGACAGCCGCCCGCACCATCGCGGCGGGCGAGGCCGACATCGTGCTCGCCGGCGGCTCCGAGTCCATGAGCCGCGCCCCGTTCGTCCTGCCCCGCCCCGACGAGGCGCTGCCGCACCGCATGGAGACCTTCGACACCCGGCTCGGCTGGCGCCTGGTCAACCCGGCGATGAAGGAACTGCACGGTCTGCTGGCCATGGGCGAGACGGCCGAGGAGGTCGCCGAGCGCCGCGGCGTCTCGCGCGAACGGCAGGACGAGTTCGCGCTGCGCAGCCACCAACGGGCCGCCGAGGCCCGCAAGAACGGCCACTTCGATGATGAACTCCTGCCGGTCGAGCGCCCGGACGGGGTGCTGGTCGACAGCGACGAATGCATCCGCGAGGACACGTCGTACGACAAGCTCTCCCGGCTGAAGCCGGTCTTCCGGAAGGGCGGCACGGTCACCGCGGGCAACGCCTCGCCGATGAACGACGGCGCCGCCGGACTGCTCCTGGTCAGCGAGGAGGCCCTGAACGCCCTCGGCCTTGAGTCCCTCGGCCGCTATGTCGCCGGCGGCTCGGCCGGCGTCCACCCCGATGTGATGGGCCTCGGCCCGGTCCCGGCCACGCGCAAGGTCCTGGCCCGCGCCGACTGGACGATCGGCGACATCCAGGAGGCCGAGTTCAACGAGGCGTTCGCCGCCCAGGCACTCGCGTGCGTGGACGAACTCGGCATCGACCCCGAGCTGGTCAACCCGAGCGGCGGCGCCATCGCGCTCGGGCATCCGCTGGGCAGCTCCGGCGCCCGGATCCTCACGACGCTGCTGCACCGGATGCGTCGCACGGGGGCGGAGCGCGGGCTGGCCACCATGTGCGTGGGGGTGGGCCAGGGGAGCGCGGTGCTGGTGGAGCGGCACTAGCGATCTCCCGGCCGCGGCCCCGGCAATCTCCCAACTGGCGAGACGGTCCTTACCGGTACCTGATGTCTGCACATAGCATCGGTCTCCGCATGGACACGATGACTCTTTGGCACATCACAGGCTGGGAGTTCGCCGCGCTCGCCTTCGCGGCCCTGCTCGTCGGCTTCTCGAAGACCGCCGTGAGCGGGGCCAACACGGTGAGCCTGGCGATCTTCGCCGCCGTACTGCCCGCCCGCGCCTCCACCGGCGTCCTGCTGCCGATCCTGATCGCCGGCGACGTGCTCGCCGTCCTCACCTACCGACGGCACGCCCACTGGCCCACGCTGTGGCGGCTGTTCCCCGCGGTCGCCGCCGGTGTCGTCTTCGGCACGCTGTTCCTGATGTGGGCGGACGACGGGATCGTCCGTACGTCGATCGGGGCGATCCTGCTGATGATGGCGGGCGTGACCGTGTGGCGCCGCCGCACGGCCGAGAAGGAGGACGAACCGGACTCGGTCACCAGCAGGGCCGGCCGGGTCAAGGCCCGCTCGTACGGCGTCCTCGGCGGCTTCACCACGATGGTCGCCAACGCGGGCGGCCCGGTGATGTCGATGTACCTGCTGTCGGCCGGTTTCCGCAAGCTCGGCTTCCTGGGGACCTCGGCCTTCTTCTTCCTGATCGTCAACGTCTCCAAGGTGCCCTTCAGCGCCGGGCTCGGCCTGATCGACGGCCCCTCGCTGCTGCTCGACGCGGCACTCGTGGTGTTCGTCGTGCCCGGTGCGCTGCTCGGCAAATGGGCCGTGGACCGCATCAACCAGCGGCTGTTCGAGCAACTCGTGATCGCCGCGACGGTCGTGGGCGGCGTACAGCTACTGCTGCACTGACCGCACCCGCTATTCCCGCAGGTCCGCCAGCAGGGCGGGCAGATCGGCGAAGGAGTCGATCACATGATCGGGCGTGCCGCTCGCCGCCCGGTGCGTCTCCGGCAGGTACTTGCCGGTCCTGACCAGTACCCCTGTGACGCCCGCCCGCTGCGCCGCCAGTACATCGGACTCGATGTCGTCCCCGACCATCACCGCATCGCCCGCACCGGCCCCCACATGTGCCAACGCCGCCTCGAAGAACGCGGCCGATGGCTTCCCCGTGATCTCCGCCTCGACCCGCGCGGCCTTCTCCAGCCCGGCCAGAAACGCCCCCGTGTCGAGCTGCAGCCCCTGCTCCGTACGCCAGTACAGATTCCGGTGCATGGCCACCAGCCGCGCCCCGCGCTGCAGATACCCGAAGGCCCGGTTGAGCGCCACGTAGCCGAACTCCGGCCCGGCACCCCCGACGATCACGACATCCGGTGCGTCCTCGTCCGGGCCTGCCACCGTGACCCCGGCCAGATCCTCCGCGATGTCCCCGCTGTTCAGCAGCGCACACCGAGCACCCGGGCAGTGCTCGGCGAGATACGCGGCGGTGACGGCCGGTGCGGTCAGGATGTCCTCGGCGGACACCGGGAACCCGGCCTCCGCCAGCACCCGGGCGATCGACGCCCGCGTCCGCGAGGTCGTGTTCGTGACCAGCGCGACCCTCAGCCCGGCCTCGCGGATCTCCCGCAACGCCTCGACCGCCCCCGGCAACGGCTGCCACGAGACGGTGAGGACCCCGTCGATGTCGATCAGGACGGCACGTACGGCTCCCATACCAGGACGATAGCGACCGCCCCCGCCCACTCCGCTCAGGGAGCGATCCCGACACCCTCGATCCTGCTCCACTCCCGTTCCTGACCCGCCGTCATGGCCGGCCACTCCAGACCGCCCGGCCGCGGCTCGACGCGTGAGTCGTACGGTCCCGGACGGAACCCGGGGTCGTAGAAACAGCCCGTTCCGTACGTCGCGTCGAACGCGCCGCACGACTTCGCGACCGACCGCGGCGTCGGCTTGCCGCCCTTGCGCACCCATGTGTCCAGCGCGGCGATCGACGCCGCGTACTCGGCATCGCTCAGCTCACTGTGCTCGCGCTCCCGCGTGAACGTCTGCACCAGGTGCCCGTCCCGTCCGGCCCCCTCCAGCGTGGCCCGGTACGCCGCCGTGTGCTCCACGAACACCGTGGGGTCGTCGATCGCCTGCAGGGTCAGCACCGGGATCGAGACCTTGCCGGTGAGATCGCTGTCGTAGGACAGATCGCGTACGGCCGTGGGGTCGGGGGCGAACCGCTGGACGCCGGCGTTGAGCGCCGCGTCGTCATGCGACCCGGAGTACCGGACGCCCCGGTTGCCGAAGGGGTTCCGGCCGCCGAGGCGCTTGTGCACGATGTCGCGGAACGTGAAGGTCGCCCACCGCAGATGCGACTCCAGCGTGCGCTCCGGGACCCGCGTGACCGCCAGGATGTCGTCGAGGTTGCGCTGCTGCCGCGCGGTCCGCTGCCCGGGCGCCGAAGCGTAACCGGTGCACTCCTGGAGCCGGCCGCGCAGCTCGGCGGTCGTCATGGTCGAGTCGGCGGGCAGGCCCTGCCACAGCGGGTACTGCGGCTCCGTCGGGCGGGGGTGGTTGCCGCAGTAGTACTGGTAGACCACGCGCAGGTCGACCCGGTAGTCGTAGCCGCGCGAGCCACCGGCGAGGACGCCGTTCGTGAGCAGCGCCCCGTCGTACACCCCATGCCGTCTGCCGTAGGTCTCCACGACCTTCGCGGCGACGTTCCCGCCCCACGACTGGCCGTGCACATACGTCCGCCGCGGTCTGCCGAACTCCCCGACGAACAGCCGGCGCACGCTTTCGGTGTCGGCTGCCGCCATCCGAGTCCCGTAGCCGCCCCGGCGGTACGAGGAACCCGCCCAGGCGTAGCCCTCCTTCACCATCACCGACCAGCGGCGCAGATCGTCCAGGCTGCGGGCCGGGTCCGAGTCCGCCGCGAGGTCGGGGCCGCCGTGGGCGTGCACGACGAGGGAGCCGTTCCAGTCGTCGGGCACGGCCATCGTGTAGAAGGCGCCGCCCGCGTCACGGCCCGTGTAGCAGCTCGCCCGGCCCACCAGATCGGCCGGGCACTCGGCACGCGCCGGTCCCGCCGTCTCCCCCCGGGCGTTCGAGGCGCCGACGAGGATGCCGACGGCCAGGACCCCGGCCAGCACCGCGGCCAGCGCCGTACGCCGCTGCTGGGCGGGCGGGACCGACCTGCGGATCAACGCGTGCGTTCTCGTCCAGTCCAAGACGCTGCTCCTCGTCCTTGTCGGCGCGCCGTCGAGCCGTGCGCCGCGATGCTAGGGATGGATGGGGTGGGGAGCCACGATCTGACCGTTGTGTTCATAGTGTTCGCGGGGGAGCGCCCAGGTCGGGCATCACGACGTGCGTTTGACGTGCTGCCCTGCGCGTTCCGGTCAGCGCCTTGTGCGTTTCGGCCACCGCCGACGGTGATCCGGGGACCGGCTCCCGGGCCCCGTGGACCCACCGCTCCGCCGCCCGCGACCCACCTCGTACGCTCGCCCCATGTCCCCCCGCCACATCCTGATCCTCGGCGGCACCACCGAGGCCCGCGAACTCGCCGCCGAGCTCGCGGCGCACCCCGGCATCCACGTCACGACCTCCCTCGCGGGGCGCGTCACGCGGCCGGGCGCCGTCGAAGGGGACGTACGGATCGGCGGGTTCGGCGGTGCGGAGGGGCTGGCCGACTGGTTGCGCGCCGGGCATGTCGACACCGTGGTCGACGCCACCCACCCCTTCGCCGAGTCGATCACGGCGAACGCGGCCCGTGCCGCGCGGGCGACAGGAGTGCCGGCGGTGGTCCTGCGCCGCCCCGGCTGGCGTCCCGGCCCCGGCGATCGCTGGCACGAGGCCGCATCGCTCGACGAGGCCGCGGCCCTGCTGCCCGGCCTCGGGAACCGGGTGTTCCTGACCACCGGACGCCTGGGACTGGCGGCCTTCGCCCACCTGACGGACCTGCACTTCGTCGTACGCTCCGTCGACCCGCCCGAGCCGCCGATGCCGCCCCACACCGAAGTGCTCCTGGCCCGCGGCCCGTTCACGCCGGCCGACGAGACGGCGCTGCTGCACGAGCACCGCATCGACGTCCTGGTGACCAAGGACAGCGGCGGAGCGGCGACCTCGGCCAAACTGACGGCCGCCCGCCGACTCGCCCGCCCGGTCGTGGTCGTACGACGCCCCCCGCTCCCGGCGGGTGTGGAGGCGGTGCCGGACGTGGCGGGGGTGCTGGGGCGGCTCGGCCTCGCCCCATGACGAGGTCATCGTGACTCGCTCGCCGCGAGTTCCTTGGCGCGGCTGGGCAGCCCGGCGCTCAGGTCCTCGACCAGCAGACGCTTGGCGATCGTGTGGACCGCGTCGCGCAGATCCGTGCCCGGCGGACGGCCGATGTCCTCGTGCACCCGCTGTTCGAGCCAGGTGCCCCACGCCTTGCCGATGACCTCGGCCTCGCGGGCGCCCGCCGCGGTGTGGGAGACGAGGGAGTCGTCGCGGGTGAGATAGCCCTCCTCGACCATCCGGTCGAAGACAGGCAGGAGTACCTCCGGAGGCATGTGACGGCGGGCCGCGATCAGTCCGAGGCTGGCATGGCCGACCAGGTGCGTCAGCAACTCGACCTGGATCACCGCCCAGGCGCCGGCCACATCGAGGCGGGTGTCGGAGTCCGCGATGATCCGACGCGCCGTGTCGGGCTGCAGACCGCCGATGATCTTCCCGACGGACGCCTCAAGGACCCGCTGGGCGTTGGCGTCGTGCGGCGACGCGAACCCGTCGCCCATGTCGGTGGACCCCATCCGCGCACTGTCGCGCAACGGCACCTGCTTGAGGAACAGGGCGACGAAGAATCCGAGCGCCGCGACCGGCACCGTCCACAGGAAGACGGTCTGGAGCGTGTCGGCGTAGGCCTCGACGATGGGGGCGGCGGTGTCGGGCGGCAGCCCGTGCAGACCCTCGGGGCTGGTCGCGGCCTGGGAGATGGCGGCCGGATCGAGACCGGAGCCGGTCTGCGCGGCGGTCTCGACGGCCTCGGTGAGGTTGGGGGTGAGCGTGTTGGTGTAGATCGTGCCGAAGACGGCCGTGCCGAACGAACTGCCCAGCGTACGGAAGAAGGTGACACCGGACGTGGCCGTGCCGAGGTCGGTGTAGGCGACGGTGTTCTGCACGGCGATCGTCAGGACCTGCATGCACAGGCCGATCCCGGTGCCCAGCACGCACATGTACAGCGACTCCAGCCAGGCATTCGTCGACGGCCCCATCAGGGACATCAGGAACAGCCCGACGGCCATCACCAGGGAGCCCACGATCGGGAAGATCCGGTACTTCCCGGTCTTGCTGACCACGGTGCCGCTGAACACCGAGGCGACGAGCAGCCCGGCCACCATGGGCAGCGTCCGCACCCCGGAGACGGTGGCCGAGTCGCCGTCGACGTACTGCAGATAGGTCGGCAGATAGGTCATCGCGCCGAGCATGGCGAAGCCGACGATGAAGCTGAGGACGGAGCACACCGAGAAGACCGGGTTGGCGAACAGCCGCATCGGCAGCATCGGTTCGGCGGCCCGTGTCTCGACCCAGCAGAACAGCCCGAGGGCGACCGCACCTCCGACGAACAGACCGATGATGACGCCCGAGTTCCACGGATACTCGTTGCCGCCCCAACTCGTCGCCAGAATCAGCGCGCTGGCGCCGACCGCGACGAGCCCGATGCCCAGGTAGTCGATGATCGGCCGGGACGCCGACTTGACGACCGGGATGGTCCGGGCCGCCGCGATGACGACGACGATCGCGATCGGGACGTTGACGTAGAACGCCCAGCGCCAGGTGAGGTGATCGGTGAACAGCCCGCCCAGCAGCGGCCCGATCACCGTCGCCACACCGAACACGGCACCGATCGCGCCCTGGTACTTGCCGCGCTCCCGCAGCGGGATGACGTCCGCGATCAACGCCATCGCCGTCACCATCAGACCGCCGGCCCCGATGCCCTGCATCGCCCGCCAGACGATCAGCAGCGTCATGTTGGACGCCAGACCGCACAGGAACGAGCCCGTGATGAACACGATCGCGGAGACCTGGAAGACGACCTTGCGGCCGAAGAGGTCGCCGAACTTGCCGACCAGGGCCGTCGACACGGTCTCGGCGAGCAGGTACGAGGTGACCACCCAGGACATGTGCTCGGCCCCGCCCAGGTCCGACACGATCGTCGGCAGCGCGGTGCCCACGATCGTCTGGTCGAGGGCCGCGAGCAGCATCCCCAGCATGATCGTCACGAAGACGACATTGCGACGGCGCGCGTCCAGCACGGGTGGCTGGGAGGCGGCGGACGGCGCGGTTTCCTCGACGAGGCTCACGGGGCCACGATCACAGCGGCGGACCCGCGACGCATGCGGGGACGGTCCGCTCGGGTGCCGTGCGACGGCAGGCGGCGACCGCCTTCCTGCCGCCGGCCGGCCTCCCTACGGCGTGCTGGATTCTCTGCCGTCGGCCGGCCTTCCTACGGCGTGCTGGATTCTCTGCCGTCGGCCGGCCTTCCTACCGTGCCGGATTCCGTACCGCCCGTCGGCCTTCCTACCGTGCGCCGGATTCCCTGCCGCCCGTCGGCTTCCCTATCGCGCGCCGGATTCCCCACTGCCCGTCGGTTTCCCCACGGCTCGGCTGCCCTACTGCTCTTTCGGCTTCCGGCGCAGCAGATACGTGTCCATGATCCAGCCCTTGCGCTCCCGTGCCTCGGCGCGCAGCCGCTCGATGCGGGGTGCGGCCTCGGCGATCGGGCCGGAGGCGAGGATCTCGTCCGGGGTGCCTATGTACGCGCCCCAGTAGATGTCGATGTCCTGGTCGGCGTACCGCCGGAAGGTCTGGTGGGCGTCGAGCATCACGACCACGTCGTCCACGCCCTCGGGGAAGCCCTCGGCCAGCCGCCGCCCGGTGGTGATCTGCACGGGCCGGGCCACCCGGTTCAGTCCCGTCCGATGCCGGGCGACGAGCGCGGAGACACTGCTGATGCCGGGTACGACGTCGTACTCGAAGTCGACCTCGCCCTTGTCCAGGACCTCCTCCAGGATCCCGAGCGTGCTGTCGTACAGCGCGGGATCACCCCAGACCAGGAACGCGCCGGTCTCGTCCTCGCCCAGCTCCTCGGCGATCAGCCGCGCGTAGATCCCGGCGCGGGCACTGCGCCAGTCCCCGACGGCGGGGGAGTAGGAGGCACCCCCGGCGGCCCGGTCCCGCTCCGGGTCCCGCGCCTCCACGACCCGGTACGCGCCCTCGGGCCGGTGCGCGTCCAGCATGTCCCGGCGCAGCTGCGTGAGGTCCGACTTCACCTCGCCCTTGTCGAGGATGAAGAACACGTCCGTGTCCCGCAGCGCCCTGACCGCCTGCAGCGTCAGCTGCTCGGGGTCGCCCGCCCCAATACCGATGACATGAATCTTTCGCACGCCACGAGTCTGCCCCATGCCACTGACAGCGAGGACAGCGCGCCCACCTGAGGGCGAGACCATCGCCCACCCGACAGGAGAGCATCCCGCCCGCCGAACCCGGGCCGCGCCGCCACGACGCCCCGCTACGACTCCCCGCGCAACCGGGGCGCCCGTTCCCCCGCGTCCACGGTCGCGCCGCTCTCCTCCACGGCCTCGGCCAGCTGCCGCGCCCACCCGATCACGCCCGCGAGATCCATCCCGTACGGCCGCGCCCGCCGCTCCGCCGAGGCCCAGTCCTCGACCGCCCCGGCCCCGCGCCGCAGCAGCCGCGCCCCGCCGGTGACGTTCCCCCGGGCCGCGTGGGTCAGCCCCACCGCGAGCTGGGCCAGGCCGCGCCACAGGGCCCGTTCCTCGTCGGGGCCGCTCTTCCAGGCATCCTCGAAGACCTCATGAGCATGGAACGGCTTGCCCGCGTCGAGCAGTTCCTGTGCCTCCGCGACGGTCTGCTCCGGGGTGCGTACGACGCCTTCGGGCTGGCGGTCGACGCCCTCCGCGCCGTAGGGCAGCGGCCGTCCGAGACCGTCCCGCGGCCGGGCGCTGCGTGCCCGCCCCTCGCTGTCCCGGTCCCGTGCGCCTGTCCGTCGCTCCGACGATGAGTTGCCCATACGGCGATTCTGCCTGCCCGCCGGATTCCGCCCGGCCTGCGCCCGCTGCGGCGCGGCCCCCGCCGTGAGGTAAAGTTCTCTTCGCGCGATCACGCGGTTCACCGCGGGTCGGCGACACCGGGACGTGGCGCAGCTTGGTAGCGCACTTGACTGGGGGTCAAGGGGTCGCAGGTTCAAATCCTGTCGTCCCGACGGTGCGAAGGGTCTTCGCGGGCGAGAGCCTGCGGGGGCCCTTTTCTCATGCCTGTTTCTGCGCCTGTCGCAGCCCCATCTTGACCGATGTCCGTTTTGGCGTAGTGTGTACGTATACATCGTAAACATCTCCGGGCGACGGACCAGGACCCGCGGGGAGGAAGGCACATGAACCGTCCACTGCGTGTCACGGTGGTCACGACCGCCGGGATCCTCGGCGGTGCGGAGGTCTGGCTGCTGGCGTTGCTGGATGCGACCGACCGGCTGGACGTGGACGCGGTGATGCTGGGCAAAGGGCCCCTGGGCGAGGAGTTCCGTCGCAGGGGAGTGCCCTGTGTCACGCTTCCGACGGGGCGGACCGGAGCGGCGATCGCGGCCTCCGCGCTGTCGCTCGCACGCCGGTTGCGGGCCGACCGGCCGGACGTGGTCCTCGCCAACGGGATCAAGGCGGCGTGTGTGTGCGGACCGGCCACCTGGCTCACCGGAGTGCGCTGCGTGTGGGCCAAGCACGACTACACCCACCCCCGCCTGATGAAGCTCCTGGCCACACTCATCGACGACTGCGTGGGGACGGCGGACGGACTGGTCGTCGCCTCACGGCATCCCCGTGCCGTACTCGTACCGTTCCCCGCGCCGGAGGGCACCGCACTGCCCCGCGCGGCCGCCCGGGAGGCGCTGGTCCGGCACGGTGTGCGGCTCAACGGCCATGACGAGCGGTTGCTGCTCACCGTCAGCCGGCTGGTCTTCAACAAGGGCGTGGACAACGCGATCGAGGCACTGGCGAAGCCCGGCGGCGAGCGCTGGCGGCTGGCCGTCGTCGGGGGCGAGGATCCGACCGAACCGGGGGAGCAGGACCGGCTCGCGCAGCTGGCCGCCGATCTCGGAGTGGTCGACCGCGTCGACTTCACGGGTTTCATCAAGGACGCCTGGCGGGTCATCCCCGGAGCCGACGCCGCCGCGGTGCTGACCAAACCCACCCCGGCGATGCCCCATCCGGAGGGGTTCGGGGCGGTCGCCCTGGAGGCGATGCGCTCCGCGGTCCCCGTGATCACCACACCGGGCCCCGTCGCCGACCGGGTGGCGGAACCGGGCGCCGCACCCGCCGGGATCGCCGTGCCGCCCGGTGACTCCACCGAGGTGGGCCTGGCGCTGCGCCGCTTGACGGACCACGACACACGCGCCGCCATGGGCACCGTGGGACACCGGCTGACCGCGTCCCATCCCGGCCCCGCCGACTGCGCGGGACGGCTGGTGCAGATCCTCTCCGAGACCGCTCGGCTGCCCGGCGCCGGACTGACCGGGACCGCGCCGGTCTCGGTGGTGACCACCGTGCTCGACGAGGCCGATGTGATCGACCGGCTGCTCGGCCTGCTGCTACCCCAACTGGTCGAGGACGGCGACGAGATCGTCGTGGTCGACGGCGGCTCGGCCGACGACACGGCCGAGCGGGTAGAGGCCTGGGCAGCGAAGGACGCCCGCATCCGGCTCCTCCGGCTCCCCGGCTCCACCATCTCGGCCGGCCGCAACGCCGGTGTGCGCGCGGCGGGCAACGCGCTGATCGCCTGCACCGACGCCGGCTGCTACCCCGAGCCGGACTGGCTGGCCCGGCTGCGTGCGGCGGCGGCCGAGTCCGTCCCGCCCGCCCTGATCACCGGCGTCTACCGGGCGGACGGGCAGGGGGCGTTGAGCCGGGCCATGTCGGCGGTGGGGTATCCGGTGCCCGAGGAGGCCCGTCATCCGGGACCCTGGACACGCGCGTACTGCCGGCTCTTCGGCCGTGGACTGGACGCGGCCATGCCCACCGGGCGTTCGGTGGCCTTCACCCGCTCCGCCTGGCAGGACGCCGGGGGATTCCCCGAGCATCTGCGCACCGCCGAGGACGTGCTCTTCGGCCGTGCCGTCGTCGGGGCCGGCCATCGGGCGGTTCTGGCCTCCGCCGCCGAGGTGGGCTGGGAACAGCGGCCGACGCTGCGGCGGACGGCGGCGATGTACTTCCGTTACGGCGAGGGCGGCGGACGGTCGGCCGACCCGCGCCTGGTGGGCCGGGACATGGCCCGAGCGGGCGCCTACGCCCTCGGTCTCGCCGCGCTGGTGACGGGCCCGCGCGCCCGCTTCGCCGCGGCAACCGCGTTCACGGCGTATGTCTCGCTTCCGCTCACCAGGGCCGTCCGCCGACACCACTGGACGGCCGTGCCGCTCGTCCCCTTCGCCACGGCGGTGCGCGACCTCGCCAAGGCGGCCGGGGCCGGGCGCGGACTGGTCGGCTGGATGAGGTCGGGCGGCGCCGCCGCGGACGGTTCGAACAAGGACGGTGCCCGATGACTTACCCCATCACCCCCAGGCAACCGCTGGTGCTGATGTACCACGGTGTCGGCCTGCGCTCCGCGAGCCAGGACCCGTTCTGCCTGTTCGTCCCGCCGGACACGCTCCACCGGCAACTGCGCCTGCTGCTCGACCGGGGCTGGACCCCCCTGACGCTCCGCCGCTACCTGCGCGGCGACTTCCCCCGGCGCAGCGTGCTGGTGACCTTCGACGACGGATACCAGGGCCTGCTGGACGAGGGGGTGCCGGTCCTGCGGGAACTGGGCGTCCCCGCCACCGCGTTCGTGCTCAGCGGCGTACTCGGCGGCACCTCCGCATGGATGGCCGAGATGCCCGACGAACCGCTGCTGGACGCCGACGGTGTGCGCGCGCTGGCCGACGCGGGACTGGATGTCGAATGCCACGGATGGGACCACGGCGACCTCGCCAACGCCGAGCCCGGCACCCTCGTCCGCAATCTCCGGGATGCCGCCGCGGCCCTGGCCGACATCACCGGCAGACGTGCCCGCGCGTTCGCCTACCCCTACGGAACGCACGACCCCGCCGCCCGCAGAGCAGCGGCCGAAGCCGGGTTCGAGGTCGCGTTCAGCGTGCACGACGGCGCCGGGCGCTACGCCATCCCGCGCGTCGACATCAACGCCACCGAGATCGACGCGACCTTCCGTCTGAAGACCTGGCGCGGCTACCCCGCCGTCCGCCGAGTCTCCGGGGCGGTGCCCCTGCTGCGCCCCGCCCTGCACTCACTGATCGGCTTCGCCCAACGGCCCTGACGGCCTCGCTGCTCCCGCTCGTCCTGACGGCCGTGCAGGCCCGCCTCCCAGACGCTGCGGGCATCGTCGTACACGGTGTACATCCGCTCCACGACCTGCCGTACGTCGTGATGGCGGCGGATGTGCGCCCCCGCCTCCGCACCGAGCGCCCGACCGGTCGGCGGATCGGCGAGCAGGCGGGCCATCGCGGCCGCCAGCGCACCCGGGTCCTCCAACGGGACGACGGCGAACGGCACATGGCGGGGCGGCAGGAACTCCCGCGCCCCCGGCACATCGGTGACGACGACGGGGCGCGAGCAGGCCATGGCTTCCAGCGGGGCGAGCGCCATCCCCGCTTCCCAGCGCGAGGCCAGGACCACGAGATCGGCCGCGAGATACCAGTCACGAGGGTCTACGACGGCTCCGGCGAACCCGACGGACGGCGACGCCCGCGCCGCCAGAACCGAACGGTCCGGCCCGCCCCCGACCAGGACCAGCCCCGCCCCCGGTATCCGCTCCTCGACCTCCGCCCAGGCGTCGAGCAGCACGTCCTGCCCCTTCTGACGGCACAGCCGCGCCACGCAGACAGCCAGCGGACCGGTGCCGCACACCCCGAGCCGCTGCCGCGCTGCGTCACGCGAGGACGCCTCCGGCGGGGTCAGCCAGTCGAGGTCCACCCCATTGCGTACGACCGTGTACCGGGACCGGATGCCGACGGCCGCCCCGTGGGCACGCTCGCCCTCGCTCACGCACACCACCTGATGCGCCCAGCGCGCTCCCGACCTCTCCCACCGCACCGTGGCCCTCCGCAGGGCGGCGGCGGACACGGCGTCGAACGACCAGGCATGCGGCTGATAGACGGTCGGCAACCGCCCGCGGATCGCCAGCCGGCCCGCGAGTCCCGCCTTCGCGCTGTGCAGGTGCACCACGTCCGGACGTACCGAGTCCACGATGCGCCGCACTCCGGCGACCTCGCGCGGCAGCGCCGGACCGGGGGAGCGCACGGCATCCCACCGCACCACTCGGGCCCCGCGCCGCCCGGCCGCCCACCACAGCGTGCCGGCGACCGGGCAGGCCACGATCACCTGGTCGCCCCTCGCGCACTGCCCGGCGGCCAGGTCCATGACCACCCGGGCGACGCCCGCCTCGCTCGACTGCGCGATGTGCAGGATGGTCCGCCTCACGGCGCGGCACCCTTCCGCGGCAGGAGCGGACCTAGCGGAGCGGAACCGGCTTTGTGCGGGCCGGTGTTGCTCGGGCCGGTTTCGTGTGAGTCAGCGCGGTGCGGGATGGTTTCGTGTGAGTCGGCGTGCTGCGGGCCGGTATCGGGTGAGTCGCCGTCGTGCGGGCCGGTGTTGCCAGGACCGCCCCAGCTCCCGGCCATCCGCAACCGCAACGGCTTCGTCAGCCGCCGGGCAACCGTTCCGCTGAACCGCACCGCCTCGGCGACGGCCGGTACCGGATCGTCCCGGCTCACCCAGGCCCGTTCGAGGTTCCGCCGGGGCAGTGGCGCCGGGAGGCGGCGGTCGCGCCAGGCGGTCACCGTGGCGGACACGGCGTCCAGGTTGCCGACGATGAAGCCGCGGCCGTGTATCTGCGACCCTTCCGAAATGTGCCGTTCCGTCAGGTCCAGGTACATCGCGCGGACCACGTCCAGTCCCTGCGCCGTGTTGAAGAGCCGGAACTGCTGTCCGAACCGGGGATTGAAGTCGATCAGCTTGTAGCGGCCGTCGCGCCGGTCGAACCGCCAGTCGAGGTCGGCGATCCCGCAGTAGCCGATCGCCCGGCACAACTCGGCGGCCAGCGTGGCGAGGACGGTGTTGCGCCGTGCCCAGGCCCGCGTGGTGAGGCCCGACCTGGGCGGCCAGGAGCGGAACTTGTGCCCGGTGAAGACGAGCCGGGGTATGCCGCCCGCGCCGCAGTAGAGGTGGGTGAACCACTCTTCGGCGATGTCGAGCGCGATGTGCTCCTGCACGATGACGGAGGGAGACTCGGCCGCCCCGCACCGGGCGAGCAGCTCCTCCTCGTCGTGCACGACCGTGGTGTGCCCCATCGCGGAGTCGTTCAGCTTGGTGAACGGCTCCCTGTCCTTGAGGACCACAGGGAAGCCCCACTCACGGCTCACGGCGACCAGCTCGGCCCGGTCGACCGGCGATCGGGTGCGCGGTGTGGGCACCCCGTGCTCCTCGCAGATCCGGTGCAGTCCCTCCTTGCTGGCCACCCTGCGGGGCAGCGTCGGCGGCACGGGAGGCAGTACGAACCACTCGGCCAGCCGGTCGGCGTTCTCCGCCAGCAGCACGGCGGCCTCGTCGCCCTCCGCCACGGCCACGGTGGGGCGCCCGATCTCCCGGCCCGTCCGGAGGAGGAGCGAGACGAGTTCGGACGTGTCCTCGGCGCCGGTCGTCGGGCGGACGAAGCGGCCGGCGAGGTGGCGCGAGAGGGCGACCGGGGTGAACCGGTCCTCGACCATGGCGTACGCCGGAACGCCCATGCGCCCCAGGGTGCGCACCACGCCGAGTCCGCCGTGGAGTTGGGGGAAGCGCCCCACCTTGACGAGCAGGGCCGGTACGGAGTCGCTCATGCGGGGCTCCCGGTCAGCAGGCGCCGGTCCGGCGCACGACCGCGGACGGCGTCCGCAGCAGGATGGACAGGTCCAGGGCGGGCGACCAGTTCTCGACGTAGCTCACATCGAGCCGGTCCCGCTCGTCGGTGGGCAGGCAGGAACGGCCGCTGACCTGCCACAATCCGCTCATCCCCGGCTTCACGAGGAGGCGGTGACTGCCGTCCTCGCTCAGCCGGGCGACCTCGTCCTTCACCAGAGGTCTCGGGCCGACGAGGGACATGTGGCCCGCGACCACATTGAACAGCTGCGGCAGTTCGTCCAGTGAGGACGAGCGCAGGAAGGACCCCGCCCTGGTGACGCGCGGGTCGTCGGCGATCTTGAAGAACCGGTCGCAGCCGTAGCGGTTGAGGTGGGCGAGGCCGGGCTTGAGCAGCTCCGCGCCACGGTGCATCGACCGGAATTTGAGAAGGGTGAACTCCCGGCCGTCGCGTCCGATGCGGCGCTCCCGGAAGAAGGAGGGTCCCGGGCTGTCGAGCCGTACCCATACGGCGATGGCCGCCATCAGCGGCGCCAGCAGCAGGATGCCCAGCAGGGCCAGCAGACGGTCGGTCAGCTCCTTGGGGACACGGGACCGCGTGGAGAGCCTGGGTGCGCGCAGCTGGAGCAGGGGCACCCCGGCGACCGGACGCACGGCCAGCCTCCCGGGCGTGACGTCGGCGAGGACCGGAGCGAGCAACAGGTCGACGCCCGCCGCCCGCAGCTCCCAGGACAGATGCCGCAGCCTTTCGGCGCCCAGCTCGGGGCCGGGCAGCGCGATGACCGCGTCGCAGCGGGACCGCCGTACGGCCTTGAGCAGGTCCACGGCTTCTCCGGGCGCGTCGGCATGGCTCCCGGAGGCCATCGGGCCGGTGAGGCAGACGGCGACGACCTGCGGACCGGGGGAGTGCCCCCTCTTGAGTGCCGCGAGCAACTCGGCGACGGAGTCGGCGGGTCCGAGCACCAGCACCCGTTCGGCGTTCCCGCCCCGGCCCGAGCCGGAGCGCGTCCTCGCCCGCCGGTACCGGCGCAGCCCGAGGGTGAGCGCGGCGGCCAGGGGCAGTGCGATCAGGGCGTCGTGCAGCAGGTCGTCGCGGGGTGCGAACAGCCAGGCGGTACCGGCCGCGGCGGCGGCCGCACAGGTGGCCCGCAGCACCGGTCGGAGACAGTCCGCGTGGGCACCGGGCCCGTACATCCGTTGTGACGTCAGAAAGAGCAGCCACAGCGGGACGAGCACGGCCGGGACGAACCAGCGATGGGAGAGCAGCAGGACCCCGCCCGCTGCGAGGGCCGCGGCGAGCGCGTCGACCGCGAGCAGGACCGGCAGCGCGGAACTGCGGCCCGGACGCCTGCGCGTCCCTTCCGCGGTCCTCGCCGGTCCGGCGCGGGTCGATTCCTCTACGACGGCCACGGCTCGCTACCTCACCTCTTGGCCTGACCTCTTGGCCGGTCTCGCTTGGCCGGTCTTGATTGCCCGGATATGTACGTTTACGATGTATATATACATACGTCGGGAATGGGGCAGTAGTCAAGAAGTCGCTGATGGGAAGGTCGGCCAGCGCCATGAAGTCAGCAGGAGACACCAAAGTCGCCGTGATAGGCGCAGGCCCGTACGGGCTCTCCGTCGCCGCCCACCTCCGGGCCCGCCGAGTGCCGTACCGGATCTTCGGTGAGCCGATGGAGGGCTGGTGCTCGCACATGCCGCGCGAGATGTATCTCAAGTCGTCCCCCTTCGCCTCGTCGATCTCCGCCCCCGCCCCCGGGCACGGGCTCGGGGATTTCCGGGCCGAGGAAGGGCGTCACCGGGGCCGCGAGCGGGAACCGGTGCCGCTGTCCGAGTTCGTGCGCTACGGGCTCTGGTTCCAGCGGAACTGCGTCCCCGAGCTGGAACGGACCGGGGTACGCCATGTCGATCGCTCCCGTGCCGGCCGGTACCGGGTGACGCTGGACTCCGGGGACGAGTTCACCGCGCGCTCCGTCGTCGTCGCCACGGGAGTCAACCCCTTCGCGTACATTCCGAGCCAGCTGGCCGAGCTACGGGAGGACGGCCTCGTCTCGCACACCGCGGACCACACGGACCTGTCCGTGTTCGAGGGCCGGCGTGTCATCGTCGTCGGCGGCGGTCAGTCGGCCCTGGAGACCTCCGCCCTGCTGAACGAGGCCGGGGCCCAGCCCGCGGTGGTCGCCCGCACCCGTCCGTCCTTCGGCCCGCCCCCCGAGGCCGACCGGGCGGAGGACCGTCCGCTGCACGCCCGACTGCTGTGGCCGGAGGCCGCGATGGGCACCGGATGGCCGCTGGTGGTCTGCAGCCGCGGACCCTCCGCCATCCGGCATCTGCCGGCCCGGATCCGGGCCCACCTGCTGCGTACGGTCCTCGGACCGTCCGGCGCCTGGTGGCTGCGGGAGCGGGTGCAGGGCCGGGTTCCGGTCCTGTCCGGCCGCAGCCTGCACTCGGCGGCGCGCGAGAACGGCGGAGTACGGCTGCGGGTACGCAACCCGGGCGGCGACGTGGAGACCCTGTACGCCGACCACGTCATAGCGGGGACCGGATACCTGGTCGACGTCGACCGGGTGGAACTGCTGAGTGCGGAGGTGCGCCGGGCGGTACGCAAGTCCGCCCCGGAGCCGCCCCCACTGGCCGGCGCGCCCCAGCTGTCCGCGGACTTCCAGTCCTCCGTACCGGGCCTGTACTTCGCAGGCCTCGCCGCCGCCCCCACCTTCGGCCCGCTCCTGCGCTTCGTATGCGGCACAGGCTTCGCCGCCCGCCGCATCAGCACCGCACTGGCGGCGAACGGCTCTCCACAGGGCGGCTGAGCCGAGGGCGCCGTCGTGCCGTCCCCGGTGCCGGGGTGGTAGACAGCGGGCATGACCAACTTGCTCTTCCGTACGGCGGTCTCCCGATGACCGCCGGTATCGACACCCCCGACCGCCGCGGCCGTACCGGACTCGACCGGACCGGGCGGGACCTGACCGGCAACCCCCGGGTGAAGGTGCTGGACGTGCGGCTGCTGTCCAGCCACTGGTACGTCGAGCGCACCACCACCTTCGACTTCCGGCACGCCGACGGCAGTTGGAGCACCCAGGAGCGCGAGACGCACGACCGCGGCAACGGGGCGACCATGCTGCTGTACGACGCCGAACGCGAAACCGTGCTGCTCACCCGCCAGTTCCGCTTCCCCGTCTACGTCAACGGACACCCCGACGGCATGCTCGTCGAGACACCGGGCGGTCTGCTCGACGACGATGACGAGCACCCGGAGATCGCCGTGCGGCGCGAGGTCGTGGAGGAGACCGGGCACACCATCGGCGAGGTCCGGCACGTCTTCGACGTCTATATGAGCCCGGGCTCGGTCACCGAACGCGTCAGTTTCTACGCCGCCGCCTACGGCCCTTCCACGCGCACGCACGAGGGTGGCGGCCTGGACGAGGAGGGCGAGGACATCGAGATCGTCGAACTGCCCTTCCGCAGGGCCCTGGAGATGATCCGCACCGGCGAGATCGCCGACGCGAAGACCATCATGCTGCTGCAGTGGGCGGCACTGGACGGGCCGTTCGCGAAGTGAAGGCGCGAAGTGAAGGGCCAGATGCCCCGAACTCCCTTGACTTGAAGTGCTCTTCAAGATGAAGACTCCCGTGCGTGCCCCGCAGGAGGGCACGTACGGGAGGGGTTCACCATGAAGTACCGCACCATCGGCACAGCCCCGGACCACCGCCGTGAGGTGAGCGTGCTCGCGCTGGGCGCGATGCTGTTCGGCTCGCGGACCGACGAGGAGACGTCGTTCGCCGTACTCGACCGCTACGTCGAGGCCGGCGGGAACTTCATCGACACGTCCGACAACTACGCCTTCTGGGAGGACGGCGGCCAGGGCGGCCAGAGCGAGGAGTTGCTCGGCCGTTGGCGGCGCAGCCGCGGCATCGGCGACGAGATCGTCATCGCGACCAAGCTCGGCGCCCGCCCCCTGGCCCCCGGCACCGGCTACGTCGACAACCCGGAGGGCCTGTCGGCGAAGGTGATCCGCGAGTCCGCCGAGCGCAGCCGGGAACGGCTCGGCGTGGCGAAACTCGACCTGCTCTACGCCCACATCGAGGACCACCGGGTCCCCCTGAAGGAGACCGTCGAGGGATTCGCCGAACTCGTCGCCGAGGGCACCGTCGGCCTGCTCGGCGTCAGCAACCACGCCGTCTGGCGGGTGGAGCGGGCCCGCGCGATCGCCGCGGCGGACGGACTGCCCGGCTACGAGGTCCTGCAGTATGCCCACAGCCATCTCAGGCCCCGCACCGACATGCCCGGCGATCTCTTCCCCGACGGCAGCCTCGGCCACGCGGGCCCCGATCTGCTCGGCTACCTGCGCGCCGAGCCGGGCCTGACCCTGGTCGCCTACTCGCCGCTGCTGAAGGGCGCCTACGTCCGCCCGGACCGGCTGCCCTCGGACTATGACCACCCCGGCACCCCGGCCCGCCTGGCGGCCCTGCGCGAGGTGGCCGGGGAGACCGGCGCGACCGTCAACCAGGTCGTGCTGGCCTGGCAGATCGGCGGTGAGCTGCCGGTCGTCCCGCTCGTCGGCATGTCGTCGGTGGCCCAGCTGGAGGAGAACCTGGCCGCCGTCGACCTGGAGCTGACCCAGGAGCAGCGGGCCCGGCTCGACGGGGCCCACTGACCGGGCGGGGCACGGACCGCCGCAGTACGCTCCAGACGGAGCCGAAGGAGAGTGGATCATGACCACTTTGCCCACCGAGCGATCCGTGCGGACCACCCCTGAAGGCCTCCGGTGGGAGCCCAGCGAGCGCTGGGTGCGCGGATACAAGGGCGAGGTCGCCGTCGTGGACAGCCGCCACCCCGTCCTCGTCTGGGAGCCGAGCCTGCCCGTCCCGCAGTACGCCTTCCCGCGCGAGGAGGTCCGCACCGACCTCCTCCGCCCGGCGAAGCGGCCACGCACGGGCAGACACACCGGATCACAGATCTTCTACGACCTCGAAGTCGCCGGTGAGGAGGTGCCGAACGCGGCGTGGACCTTCCCCTCGGACGACCTCGCCGGGCACATCGCCTTCGAGTGGTTCGGGCGCTGGGACAGAGGCCTGGACCACTGGTACGAGGAGGAGGAAGAGATCTTCATCCACCCGCGCGACCCGCACAAACGGGTGGACGCGCTGCCGAGCAGCCGCCATGTTCAGGTCGAGATCGCCGGCACGGTCGTGGCGGACACCGACCACCCGGTGCTGCTGTTCGAGACCGGCCTGCCCACGCGGTACTACATCCCGCGCGAGGACGTCCGCCTCGACCTGTTCGACGCCACCGACCACAGCACCGGCTGCCCGTACAAGGGCCGGGCCCAGTACTGGACCTGGCGCGCCGGGGGTGACGTCCCGCGCAACATCGTCTGGAGCTATGCGGAGCCGCTGGCCGCGGTCGGCACCGTGAAGGGGCTGCTCGCCTTCTACAACGAGGCCGTCGACATCGTCGTGGACGGCGAACGTCTGGAGCGCCCGGTCACGCCGTTCAGCGAGACGCTGCGTAAGCCGGCCTGACCGTTCGTCCCCGTGCCGTGGCTACTCCCTGGTGAACCGGTCGAGCAGGGCGTCCAGTCCGACGGCCAGTCCGTCCGGACCGCCCCGCTTGGCGAGCGCGGTGGCGGTCTCCCGCAGCGTCGGCATCTCCTGGGCCGACAGCCGGTGCAGGCCCAGGCGCAACGCCGGGTCCGGCTCGTCGGGGTCGTCCACCGTGGGGCGCAGCTGCACGGACACATAGCCGAGGATCCAGGCGGTGAACGCCTGGAAGGCGGCGGCGCTGCGGGCGTCGTCGAGACCGGCCTCGCGCAGCAGCCGGAGCACCCGCTCGTGGTCCCGCAGCACGGCGGCCGGCGGCCAGGCCGGCGGGATCGCCGGTACGCGGGTGGCGAGCAGCGGGACGGCACGGGGGTGGGCGTGGCAGGTGTCGTACGTCGCGCGGGCGATCCGGTGGAGTTCGGCGCGCCAGGCGGGCAGGCCGGGTGCCGTGGCGGGGCCGGGCGCGGTGATCAGGCGTTCTTCGAGTTCGCGGTAGAGGGACTCGACGACGCCGTCCAGGAGGGCTTCCTTGCTCACGGCATACCGGTAGAGCGCCATCGCCTCGACGCCCAGTTCGGTGCCGAGGCGGCGCATGCTCAGTGCCGGGAGACCCTCGCGGTCCACCAGATCCAGCGCGGCGGCCCGGACGCGTTCCCGGTTGAGTCCGCCGAGACGCGCGCTGTCGACGGCGCGATGCGCCGGGCCGGCCTCTGAGCCATTCGCCATTGCGCGCCTCCGCCTTCGCCTTGACGGTCTGCACCTTGCCGTTTAGATTGTACGTTTACATCGTAAATATAGCAGAAGGCTGTCTCGAATCCTCTGATCGGCCCCGATCCACCCCGCCTGACGGCGCCGGGGGATCGGGGCCGATCTTGCGTCGCTTGACCATTCGGATGCATGGGTGCAAAGTGGACGTATACGACGTAAGTTTACTGGTTAGGGGATGAGCCTCCCACCGGGACCCGCTGACAAGACGCCTCAGGATGTTCGATGAAGTTGAGCGCCCTTATCAGGAAGCCTCGCGGTCCGCTGATCCTCCTGGCCTTCACCGTCGGTGTCATCCCCTTGATCATCACGCTGGCGGTGGCGCCCCAGGGATCCGGTTGGCAGTCGATCCCGGACGCCCCGAACGTGCCGGACGCCCCGGACACGAGGGCGACTCCGCCCGCGCCCGCGGTCCCGGGCAAGCAGCTCGTGCCGGTGCGCGACGACAAGGCCGACGAGACCCCGGTGCCGCGGGGGAGCAAGGTCGCCCTGCGGCAGCTGGTCATCGCGGCCGACGGCCAGGACTTCGGGCTGCCGGCCTGGCGGACGATCCTCGACCGGATCGGCACCCCCTACGACGTCCTGCTCACCAAGACCGACCGACTCGACACGGACCGGCTGGTACGCCCGGACGGCACCGGCAGATACAACGCCGTCCTGCTGACCAACAACACACTGAGCGGCGCCACGGGCTCGAACACCGTCGCACAGGCGGAGTGGGACGCCCTGTGGAAGTACGAACGCACCTACAAGGTGCGGCAGGTCTCGCTGAACACGGCCGGAGCCGGCTTCCCCTGTCTGACCCCCGGATCCGAGGGGCCGGCAAGCCCCGGATCGGACGACGTCACACTGACCGGCCGCGGCCGGGAGATCTTCGACTACCTCGCCCCCGACATACACATCCCGCTCGCCGAGGCCTACGTCTACCGCTCCACACTCAAGTCGGGCTGCGGCGCCCAACCGCTCCTGACCCTCGGCTCCTCCGTCGTCGGCACGCTCGCGGGCACCGACGGCCGGGAGGAGCTGGGCCTGGGATTCTCCGTCGGGCCCGATGACGTGACGGGCGATCTGCTCGGCTTCGGGCTGCTGCGGTGGGCCACCAGGGGCGTCTTCCTCGGCGAGCAGCGGCACTGGCTGAACGTCGACATCGACGACTGGTTCCTCCCCACGCAGCACGGCGGGCCCACCGCGTCGGCCAAGCCCGCGGCGTTCCGGATCACGGGACCCGAGGCACTGGCACTCAGCCGGCAGCAGGCCGAGTTCCGGCGCCGGTATCCACTCGCCGACGGCTTCAAGCTCACCCTGGCCTTCAACGCCAGCCTGCTGGACCCCGAGGCCCCGGCGCAGTGCCATCCCGGGAACACCCCGGACGATCTGACGAGTTACACCCGCTGCCTCATGGACCAGTTCCGCTGGATCAACCACACGGCGACCCATCCCCAGATGAACACGACTCCGTACGACCGCAATCACGACGAGATCAGGGAGAACCTCGCAAGGGCGGCATTGATCGACCTTCCGGTCCCCACCGAGGTGCTCAAGACCCCGGAGTACTCCGGGCTCGGCGCGTACGCCGCGCAGGCGCACACCCTGGCCGATCCGGTCGACCACGGACTCAAGGCCTCCAACAAGGCTCTGCTGCGGGCAGCGAGGGACGTCGGTGTCAAATACCTGCACGGCAACATGTCCTTCCCCGGCCACCGGCCCGACTGCTTCAACTGCGGTGTCCGCCACCCGCTGGAGCGGGACCTCATGGTGGTGCCGGACTGGCCGGTCGCCATCGCCTTCCAGGCGATCGACCCGGCGGAGCAGGTGGCGCACTACTACTACGGCTCGGACGGACGGCAGGACACCGCCGCCAAATACAAGAAGTCCATCGACGAGCAGGCCGATCTGGCGCTGGTGCACCTGATGGACGGCTCGGTGTACGCGCACACCCTGCATCAGGGCAACGCGCATCAGTACGCGCCCGGCAGGAGCCTCGCCTTCGACTGGCTGCAGGCGCTGCTCACCAGGTACACCGCGTACTTCCAGGTGCCGCTGAAGAACCCCGACTGGCTCACCCTCGCCAAGTACGTAGACGCCCGCACCAGCCATTTCGCCGAGCTCGACAGCCGTAAGGACGCCGTGTGGAACCGGGTCACCAACGCCATCACCTACACCCCGGCCGAGGACGGCTCCCTGTTCATCACCGGCGTCAGGACCAGGCCCGCCACCGATGACGACCAGAACGGCCCGGACGAGGCGGAGAAGTACGGCTCCGACCCGGTCTCCCGGCTCGGTCTGACCGAGGGCGACACCATCACGCTCACCGCGAGGCCGCGATGACCAGTCCGGTACGGGTGAACCGAGGCCAGGGTCGCAGCGATCAGGGCATCGATCCGCACTATGTCGACCTGGACCCCGCCGAGGTCGACAGGTCGCTGCGGGTGCTGCTGGTCGCCGAGGGGACGTACCCGTACCACACCGGCGGGGTCAGCCTGTGGTGCGACCAGATCATCCGGGGCATGCCGCAGAACTCCTTCACCGTCGTGGCGCTCACGGTCGACGGCACCGAGCCCCCGGCGTGGCCCGCCCCCGACAACCTCACCAGGGTCGTCAACCTGCCGATGTGGGCCGTACTGCCCTGGCCCGCGCGCCGCCCGGGACCGCCGCGGTCGCTCGTCGAGGCGCACGAGAACTTCCTGCGGGCGCTGATGCGTCCGCCCCAGCAGGGCCCGGAACAGGACCGGCAGCTGGCGGAAACCTTCCTGATCATGGCGCGGACCATCTTCGACCACGCCGAGATTGACGACGTCCGGGCGACGTTCATCTCCAACGAGGGGCTGGACCGGATGATGCGGGCGTGGCAGGAGGCCAACGCCGATGACCAGGCCGACGACGTGGCCGGTGGGGGCGGCACGCTCACCCTGTACGACGCGTTCACCGCGGCCGACCTGATGGAACACGCACTGCGTCCGCTGTCCCGCCCCCCGATCGACGCCGACGTGTGCCACCTCGCCATGTGCGGGCCCTGCGTCCTCGTCGGACTGACCAGCAAATGGGCGTACGGCACACCGCTGGTGATGTCCGAACACGGTGTCTATCTGCGCGAGCGGTACATGGAGATACTCCGCGAACCCCACCCGAGCGCCGGTCAGTTGCTCATGCTCCGCTTCTGCCGGGCGCTGACGGTGGCGGCGTACCAAGCCGTCGACGTGCTGGCACCGCACTCCCAGTACAACCGGCGCTGGCAGCTGTACGGCGGAGCCGACCCGGCGCGGATCCGGACCATGTACAACGGCATCAACCCGGCCGACTACCCGCTCGCCCAAGGGGAGCCGGACGTCCCGACGATCGTGTTCGTCGGCCGGATCGACCCGCTGAAGGATCTGCACACCCTGATCAGGGCGTTCGCCCTGGTACGGCGCGAAGTCCCGGAAGCCAGGCTGCGCATGTTCGGCCCGATCCCCAGGGAGAACAAGAACTACCACGCGAGCTGTGTGGCGCTGGTCGAGGAACTGGGGCTGACCGGCGCCGCGGTCTTCGAGGGCAGGGTGCCCCGCCAGGTGGACGCCTACCAGGCCGGCCATCTGACGGCGCTGACCAGCGTGTCGGAGGGATTCCCGTACACCGTCGTGGAGTCGATGTCCACGGGGCGACCGCAGGTCTGCACGAACGTCGGCGGTGTCTCGGAGGCCGTCGGCGAGGGGGGAATCCTCGTACCCCCGGGTGATCACTCCGCGGTCGCGGAGGCGTGCGTGCGGCTGCTCCGCGACGGCGCGCTGCGGCAGCGGCTGGGGGGCGCCGCGCGGGCGCGGGTGCTGGAGAAGTTCACGCTGTCCCAGTGGAACGACGGCTACCGCAGGATGTACGACGACCTGGTGCCCGACCCGCGTTCGGACACCCGCCGCATCGCGGACCGGGAGAGGGCGGCGATCCCATGAGCCAGATCGACCACCACCCGAACTCCGGCCCGCCGCGGGACACCGGCCCCGTCGGGCAGCTCGTGGCGACCCTGGAAGCCGATCCCCCGGTCGTCGTCGACGAACTGCACACGGCAACCCTGCTCGAACGCCAGGGCGTCACCGACCAGGAGGCCCGCGACACATACGGCTGCGAGGACGTCTTCGCGCTGGCCGGCGAGCTGTTCCGCCGACTGCCCGACCGCTCGGCCCTGCCCGTGGACGAGACGACCGAGCGCCCGCCGCGGCGGCTCGTGCTGCTGACCCACGGCCTGCTCTACTCGGTTCCCGGCGCGGTGTATCCGGCGGTGCTCGTCGCCATCGGCGGACCCGCCCTGGTACGCGGGATGCTGCTCGCCACCACACTGGGCTGGATCTGGGGCATGGGCACCAGCGTCGCCGCCTACCGGCTCCTCGGACAGGGGTACCCGCAGACGGCCGCACGGACCTGGCGCCGGCTCAGCGCGCTCGGACTGGTCATGGCGGTGGCCGACGCCTCACTGCTCGCCGCCACCGGCGAGGGCGGAGCGGGGCTTGTCGTGTTCGTCGTGCTGCAGATGAGCTTCCAGCTCACCTCGGGCATCCTGGTCTTCTACCGCATGGAGTGGCGGCTCGCGGTGATCGCTGTGCCCGCCTTCACCGCGGGCGCCGCCCATCTCGCCCACGGCTACGACACCGAGCATGCGACACCCGTGCTGATCACCGCCGCAGGCTGCTGTGCGCTGGCGATGGGAATGGCCTGGTGGGCCACCGTCCCCACGAGGCAACCGCGAGACCGCGCCCAGCAGGCCCCCGTCCAGTCCGCGCTGTTCTCGGTCATACCCTGCATCGCCTACGCCGTGCTGTCCGCGCTGTTCCTGCTGTACAACACCGTCCCCTTCGTGACGGCGCCCCTGGATCTCGCCCTGGCCATGGCGCCGCTGGTGCTGGGCATGGGCACCGTGGAATGGCGTACGCACCGGTTCAACATCCGGTCCGTCGAAACAGTGCATCGCGTACGCACGAGCGCCGAGTTCCATCGCCGGGTGTGGCATCTGCTGCTGCGCGAACTCGCGCTGTGCGTCACGGTCCTGGCCGTGCTCGGCGCCCTCTTGCTCACCGTCCTTTCCGCCGCCGGACTCCTCACCCCGCGCGGGGTGCTGCTCGTCTGCGCGTACCTGGTGCTCGGCGGTGCCTATTTCCTCGGGTTCATCACGGTCAACCACGGACACTTCCGCGAGATTCTGGCGATCACTGCCGTGGTTCTCGTGCTGAACGTCGTAGCGACCCGTTCGCTGTCACAGTTCTTCGAGCCCTACGGGGAGGTGCCCATCTTCCTGGCCAGCTGTGTCGCTCTGCTCGCACTTCTGCTGCTGGCCCTGCGACTGAATCTCGGGGATGTCCACCACTACAGGTGATCCGAATCGGGCTTCGTGCCCAAGGAGGTCATGTCATGCACGTAGCGATCCTGGCGGGAGGCCGTGGGGTCCGCCTGAGGCCCTACACCACAACACTCCCCAAACCGCTGATGCCGATCGGCGGTGAGTACGCCATCATCGACATCATCCTTCAACAGCTCAGGGCCCAGGGCTTTCGGCGTGTCACGCTCGCGGTCGGCCATCTCAGCGCGCTGATCCGGGCGTTCGTCGGCGACGGAGCGCGCTGGGGGATACGGGCCGACTACGCGGAGGAAGACCGGCCGCTGGACACGATCGGACCGCTGTTCAACTTCCTCGACCGGCTGCCCGAGCACTTTCTGGTGATGAACGGGGACGTGCTCACCAACCTCGACTACGCCTCGTTCCTGCGGGACCACGAGGGGTCGGGCGCGCCCCTGACCATCGCCAGCTACCAGCGCAAGGTCAAGATCGACTTCGGCACGCTGGAGACGATCGGCGACCGCCTCGTCAGGTTCAGCGAGAAGCCGACGCTGTCCTACGGAGTGAGCATGGGCGTGTACGCCATCTCCGGCAAGACACTCGCCCAGTACCCGAAGAACACGCCGCTCGGCTTCGACGAACTGGTCCTCGACCTGCTGGCCTGCGGTGAGCGGCCGAGGGTGTACGAGTTCGACGGCTACTGGATGGACATCGGCAGCCCCGACGACTACGAAGAGGCCAACCGCTGCTTCCGGGACATGCGTTCCACCCTGCTGCCGACCCTCTCGGCCGCCGAGGAAGTGGTCGCATGACCGCCACGGTGCTGCTGTTCGGCGCATCGGGGTTCCTCGGCCGGTCGGTCGCGGAATTCCTCGCCCGTGACCCGCGCGTCGGCACGCTCCTCAGGGCGAGTCGGCGGCAGCGGCCGCATGACCCCGGGTGGGTCCGGCACGACCTGGTCGTGCAACCCCTCGACGAGCTCACCGCGTTGCTGCAGCGGGCGGGTCCCGATGCCGTCATCAACTGCGCGGGCCGGCTGTCCGGCGACACCGTCGCGTTGGTGGAGGCGAACACCCTGGTCACCGCCCGTCTGCTGGAGGCGATGAAGAAGGCGGTCCCGGCCGCGCGGCTGGTGGTGCTGGGTTCGGCGGCCGAGTACGGCGCCGTCACCCCGGGCAGGCCGGTCGCTGAGGATGCGCCGGGCAACCCCGTGAGCGTGTACGGGGTGACCCGGCTGGCGAGCACCCGGCTGATCGAACTCGCCGCGAGCGAGGGGGCGCTGGACGCCGTGGCGCTGCGGGTGTTCAACCCGGTCGGCCCCGGACTGCCGCCCGAGAACCTGCTCGGCCGCGCCGCGCAGGGCATTCGGACGGCGTTCAGGGACGGTGCCGACGACATCACGCTCGGACCCCTGGACGCCTACCGGGACTTCGTCGACGTACGCGACGTCGCGGCGGCGATCGGCGAGGCGGCGTTGGCCGAACACCTGCCACAGCCGGTGCTCAACGTCGGCAGCGGTACCGCGGTCAGGGCACGTGAGGCGGTCGCCCTGCTCGCGGCGACGGCCGGGTTCACGGGGCGGGTGCACGAGTCCGCGGCGGCACCGGCACGGTCCCGCCAGGTGCGGTGGATCGCCGCCGACGTGCACAGGATCCGCGGCGTACTCGGCTGGCAACCCACCCGTGACCTCGAAGTATCGATCCGGGCGAGCTGGGAAGGCTGAGTGTCCCGTGATGTCGCAGCGGATCCTGAGAGCAGCCGTCCTGGCGTGCTGCCTCGTCGTGTTCACGGGCTGTTTCACCCCCGAGGGCATGAAGCAGCTGGACCGGACGCGCGCCAGCACACCCCCGCCCGCTCCCGACCGTCCCGAGGACATCACCAGCGCGGTGGTGCAGCTGCAGGGATACCAGGACGGGACCCTCGACGCGCTGACCCGCGGGCCGTATCAACTGGCCGTCATCGACCTGGCCAGAGACGCCTCGGCGTCTTATTTCACGCCCGACGAGATCAGCCGGCTGAAGCGGTCCGGCAAGAAGGTTCTCGCGTATTTCGAGATCGGGTCGCTCGAATGGTTCCGGCCGGACTATCCCGCCTTCCGCAAGCGGAACCCCGATCTCATCATCCGCGAATGGTCGGACTGGCCGGGTGAGTACTTCGTGAAGTACTGGGACGACCGCTGGTGGGAGGAGGCCATCAAGCCGCGCGTGGACCGGGCGATCGCCGCCGGGTTCGACGGGGTGTTCCTCGACACCGTGGTTGCCTACGACGAGATCGAACTCGCCTGGGTGCCCGGCGAGAGCCGGCGTGATCTGGCGGCGAAAATGGTCGCCCTGATCAGGCGGATCAGCGCGTACGCCAAGGGAATCGACAACCGATTGTGGGTCTTCCCGCTGAACGCCCCGGAGTTGCGGCACTACCCCGGATATCTCGACGCCATCGACGGGATCGGTGTGGAAGGGCTGTTCTTCCAGGCCACCGACGTCCCGTGCGACGACGATTTCTGCGCACCGAAGCTGCGGGAGACCCGAGCGCTGCGGAAGGCCGGAAAGACCGTGTTCGCGGTCGACTACGCCAACCGGCCCGAGAACATCGCCAGTGCGTGCCGCAGTTACCGGAAAGAGCGCTTCGCCGGCTATGTGACGGTGCGTGACCTGGACAAGGTCCTTCCGCCCTGTCCCTGACCGAAGTGCCTTCGACCGAATCACCTCGACCGAATTACACCGACCGAAGTACCCCCACAGAACTACCCCGACGGAATTTCTCGAACCGGCAGGAGAGCCGATCATGAGGGAAGCAGAATCACGCGAATTTCACCGGATCGGCATCATCGGCATGGGATATGTCGGCCTGACCCTGGCCGCGGCCATGGCCCGCAAGGGCTATGAGGTCCACGGAGTCGACGTGCAGCCGTCGGTGCTGGAATCCCTGGGGCAGGGCCGGGCCCATGTCTATGAACCGGGCGTCGACGACACGTTCGCCCGACTCGTCGGCAAGAACATCTTCATCGCCTCCGAACTGCCCGACGAGCCCGTCGACGCGGCCATCATCTGCGTGTCCACGCCCGTCGACGAGGCGACCCGCGAGCCGTTCCTGAAGAACCTGGCCGCGGCCGCCGAGCAGGTGGCCGACCGCTGCACACCCGACACCCTCGTGGTCGTACGCAGCACCGTGCCGGTAGGGACCAGCCGCGCGGTGGTTCTGCCACCGCTGACGCACGCCTGGGGCGGGGCCCGGCTGGTGATGGCACCGGAACGGACCGTCCAAGGGCGGGCCCTGCGGGAGCTGCTGGAGCTGCCCCAAGTCGTGGGCGGGCTCGACGAGGAGAGTCTGCGCCTCGGCCTGGCCCTGTTCGGCGGGCTCGCCAAGGAGGTCGTGCCCGTGTCCAGCCTGGAGGCCGCCGAGCTGGTCAAGCTCACCAACAACTGCCACACCGATGTGATCTTCGCGTTCGGCAACGAGGTGGCCGAACTCACCGAACGCTTCGGCCTCGACCCGCTCGAAGTCATCAGGGCCGCGAACCTGGACTATCCGCGACCGGACATCCACAAGCCCGGATACGTGGGCGGCGGCTGCCTGTCGAAGGACCCCTACCTCATGTCCTCCGGAGCCGAACGCGTCGGATACGTACCGCAGTTGGTCGGTGCGGCCAGGAGGCTGAACGAGGACCTCCCGGCCAATGTCGCGAACAAGGTCGTCGACATGATGCGGGAGACCGGCGGCACCACCCTGACCGTGCTGGGCTGGGCCTACAAGGGCTGGCCCCCCACCGACGACATGCGGGGCACGCCGATCGAGACGATGATGCCGGTCTTCGCAGCCTCCGGACTGCGCGTCCTCGGCCACGACCCCCTGGTGGGCGCCGACGTGATCCGCGCCTACGGCGGGGAACCCGTCGACCTCCACACCGGATTCCACGACGCCGACGCGGTCCTCGTCATCACCGACCACCCCGAGTACCGCGACCTCGACGTGGGCCCCGAACTCGACGGCTCCCACGTGCGGCTGGTCTTCGACTCCTGGCGGATCCTCGACGCCACCGAGATCACCGCCCGCGGCGTGCGCTACGCCGGCCTCGGCTACCTGCCCGAGACGACCGCTCCTCCTGTCCCGGCGGTGACGACATGAAGGCGCTGATACTCGGCGGTGCGGGCTTCATCGGGCTCCACCTGACCAGGCGACTGCTGGGCGAGGGGTACTCGGTCACGATCGTGGACGACTTCTCGCGCGGCCGGAACGACCCCGCGCTGGCGTCCGTCGGCGCCGACGTGCTGCACGCCGACCTCACCGACCCCTCCTGCTTCCGGGACATCCCGCACGGGTGGGACCAGATCTACATGCTGGCCGCCGTCGTAGGGGTCCGCAATGTCGACAAGGACCCCGCCCGGGCCATCCGGATCAACACCCTGGCGCTGCTCAACACCCTGGACTGGATACGGCCGGGAGAACGCCTCTTCTTCGCCTCCACCAGCGAGGTGTACGCCGGAGGGGTCAGCGTCGGCATCGTCCCCGTACCCACCGCGGAGTCGGTGCCCCTGACGGTGGACGACATCACCGCACCCCGCTACGCCTACGGGACCAGCAAACTGCTCGGCGAGGCCGCGGTGATCCACACCGGCCGGGCGAAGGAGATCCCGTACGTCATCGGGCGGTTCCACAATGTCTACGGGCCCCGGATGGGCGCGGCCCATGTGATCCCGGAGGTGGCCCTGCGGGCGCTGCGCCACGAGGACCCGTTCACGGTCTTCGGCGCCGATCAGTCCCGGGCGTTCTGCCATGTCGACGACGCCGTCGAGGCGGTGTACCGGCTGATGGCCGAGGGGCTCGGTGACGGCCGGATCGTCCACATCGGCAACGACACGGAGGAGACCAACATCGCGGACCTGGTCAAACTCATCCTGCGTATCACCGGCCACAACCCGGCACTTGAGTACCGGCCCGCCCCCGCGAACTCGGTGGCCCGCCGCTGCCCCGACCTCACCCTCCTGCGCTCCCTCACGGGATTCGTCCCGACGGTGTCCCTGGACGACGGCGTACGGCACACCGTCGACTGGTACGCCCGCTACGGGCAGCCGACGGAAGCACCGCTCAGGGTCTGACCGGCGACAGGCGGCGTTTCAGGGCCTGACCAGCAGCTGGAAGTCGAACGCGTACCGCGAGGCCCGGTAGATGTGCGTCCCGTACTCCACCGGCCGCCCGGTGTCGTCGTACGCCGTGCGCTGCATGGTCAGCAGTGCGGCGCCCCTCTTCTCGTCGAGGCGTTCGGCCTCCTCGGCGGTCGCGCAGCGGGCGCCGATGGTCTGGCGGGCGCTGTGCAGGGTGATGCCGGCGGCCCGCATCATGCGGTACAGGCCGGTCGACTCCAGGCGGGCGGTGCCGAGGTCGAGCAGGCTCGCGGGCAGGTAGTTGCACAGGATGGCCACCGGCTGGCCGTGGGTGCAGCGCAGCCGTTCCAGCAGGGTGACCTCCGCGCCCTCGGCGATGCCGAGCGCGGCCGCGACATCGGCGGTCGCCGGGACATGCTCGTTGCGGACGACTTCGGTGGTGGGGCCCTGTCCGGCCGCCTCCAGGTCGTCGTAGAGGCTGCTGAGTTCCAGCCCGCGCTTGACCTGGCTGTGCACCACCTGGGTGCCCACCCCGCGCCGCCTGACCAGCAGCCCCTTGTCGACGAGCGACTGGATGGCCTGCCGGACGGTGGGCCGGGACAGGCCCAGCCGCACCGACAGGTCGACCTCGTTGCCCAGGAGGTTGCCCGGGGCGAGGACCCCGTGCTCGATCGCCGACTCCAGCTGCTGCGCGAGCTGGTAGTACAGCGGCACGGGACTGCCCCGGTCCAGGGCGAAGTCCAGCGCGTCCAGCGCGGAGGCGGACGCGGTGCGTGCCGAGCCGCGGCTCTTCGCCATGGGACGACCTCCCTCTCAGGGCGTCAGGAGTTGCTCGGGAAACCGAGGTTGATGCCGCCGTCGGACGGGTCCGGCCAACGGGTGGTGATCACCTTGCCCTGGGTGTAGAAGGCGATGCCGTCGTTGCCGTAGATGTGCAGATCGCCGAAGAGCGAGTCCTTCCAGCCACCGAAGGAGTGGTAGCCGACCGGCACCGGGATCGGCACGTTCACACCGACCATGCCCGCCTTGACCTCCAGCTGGAAGCGGCGGGCGGCGCCGCCGTCCCGGGTGAAGATCGCGGTGCCGTTGCCCCAACGGGAGTCGTTGATCAGCTTGATGGCCTCCTCGTACGTCTCCGCACGCACCACCGCGAGGACCGGGCCGAAGATCTCGTCCCGGTAGGCGTCCGCCGTCAGCGGCACCCGGTCCAGCAGCGAGACACCGAGGAAGAAGCCGTCAGCGCATTCAGGGTGGTCCTCGACCGAGTATCCGGTGCCGTCGACCACGACCTGCGCGCCCTGCTCGGCGGCCGAAGCCACATAGGACGCCACCTTGTCGCGGTGCTCGCGCGTGATCAGCGGGCCCATTTCGGAGGCCGGGTCGTTGCCGGGGCCGATGCGCAGCTTCTTCGCCCGCTCGGCGATCTTGCCGACCAGCTCGTCGCCGGTGTCACCGACGGCGACCACGACCGACACGGCCATGCAGCGCTCGCCCGCCGAGCCGTACGCGGCGTTGATCGCCTGGTCGGCGGCGAAGTCCAGGTCGGCGTCGGGCAGGACCAGCATGTGGTTCTTGGCGCCGCCCAGGGCCTGCACGCGCTTGCCGTGCTCGACCGCCTTGAGCTGGATGTACTTCGCGATCGGCGTCGAGCCGACGAAAGAGACCGCCTCGATGTCCGGGTGCTCAAGGAGCCGGTCCACGGCCACCTTGTCGCCCTGCACGACGTTCAGTACACCCTCCGGCAGCCCCGCCTCGGTGGCCAGCTCGGCCAGCCGGTACGACGCCGACGGGTCCTTCTCGGACGGCTTGAGCACGAAGGTGTTGCCGCACGCGATGGCCAGCGGGAACATCCACATCGGCACCATCGCGGGGAAGTTGAACGGCGTGATGCCGGCGACCACGCCCAGCGGCTGGCGGATCGACGCCACGTCCACCCGGGTCGACACCTGCGTCGACAGCTCGCCCTTGAGCTGCACGGAGATCCCGCAGGCCAGCTCCACGATCTCCAGACCGCGCGCGACCTCGCCGAGCGCGTCGGAGTGCACCTTGCCGTGCTCGGCGGTGATCAGCTCGGCGATCTCGTCGCGGTGCGCGTCCAGCAGCTCGCGGTACTTGAACAGGATCGCGGTGCGCTTGGCCAGGGACGACTGGCCCCAGCTCTCGTACGCGGCCTTGGCGGAGGCGACGGCGGCGTCCACCTCGTCGACGGTCGCGAAGGCGACCTGCTTCTCCTGGGCGCCGGTCGCCGGGTTGTAGACGGCGCCGAAGCGGCCGGAGATGCCCTCGACGGACTTGCCGTCGATCCAGTGGGTGATGGTCTTCATGGTGCGCAAGGGCCTTTCAAGTGCGGGTCGTGTGCGGGGAGTTCAGCGGGGAGTTCAGAGGTGGTGGCGGCGTCCGGCGACGTTCTGGTCGTAGCGCTCGCGGGCCTCCACGGCGGCCTCGCGGGAGGCGACCTCGGCCACGGGCACGTCCCACCAGGCCTCGGCGCCCGGCGAGGACGGGTTCTTGATGTCCGTCTCGACGTATACGCAGGTCGGCCGGTCGGAGGCGCGCGCGGCGGCCAGCGCCTCCCGCAGCTCGCCCACCGTCTTGGCGCGCAGCACGTCCATGCCGAGGCTGGCCGCGTTGGCGGCGAGGTCGACGGGGAGCGGGGCGCCGCTGAACGTGCCGTCGGCGGCCCGGTAGCGGTAGTCGGTGCCGAAGCGCTCGCCGCCGACCTCGTTCGACAGCCCGCCGATGGAGGCGTAGCCGTGGTTCTGGATCAGGACGATGTTGACCGGCAGGCCCTCCTGGACCGCGGTCACGATCTCCGTCGGCATCATCAGATAGGTGCCGTCGCCGACCAGCGACCACACGGCGACGTCCGGGGCGGCCTGCTGGATGCCGATCCCGGCCGGGATCTCGTAGCCCATGCAGGAGTAGCCGTACTCCAGGTGGTACTGGCGCGGGGACCGCGCCCGCCACAGCTTGTGCAGGTCGCCCGGCAGCGAACCGGCCGCGTTGATCACCACGTCGTCGTCACCGACCACCGCGTCCAGCGCACCCAGGACCTGCGTCTGTGTCGGTACGGCGCTCTCGTCGTCGGCACGGTAGGCGGCCTCCACGACCGCGTCCCACTGCTCCTGGCCGAGGAGGTACTCGGCCTCGTACGAGGGGTGCACGCGATGGCCGGAAAGCGCCTCGGCCAAGGCCGTGAGCCCGGTCCGCGCGTCGCACACCAGCGTGCGCGCGGCCAGCTTGTGCGCGTCGAAGCCGGTGATGTTGAGGTTCAGGAAGCGCACGTCCGGGTTCTGGAAGAGCGTGCCCGAGGCGGTGGTGAAGTCGGTGTACCGCGTGCCCACGCCGATCACCAGGTCGGCCGCACGCGCGATGTCGTCACTGACCGAGGTGCCGGTGTGGCCGATGCCGCCGAGGTCGCAGGGGTGGTCGTAACGGAGCGAGCCCTTGCCCGCCTGGGTGGAGGCGACCGGGATGCCGGTGGCCTCCACGAAGGCCTTGAGCGCGTCTTCGGCCTCGCTGTGGTGGACACCGCCGCCCGCGACGATCAGCGGGCGCTCGGCGGAGCGGATCGCCTCGACGGCCGCCGCCAGCTCGACCGGGTCGGGCGCGGGGCGCCGTACGTACCAGACGCGGTCGGCGAAGAACTCCTCGGGCCAGTCGTACGCCTCCGCCTGCACGTCCTGGGGGAGGGCCAGCGTCACCGCGCCGGTCTCGGCCGGGTCGGCGAGCACGCGCATGGCGTTCAGCGCGGACGGGATCAGGGCCTCGGGGCGGGTGACGCGGTCGAAGTACTTCGACACCGGCCGCAGCGTGTCGTTGACCGAGACGTCCGCCTCGGTCGGGTGCTCCAGCTGCTGGAGCAGCGGGTCCGGGGCGTGCGAGGCGAAGTAGTCGCCGGGCAGCAGCAGGACCGGGAGGCGGTTGATCGTGGCCAGGGCCGCGCCCGTCACCAGGTTGGTGGCGCCCGGACCGATCGACGTCGTCACGGCCTGCGCGGAGAGGCGGTTGAGCTGACGGGCGTAGCCGACGGCCGCGTGCACCATGGACTGCTCGTTGCGGCCCTGGTGGTACGGCATGACGTCCTCGCCCGCCTGGAGCAGGGCCTGGCCGAGACCGGCCACATTGCCGTGGCCGAAGATGCCCCAGGTCCCGGCGATCAGCCGGTGCCGTACGCCGTCGCGCTCGGTGTACTGGGCGGACAGGAACCGCACCAGCGCCTGGGCGACGGTCAGGCGGACGGTGGATTGGCTCATCGGGGACCTCACTGGGATGGAGCGGTGTAGAGGGGCAGACGGGGGTCGACGGGCTGGTCCGGCCAGGTGCCGCGGATCCAGGCGTGATCGGGGTGGTCGCAGATCAGCCAGGCGCGCTCGGCCTCGGGACCCGCCATGACGTTGAGGTAGTACATGTGATGGCCGGGCACGGCCATGGAGGGCCCGTGCCAGCCGTCGGGGATCAGCACGACGTCACCGCCGCGCACCTCCGCGAGGACATCGGTGTTCCGGCCGTGTCCGGACGGGGAGACGCGCTGGTAGCCGAGGCCGGGGGTGCCCTCGTGGTCGGCGAACTCGAAGTAGTAGATCTCCTCCAGCACCGACTCCTCGCCGGGCCGGTGCTCGTCGTGCTTGTGCGGCGGGAAGGACGACCAGTTGCCGCCGGGCGTGATGACCTCGACCGCGATGAGCTTGTCGCACTCGAAACCGTATCCATCACCGCCTCCGGCGGGGGCTGCCGCGCCGAAGTTGTTCACCTGGCGGGAGGAGTTGCCGGTGCCGCGCAGCTCCACCGGCACCGACGACGCCGGGCCGTACCGGGCGGGCAGCCGCCGGGTGCAGCGCGCGCCGGTCAGCGCGAACCGTCCGCCGTCGCTGGACGTCACGGTCGTACGGGCGTCCCGTGGCACATAGGCGAAGTCGCTGACCCCGCTGAACACACTCTCCCTGCCCGACAGTTGGAAGGTGTCATGGCCGAAGTCGTCGGTCGCCTCGACCGCGCAGCCGCCGCTGAGCGGCAGCACGATCCACTCGCTGTCACCGGTCTCGAAGGTGTGCGAGCCGCCGGGCGGCAGCTCCAGGACCTTCAGGCTGGAGTAGCCCCAGCCGGCCTTCTCGGGCGTGACGTCCACGACGTACGGGCCGCCGAGCGCCTTTCCCGCGGGCAGGTGATACGTCATCGCGTCCTCAAGCGTCACAGTCGTTCCTCCGCGTCACAGTCCGGGTCACAACAGGCCGACGGCCGTGTCCACCGCCGTCTCCACACTGCCCTCGGCCGGGTAGAGCAGCGAGCGGCCGACGACCATGCCCTGGACGGTGGGGAGCGCGAGTGCCTTGCGCCAGCGCTCGTAGGCGCCCGCCTGGGCCTCGACGGAGTCCCCGACCTCGCCGCCGAGCAGTACGACGGGCAGCGTGGACGTCTCCAGCACCTCGGCCATGTCGTCGGGGTCGTCGGTGACGGGCAGTTTCAGCCAGGTGTAGGCCGAGGTGCCGCCGAGGCCCGACGCTATGGCGATCGACTTGGTGACGGCCTCGGCGGACAGGTCGTTGCGCACCCGGCCGTCGATCCGCCGGGAGAGGAACGGCTCGACGAACAGGGGCAGTCGGAGCGCGGCCATGGCGTCGATCGCCCGGGCCGTGGACTCCAGGGTGGTCAGCGAGCCCGGGTCGTCGTAGTCGACGCGGAGCAGCAGCTTGGCCGCGTCGAAGCGCATCCGGGCGATGTCCTCCGCGCGGTGGCCGGTGAAGCGGTCGTCCATCTCGAAGGACGAGCCGGCCAGGCCCCCGCGGTTCATGGACCCCATGACAACCTTGTCGTCGAGGACGCCGAGGAGCAGCAGGTCCTCCAGGATGTCGGCGGTGGCCAGCACTCCGTCGACGCCGGGCCGGGACAGGGCCGTGCAAAGGCGCTCCAGCAGATCGGCCCGGTCGGCCATGGCCAGCCGTCTGTCGCCGACACTCAGGGCGCCGCGGGCCGGATGGTCGGCGGCCACGATCATCAGGCGGCCGCTGTCGCCGATCAGCGGGCGGCGCACCCGGCGGGCCGCGGCCTCGGCGATCGCCTCGGGGTGCCGGGCTCGGATCGCGGCGAGGTCGGTGATGCTGATACTCAAGGAAAAGCTCCGTTTCAGGGGTGGCTCGGCCGGCCGTCAGGACGCCTGCGCGAGGAGGCCCTCGACCTCGGACTCGGTGGGCATCGCGGAGGAGCAGGCGAGGCGGGAGGCCACGAGGGCGCCGGCAGCGTTGGCGTACCGCATGGTTTCGGCCAGATCCCGGCCGGACAGCAGCCCGTGGACCAGCGAGCCGCCGAAGGCGTCGCCCGCGCCGAGGCCGTTCGCGACCTCGACCGGCACCGGCGGCACCTCGGCCTCCGTGCCGTCGCGGTGCACGGCCAGCACGCCCTTGGGGCCCTGCTTGACGACCGCCAGCTCCACACCGGCCGCCAGCAGCGCCTCGGCGCAGGCGCGCGGCTCGCGGACCCCGGTGGCGACCTCGCACTCGTCGAGGTTGCCGACCGCGACCGTGGCGTGCCGCAGCGCCTCCGCGTAGTACGGGCGGGCCTCTGCCGGGTCCCTCCAGAACATCGGACGCCAGTCGAGGTCGAAGACCGTGGTGCCCGCCCTGTCGCGCGCCTTGAGGGCGGCGAGGGTGGCGGAGCGGCTCGGTTCCTCGCTCAGACCGGTGCCGGTGATCCAGAAGACCCGGGCCGAACGAATGGCCCAGTAGTCCAGCTCGTCGGAGTGAATCTCCAGGTCAGGCGCCTTAGGCTGCCGGTAGAAGTACAGCGGGAAGTCGTCCGGCGGGAAGATCTCGCAGAACGTCACCGGCGTCGGGTACGCCGCGACGGGCGTCACCCAGCGGTCGTCGACGCCGAAGTCCTTCAGGGCTTCGTGCAGGTAGACGCCGAAGGGATCGTCGCCGGTGCGGGTGATCACGGCGGTGCTCCGGCCCAGCCGGGCGGCGGCGACGGCGACGTTCGCGGCCGAGCCGCCGAGGAATTTGCCGAACGTCTCCACCTGCGTCAGAGGTAGGCCAGACTGCAGGGGATAGAGATCGACTCCTATCCTTCCCATTGTGATCAAGTCGAAGGGCTTGGCTGACTCGGCCATGCGCAACGCTCCTAGAGCTGGACTGGGGGTGGGGCCCCCAGGGGGCCTGCCGCCTCCCAGGTGTAGGGCGTGGAGGCCGACGCTGTCAATACTTTGTACTTACATTCGGACCTGCTTGTGAAATGATGTCTTAACAAAGTATTGACAGTGGGCGCATCCAGCGATTGGATCCCGTCCCAGCGATACCGCCGTGTTCCACGGCACACGACCCGGGCTCTCTCCCACCGGTCCGGGCCACGATCCCAGTGATCAACCCCCTTTCCCCCGTCGCAACACCCCGTCGCACAGTGAGGTGCTGGAAAGATGGACCGCTCTTACTCCCGTTCCCGCAGGTTGGCCCCCGTGGTGGCCGTCGCCGCAGCGGCAGCGCTGACGCTCGCAGGATGCTCCAGCAGCTCCGGCGGCAAGAAGGCTGAGGAGAGCGCGGAGGGCGCCTCCGCCGGCAAGGCAAACACGCCCCGTATGACGGTCGCCCTGGTCACGCACCAGTCGGCCGGTGACACCTTCTGGGACATCGTCCGCAAGGGTGCCGAGGCCGCCGCCGCCAAGGACAACGTCAAGCTGATCTACTCCAACGACCCGAACGCCGGCAACCAGGCCAACCTGGTCCAGAACGCGATCGACCAGAAGGTCGACGGCATCGCGATCACCCTCGCCAAGCCCGACGCCATGAAGGACGTCGTCAGCAAGGCGAAGAAGGCCGGCATACCGGTGGTCGGCCTCAACTCCGGTGTCAGCGAGTGGCAGAAGCTCGGCCTGATGGAGTTCTTCGGCCAGGACGAGACCGTGGCGGGCGAGGCGCTCGGCAAGCGGCTGAACGAGGCCGGCGCCAAGAAGGCCGTCTGTGTCATCCAGGAGCAGGGCAACATCGGCCTGGAGCAGCGCTGCGCCGGTGTGAAGAAGACCTTCGAGGGTGACGTCGAGAACCTGAACGTCAACGGCACCGACATGCCGTCCGTGAAGTCGACCATCACCGCGAAGCTCAAGCAGGACAGCGACACCGACTACATCGTCGCCCTCGGCGCCCCGTTCGCGCTGACGGCCGCGCAGTCGGTCGACGAGTCCGGCAGCAAGGCGAAGGTCGCCACCTTCGACCTCAACAAGCAGCTGACCGGAGCGATCAAGGCGGGCACCATCGAGTTCGCCGTCGACCAGCAGCCCTACCTCCAGGGCTACCTGGCGATCGACTCCCTGTGGCTCTACAAGAACAACGGCAACTACATGGGCGGCGGCGAGCAGCCGGTGCTGACCGGACCTGCCTTCGTCGACAAGACGAACGTCGAGACGATCGACAAGTACGCCGCGAAGGGCACTCGGTGATGAGCATGACCCAACAGGCTGAGCCGGCGGTGAACACACCGCCGGCCTCCGGCCCGGGCAAGGAGAAGGACGGCCGCACGACGGAACGCCCCCTGGCGCTCCGGCTGTTGGCCCGGCCCGAGGTCGGCGTCTTCCTCGGCGCCGTCGCGGTGCTGATCTTCTTCCTGATCACGGCGCCGCCGGTGCGCGACGGCAGTTCGATGGCGAACATCCTGTACCAGTCGTCGACCATCGGGATCATGGCGCTGCCCGTGGCCCTGCTGATGATCGGCGGCGAGTTCGACCTCTCGGCCGGTGTCGCGGTGGTCACCTCCGCGCTGACGGCCAGCATGACCGCGTACCAGCTGAGCATGAACGTCTGGGTCGGCGTGATCGTCGCCCTGGCCGTGTCCCTCGCGATCGGTCTCTTCAACGGCTGGATGCTGGTCAAGACCGGTCTGCCGAGCTTCCTGGTCACCCTGGGCACCTTCCTGATCCTCCAGGGCGTGAACCTCGCGGTGACCAAGTTGATCACCGGCAACGTCGCCACCGACGACATCAGCGACATGGACGGCTTCGACCAGGCCAAGGCGGTCTTCGCCTCGTCCTTCGAAATCGGCGGCGTCAACGTGAAGATCACCGTCATGTGGTGGCTGGTCTTCGCGGCCCTGGCGACGTGGGTGCTGCTGCGTACCAAGTACGGCAACTGGATCTTCGCGGTCGGCGGCAACCAGCAGTCCGCCCGCGCCGTGGGTGTGCCGGTGACCTTCACCAAGATCTCCCTCTTCATGCTGGTCGGCTTCGGCGCCTGGTTCGTCGGCATGCACCAGCTGTTCTCGTTCAACACGGTGCAGTCCGGTGAGGGCGTCGGGCAGGAGCTGATCTACATCGCCGCGGCGGTCATCGGCGGCTGTCTGCTGACCGGTGGTGCCGGTTCGGCGATCGGTCCGGTCTTCGGTGCCTTCATGTTCGGCATGGTCCAGCAGGGCATCGTCTACGCCGGCTGGAACCCGGACTGGTTCAAGACGTTCCTCGGCGTGATGCTGCTCGGCGCCGTCCTGATCAATCTGTACGTGCAGCGCACGGCCACCCGGAGGTGACCGACATGACATCCACCAACGGAACCGGCGCTCAGGGCGCCGTCATCGCCGACAAGGCCCCCGACAAGGACGGCCCGGTCGTCGAACTGCGAAGGGCCGGCAAGTCGTACGGCAACATCCGCGCCCTGCACGGCGTCGACCTGAAGGTGTTCCCCAGTCAGGTGACCTGTGTGCTCGGCGACAACGGCGCCGGCAAGTCGACCCTGATCAAGATCATCTCGGGTCTGCACCAGCACACCGAGGGCGAGTTCCTCGTCGACGGAGAATCGGTCCGGTTCTCCACTCCGCGCGAGGCGCTCGACAAGGGCATCGCCACCGTCTACCAGGACCTCGCCGTCGTCCCGCTGATGCCGGTGTGGCGGAACTTCTTCCTCGGCTCCGAGATGACCAAGGGTCCCTGGCCGCTGCGCCGTCTCGACATCGAGAAGATGAAGAAGACCGCCGACCAGGAACTGCGCAACATGGGCATCGTCCTCGACGACATGGAGCAGCCCATCGGCACCCTGTCCGGTGGCCAGCGCCAGTGCGTCGCCATCGCCCGCGCCGTCTACTTCGGCGCCCGGGTCCTCATCCTGGACGAGCCGACCGCCGCCCTTGGCGTCAAGCAGTCCGGCGTGGTGCTCAAGTACATCGCCGCCGCCCGCGAGAAGGGCCTGGGCGTCATCTTCATCACCCACAACCCCCACCACGCCTACATGGTCGGCGACCACTTCAGCGTCCTGCGCCTGGGCACCATGGAGCTGAACGCCTCCCGCGACGAGGTCAGCCTCGAAGAACTCACCAACCACATGGCCGGCGGCACCGAACTCGCCGCACTCAAGCACGAGTTGAGCCAGGTACGCGGCGTGGACGTCGAAGAGCTCCCCGAAGAGGGAGACCTCACCGCACCCGTGGCCAAGACCGGCGAAGGGAAGTCCTGACATGCCCCCTGTGCTGGACCGCATCCGGGTCGGCTCCGCCCCGGACTCCTGGGGCGTCTGGTTCCCCGACGACCCCGTACAGGTGCCCTGGGAACGCTTCCTCGACGAGGTCGCCGAGGCCGGCTACTCCTGGATCGAGCTGGGCCCGTACGGCTATCTGCCGACCGACCCGGCGCGCCTGACCGACGAGATCGCCAAGCGCGACCTCAAGGTCTCGGCGGGCACGATCTTCACCGGCCTGCACCGCGGCCCCGCCGTCTGGGAGTCGACCTGGCAGCACGTCAGCGAGGTCGCCGCGCTCACCCAGGCCATGGGTGCCGAGCACCTGGTCGTCATCCCGTCCTTCTGGCGGGACGACAAGACCGCCGAGATCCTGGAGCCGCCGGAGCTCACCGGTGAGCAGTGGGCCCACCTGACCAAGGGCATGGAGCGGCTCGGACACGAGGTGAAGGAGACGTACGGCCTCGACATCGTCGTGCACCCGCACGCCGACACCCACATCGACACCGAGGCCCACGTCGAGCGCTTCCTCGACTCGACCGACTCCGACCTGGTCAACCTCTGCCTCGACACCGGTCACTACGCCTACTGCGGCGGCGACAGCGTCAAGCTGATCGAGACCTACGGCGAGCGCATCGGCTATCTGCACCTCAAGCAGGTGGACCCGGAGATCCTCGCGGACGTCGTCAGGAACGAGATCCCGTTCGGCCCCGCCGTGCAGCGCGGCGTGATGTGCGAACCCCCTGCCGGTGTACCGGAGTTGGGACCGGTCCTGGAGGCCGCGCAGAAGCTGAACGTGGACCTGTTCGCGATCGTCGAGCAGGACATGTACCCCTGCGAGCCGGACAGGCCGCTGCCCATCGCGGTGCGTACCCGCCAGTTCCTGAGGTCCTGCGGCGCCTGACGACCCGAAAGGACGGCCGATCACCATGACCCAGCGTCCGCACACGCTCGGAGTCGCAGTCATCGGTACCGGAAAGATGGGTGCGGATCATGTGCGCCGCATCCAGGAGGTCACCAGCGGGGCACGGGTGACGGCAGTCGTGGACGTCGACGCGGAGCGCGCCAAAACGGTTGCGTCCCGCGTCGACGGCTGCGCCGCTTTCACCGACCCGGCCGCCGCGATGGCGTCGGCCGACGTCGACGCGGTGATCGTCGCGTCGCCCGGCCCCGCCCACGAGGCGGCGCTGCTCACCGCCTTCGAGCACGATCTGCCGGTGCTGTGCGAGAAACCCCTCACCCCCGACGCCGCGTCCGCGCTGCGCGTCCTTCAGGCCGAGCGGAAGCTGGGCCACCGCAGGGTCCAGGTCGGCTTCATGCGGCGCTACGACGCCGAGTACATGAAGCTCAAGGCGCTGCTGGAGACGGGCCAGCTGGGCCGTCCCCTGATGCTGCACAACCGGCACCGCAACGCCGCCAGCCCGCCCGGCTGGACGTCCGAGATGCTGATCAACGACTCGGTGACGCACGAGATGGACGTGACCCGCTGGCTGCTCGGCCACGAGATCACGGCCGTCACCGTGCTGGCCCCGACGCCGTCCGGCAACGCGCCGGACGGCATCCGGGACCCGCAGTTCGTGCTCTTCGAGACCGACGGCGGCGCCGTCGTCGACGTCGAGATCTTCGTCAACTGCGGCTTCGGCTACCAGGTCCAGGCCGAGGTCGTCTGCGAACGCGGCACCGCCCGGGTCGGCGACGGCCACGCCATGGTCACCAACGCCGCCGGCCGCTGGGGCGGCATCATCGCGCAGGACTACATCGAGCGGTTCGCCGACGCCTACGACCGTGAGGTCCAGGCCTGGGTGGACGCCACCCGGCGCGGCGAGGTCATCGGCCCGAGCGCCTGGGACGGCTACGCCGTGGCCGCCGTCTGCGAGGCGGGCGTACGGTCGCTGGCGGAGGGCGGCCGGGCTCCGGTGGAACTGGTCGACCGGCCCGCGCTGTACGTCTGACGACGAACCGAAGGGCCGGGGGAGTTCCCCCCGGCCCTTCTTCGTGTTCCGCGCTCAGTTCGCGAGCGTCGTGCGCGGCCGCGGCTCGAAGCCCGCCGCGCGGTAGGACTCGTCGATCAGCGTCATCGTCGCCAGCGCGTCGTCCGCGTCCAGCGGAAGCGGCGCGTCCCGGCGTATGTGTGCGGCGAACGCCTCCAGTTGGTAGGTGTACGACGAGCGGGTGCCGAGCCGCTCGGTGCGCTCACCGTCCGGCGTCCGCACCACGAGCCGGTCGTCCAGGTGGGGCAGCACGAAGTTCGGTGCCAGCGCCTCGCCCCGCGAGCCGACGATGCGGCAGCTCATCTCCAGCTCGTCGTACGCCATGTGGCAGCGCGCGGAGGCGGTCGCCCCGCCGGGGAACTCCAGCTCGGCGTCCAGCCACTCGTCGACGCCGGGCGCCCCGGCCCGTTCCCCGCCCCGCGCGGAGACCAGGCGCGGCGCACCGCCCGCCCAGGGCGCGAGCATCCGCACCGCGTGCAGGCTGTAGCAGCCGAGGTCCATCACGGCGCCGCCCGCGAGCGGCAGCGACCAGCGCGGGTCGGCGGCACCCGGCGCGGGGATCGCCACCGTCGTCTCCACCCGTTGCAGCTCGCCCAGTTCGCCGCTTTCGAGGATCTCGTGCAGCCGCCGGGTGACCGGGTGGAAGAGGTAGTGGAAGGCCTCCATGAAGACCGTGCCGGCCTTCGCGACCGCCTCCCGCACCTCGGCGGCCTCCTCGGCGTTGCTCGCCGACGGCTTCTCCGTCAGGACGTGCTTGCCGGCCGCGAGCGCGGCGAGGTTCCACGGCCCGTGCAGCCCGTTGGCGAGCGGGTTGTAGACGACCTCGACCTCCGGGTCGGCGAGCACGTCGGCGTAGGAGTCCGCCACCCGCTCCACGTCGTGCTCCTCCGCGAACGCCTCCGCCCGGGCCCGGTCGCGCGCCGCCACCGCCACGAGGCGATGGCCGGTCGTGCGGGCCGGGCCGACGAGGGAGAGCCCGGTGATGTTCGCCGCGCCCAGTACTCCGATGCGCAGCGGCTCCCGGCCTGGTTCCTTCATGCCTGCCGTACCTCCTCGATCGTCACCGGACGGTGCTCCTGCAGCGACAGTGTGCACGCATCGGCGATCCAGCCGGCCTCCAGGGCGTCCTCGATCGTGCACGGGGACGGCCGGGTACCGGCCACGACCTCGGTGAACGCGGTGAGTTCGGCGCGGTAGGCCGCGGTGAAGCGGTCCATGAAGAAGTCGTGCGGGGTGCCCGCCGGGAAGGTCACGCCGGGCTCGACCGAGCGCAGCGGCAGCTTGTCCTCCAGGCCGACCGCGATGGAGTCGGTGAAGCCGTGGATCTCCATGCGGACGTCGTAACCCCGGGCGTTGTGGCGGGAGTTGGAGACCACCGCGATGGTGCCGTCGTCCAGGGTGAGGATCGCGCCGGTGGTGTCGGCGTCGCCCGCCTCCTTGATGTAGTCGGCGCCCTTGTTGCCGCCGACGGCGTACACCTCGGTCACCTCCCGGCCGGTCACCCAGCGGATGATGTCGAAGTCGTGCACCGAGCAGTCCCGGAAGATGCCACCGGAGGCGGCGATGTACGCGGCCGGCGGCGGCGCCGGGTCCAGCGTGGTCGACCTCACGGTATGCAGCTTGCCCAGCTCACCGGCCTGCACGGCGGCCCGGGCGTTGACGAACCCGGTGTCGAAGCGCCGGTTGTAGCCGATCTGGATCGGCACGTCCTTGCCCCGCACGGCCTTCAGCACCTCGACGCCCTCGCTCATCGTCTTCGCGACGGGCTTCTCACAGAAGACGGGGATGCCGGCCTCGACACCGGCCAGGATGAGCGCCGGGTGGGCGTCGGTCGCGGCGGCGACGACGATGCCGTCCACGCCGGCCGACAGCAGGGCCTCCGGCGAGTCCACGACCTCGGCGCCGAACCGCTCCGCGGCGGCCTTGGCGGCGTCCGCGAACGGATCGGTGACGACGAGGGACTCGACCGCGTCGAGCCCGGAGAGAGTCTCGGCATGGAAGGCACCGATACGGCCGAGGCCAAGGATTCCGATACGCATGGGGTGTTACTCCTTGAGACGGGTTACTGCCGCGCCCCTCAGGGGCGCGGGGAACTGCGCGACCAGCCACGACGGCGCCGCACACGACCAACGACAAAGCGCGGCAAATCCTTAGTCGAGCCCTCCAAGCACGTTCTGGTCCCAGTCGATCACCGACCCGGTGACCACGCCCGAACGATCCGACAGCAGGAACACCACGAAATCGGCGATCTCGTCCGGCTGACCCAACTTGCCCATAGGCAGCTTCGCGGCAGCCTCCTCCCGCCAGTCGTCGGAGGCCCCGTGGAACGCCTTCTGCGTCGCGTCCTCCCCCTCCGTCGCCGTCCAGCCGATGTTCAGCCCATTGATCCGAACCCGGTCGAAGCGATGAGCATGCGCGGCGTTTCGGGTCAGCCCGATCAGGCCCGCCTTGGCGGAGACGTACGGCGCGAGGAACGGCTGCCCGCCGTGCGCCGAGGACGTGATGATGTTGACGATCGTGCCGGGCGCCCCCCGCGAGACCATGTCCTGCACGGCGGCCTGCATGGCGAAGAACGGCGCCTTGAGGTTGATCGCGATGTGCTGGTCGAACAGCTCGGGCGTGGTGTCCAGGAGCGTGCCCCGGGACGTCAGCCCCGCCGAGTTGACCAGG